>NZ_CEEDFC010000032.1:0-67322 GCF_979254005.1 Variovorax sp. AC103 | reverse complement strand
GGGGTCGCCTTTTCTTTGCTTACTTTCTTTTGGCGAAGCAAAAGAAAGTAAGTCGCCCGCCGGGGCGAGTCCCGGCCGACACCCCCCAAAGAGCCAACGAAGCCAGGAAGCTCAAGCAGCCTTCCGCTGCTCCGCCCCCGGCACAGCAGCAATCAAGCTGCGCGTATACGGATGCTGCGGCCGATCCCATATATCCCGATGGCTGCCCGTCTCCACGATCTGCCCCTTGTTCATCACCATCACACGATCGGCGATATAGCGAACCACAGAAAGATCGTGAGAGATAAAGAGATACGACAACCCGAAATCCTCCTTCAGCTCGACCAGCAGGTTCAGGATCTGCGCCTGCACCGACACATCGAGCGCCGACACCGGCTCGTCGAGCACCACCAGCGAAGGCCGCAGCACCAGCGCACGAGCGATGCCGATGCGCTGGCGTTGCCCCCCCGAGAACTCGTTGGGAAAGCGCCGCCCCGCATCCGCCGGCAACCCCACCCGCTCCAGAATCGCCGCGATGCGGTTGTGCCGCTCCGCCCGCTCCGACACGCCGTGCACCTTCAGCACCGGCTCGATGATGTCGAACACGCTGCGCCGCGGGTTCAGCGATGCGTACGGATCCTGGAACACCATCTGCACGCGGCGCCGCCAAGGCTTGAGAGCCTTCTCGGACAGCGGCGCAATGTCGATGCCATCGAACACGATGCGGCCCGACGTCGGATTCACCAGCCGCAGCAACGTCCGCGAAAGCGTCGATTTGCCGCAGCCTGATTCGCCAACGAGCCCCACGGTTTCACCTGCACGGATGTCGAAGGACACCCCGTCCACCGCATGCAGCACGCCTCCTCCGCGCTGCGGATAGTCAGTGCGCAGTTCCTGCACCGACAGCAAAGGTTCACCCGCCGCCGCACGCACCGGCAAGGCACGCACGGTCGAACGCGGCGCCGGTACGTGCAACGCAAAGCCGCGCACGCCGGTCAGAGGGTCGAGGCGCGTCTGAATCTCCGGCAACCGCGCATCGGCGTAGTGCAGCGAGCTGCCGGCATGCAACGACGCGCCGAGCAGCCCCCGGGTGTAGGCATGCGACGGCGCGGCGAAGAGCTTCGACGTAGGCGCCTCCTCGACCTTCTCTCCGCCGTACATCACCGCCACGCGATCGGCCCATTGGGCGACCAGCCCGAGGTCGTGCGTGATGAGCAGCAGCGCCATGTCGAGCTCGCGGCGCAGGCCGTCCAGCAGCTCGAGAATCTGCGCCTGGATGGTCACGTCCAGCGCGGTGGTGGGCTCGTCGGCCACCAGCAGCCGCGGCTTGCAGGCCACGGCCATCGCGATCATCACGCGCTGGCGCTGGCCGCCCGACAGGTTGTGCGGATGGTCGTCAATGCGCTGGTGCGGCTCGGGAATTCGCACGAGGTCGAGCAGTTCGATGGCGCGCTTGCGGGCCGCAAGGGCCGACAGTTTTTCGTGCCGGCGCAGGGTCTCCTCGATCTGCGCGCCGATGGTGTGCACCGGGTTCAGCGAGGTCATCGGCTCCTGGAAGATCATCGCGATCTCGCGGCCGCGCACTTCGCGCAGCTCGGCCGGCGACAGCGCGAGGATGTCGCGCCCGTCGAAGTGGATGTTGCCCCGCAGCACGGCGCCGGGCGCGAGCAGGCGCAGCAGCGCGAGCGCGGTGGTCGACTTGCCGCAGCCCGACTCGCCGACCAGTGCCAGCGTTTCGCCGCGCTGCAATGTCAGGTCGAGCCCGCGAACGGCCTGGATGGGGCCGTTCGATCCGTGGAAGAAAACGTCCAGCTCGCGCACGTCGAGCAGCGGTGACGTAGGGTTGACTTGTTCGAGCGTCATCTCAACGCCCCCTCAAACGGGGGTTGAACGCATCGTTGAGGCCGTCACCCACCAGGTTGAGCGCCAGCACCGTCAAAACGATCGCCGCACCCGGCAACGCCGTGAGGTACCACGCCGTGCGCAGCAGCTCGCGGCCCTGCCCGATCATGCTGCCCCACGACACCGCGTTCGGGTCGCCCATGCCCAGGAAGGACAGCGCCGACTCGATGAGGATGGCGCTCGCCACCAGCACCGAGGTGGTCACGATCACCGGCGGCAACGCATTGGGCAGCATCTCCTGGAAGATGATGCGTGCATGGCTGAAGCCCTGGCTGCGGGCGGCCAGCACGAACTCGGTCTCGCGCAGCGCACGGAACTCCGCCCGCACCAGCCGCGCGATCACCGGCCACGACGCCAGGCCGATGGCGAACACGATCACCGGCACCGAGGGCTGGCCGATGGCCACCACCACGATCACGAACAGGAACGACGGCATGGTCTGGAACAGTTCGGTGATGCGCACCAGCACGTCGTCGATGCGGCCGCCGAAGTAACCGGCCGTGGCGCCCACGAGCACGCCGATCACCAGGCTCAGCACGGCGGCCACCACGCCCACCGCGAGCGACACGCGCGCGCCGTGCGCAATGCCGGCAATGACGTCGCGGCCCAGCGAATCGCTGCCCAGCGGATAGGCCCCGTCCTGGCCCGGCCACAGCAGCGGCGGCGCGACCATGTCGAGCGGGTCGCCCGGGTAGAGCCACGGTGCGAGCAGCGCCAGGATGAGCATGAACACGAGCAGCACCACGCCCGCCACGGCGGCAGGGTTGCGCAGGAAGGCGCGCAACGCGGCGTGGCGGCTGGAGACCGGCTTCGCATCCACGGCGGCCTTGGCGACAGGGACAACCGGCGCGACAGGTCCAGGAGGTGGTTCAGGGCGGCGGGTGGCAGGCGGCGCCGGCGGGTGTGCCGGCGGATTGGCCAACGCGGAATCGAGTGTGAAAGGTGTGGACATCGAAAGCTTTGAAAGCCCGGAATTCGGAAGAGGGAAACGGCAGGCGCGCTCAGCGCACCTGGATGCGCGGGTCCAGCCACGCGTGCAGCAGGTCGACCAGCATGTTGGCCACGATGACCAGCAGCGACGACATCAGCAGCACGCCCAGCAGCACGGTGTAGTCGCGCCCCGCCACCGAGTCGAAGGCCAGCCGCCCGAGGCCGGGCCAGCTGAACACCGTCTCGACCACCACCGCGCCGCCCAGCAGCGTGCCGAAGTGCATGCCGGCCACCGTGGTGACCGGAATCAGCGCGTTGCGCAGGATGTGGCGCAGGTTGACCGTCCACGGGTGCAGGCCCTTGGCCTCGGCCGTGCGCACGAAGTCCTGGCGCGCCACCTCGAGCATCGCGGCGCGCGTGAGCCGCGAGAAGATGGCGATGTAGAAGCCGGCCATGGCCAGCGCCGGCAGCACCAGGTGCCGCGCCACGTCGAGCGCGTGCGTCCAGCCGGTGTAGCCCGCGCCGATGCTCTCGCTGCCGCCGGTGGGCAGCCAGCCCAGGTGCACCGAGAACAGCACGATGGCCATCAGGCCCAGCCAGAAGCCCGGCGTGGAATACAGCAGCAGCGCCAGCACCGAGAGCGTGCGGTCCTGCCAGCGGCCCACGCGCGTGGCCATGACCGTGCCCGCCGCGATGCCGATGGCCAGCGCGAACGCGAGCGCCGTCGTCATCAGCAGCAGCGTGTTGCCCAGCCGCGCGCCGATGAGCGAGGTCACCGGCATGTTGTAGCGCGGCGAAACGCCGAGGCTGAAATGCGCCAGGTTGTTCAGGTAGGCGCCCAGCTGGTGCAGCACGGGCAGGTCGAGCCCGAAGTGCGTGCGCAGCTGCGCCATGCTCTCCGCGGTTGCCGAGCCCGACTCGGCCGCCACCACATCGGCGGCGTCCCCCGGAATCCACTGCATCAGCAGGAAGTTGAGAAGGATCACGCCGATGACGGTCGGCACGGCCTGCCATGCTGTGCGCACCAGCGTGCGGCTTGCGCTGCGCAGGTTCATGACGCCACCGTCTCGCTCGGCGCGACCAGGCGGATGCCCATGTCGCCCTCGCGCTCCAGTTGCGCCACGAGGCCGATTTCCCAGTCGAGGTACTGCTGGAAGCCGGCATCCCGCTTGGCCAGGTCGGCATGCGCATAGGGGCTGTACCACTGATCGTCGTCGCCGGTCAACACGCCTTCGGGGCCGGTGGCGGTGGGCAGGCGCGCGGCCGCCCAGGCTTGGGTACCGCCCGCGATGGCGCGCACCGTGCGCCCGGTGCGCTGCGCCAGTTCGGCCGCCACGGTGCGCGCGAGCACGCCGTCGGACGAGGTGAGCACGATGACCTGCGAGGCGGGCAGGTCGGCGATGAACTCCTGCAGCCGGTCGGGCACCGCGAAGCGCGCACCCGCCACGTGACGGCGTTCGAAGGCCGAGCGGCGCTCCACGTCGAACGCCACCGCGGTGCCGGCCTCCAGCGCTGCTGCCGCCTCGTGCGGCGCGATGTCGGGGGTGAAGGCACGCAGCGCCAGCACGCGCACGGGTTCGGGCCCGAGCACCAGCACCGGCAGAGCGGGCGGCGACAGCACGAACACCTCGTGCCCGCCCAGTTGCGCGAGCCATGCGCCGGTGGTCAGCGCGCGCACGCCGTCCCAGTCGGCCAGCACGATGCGCGCACGCCGCGTGCCCACGTATTCGTCGGTGGCCTGCACCAGCTGGCCGCCCGGCGCCCAGCGCCAGCCTTCGAGATGGCCGGCCTCGTATTCCTGGCGGGTGCGCACGTCGAAGCGGTAGAGCGAGCGCTCGTCGGCCTCGGCCTCGAAGCGCGCGAGCGTGGCCGCGTCGATGCGGCGCACGCCGGCGCGGGCCGCCACGTCTTCGGCGCGCGCGCGGGCGCTCTGGCGCGTGGCCTCGCCCGGCTCGGGCAGCGGCGCGGCGCGGCCGTGGGACAGCTGGCGCCCCGCCAGCAGCCAGGCCATGGTGCCGTCCTTGAGCGACACCACCTTGTTGGGAATGCCCGCGTCGATGAGGGTCTGCGCGCCCACGATGCTGCGCGTGCGCCCGGCGCAGTTCACCACCACCAGCGTCTCGGGCCGGGGCGCGAGTTCCTGGATGCGGTAGACCAGCTCGGCGCCCGGCAGGCTGTGCGCGAAGGGCAGGCTGAAGTCGGCGAATTCCTCGGGCGTGCGGCTGTCGACCACCACGATGTCGTCGCCACGCTCCACGCGTTCATGCAGCTCGTCCACCGAGATCCACGGCGTGTGCTTCTGGTGCTCGATGACCTCGCCGAAGGCCTTGCTCGGCACGTTGCTGCCGCTGAAGAGCTCGTAGCCTGCGGCGGCCCAGCCTTCGGTGCCGCCCGCCAGCACCGACACATTGCGCCAGCCCAGGCGCACCAGCTTGGCGGCGGCCTCGTGGGCGAGCGACTCGTCGGCGTCGGCCAGCACGATGCGGGTGCCGCGGCGCGGCACCAGGCGGTCGATCTGCACTTCCAGCCGCCACAACGGCGCCGAGGCGGCCAGCAGGATGTGGCTGCGCACGAAGACGCCGGTCTCGCGCACGTCGAGCAGCGCGATCTCTTCGCCGTCCTGCAGCGCGGCCTTCAGCGCCTGGGGCGTGACCGCCGGATGGCGGATGTTCTTCGGCGGCGCGAAGTGGCGGAAGCTCCCGCCCTCGGTGCCTTCGAACACCACGCGCCGGTCGAGCAGTTGCAGCGCACGGCCGTAGAAGTGCAGATGGCGGCCGTCCTGGCCGCCGATGAGCTCGATGGTGTGCACGTCGTCCGGCAGCAGCACCACGGCGCTGCCGGCGGCCACGTCGACGGTGCAGGTCTGCACCAGCGTGTCGCGCGCCGCATCGGCGGTTTTCTCGCGGCGGTAGAGCACGTTGCGCTCGTTGCCCTCCACGCCGGCAATCACCGCCCAGGTCGTGTGGTCATGCGGCGGCTGGGCCTTGCCTGCCAGGCCGGCCGACAGGTACAGCGCGAAACCGCCGTCGGCGTCTTCCGCCAGGCGGTAGACCTGCGCGGGGCGGGCCGCGTCGAGGGGGAAATGGTCGGCCGGGAACAGCGACTTCTGCTGGCCGAGCGCAATCAGTGCATCGGCCACGGCCTGCAGGGCCTGCTTGTCCGCGGTGCCGGCGAGCAGGCCGCGCGCCTGGGCCAGAAAGGCGTCGATGGCGCGCGCACGCGCGCTGGCAATGTCGTTGCCCGCGGTTTCCACGGGGAGGTCGGTGAGGCTCATGGGGGACTTTCTGGGGACGGCAAAGGCAATTCGACGTTCAGGCTAAGCCGGCCGCCGCGCGCGCCCAACGAACTTTTTCGTCTACGCATATCCGGTTTGCTTCGTTGGAAACGGCCGGTGCGGCTCCTAGATTGGCCGCCACATGAACACACACTCCCCCTTTCTTGCCCCGCGCCGCGCCATGCTGGGCGCGCTGGTCACATCGGCCCTCGCCTTCAGCGGTTTCGGTGCCTTCACCACCCTGGCGCATGCTGCCGACGACGCGGCCGGTTTCCCTTCGAAGCCGGTGCACATCGTGGTGCCCGTGGCCGCCGGCGGCAGCGCCGACAAGCTCACACGGCTCATTGCGCAGGGCCTGACCGAACGCTGGGGCCAGTCGGTGGTGGTCGAGAACCTGGCCGGCGCCAGCGGCACCATCGGCGCGGCGCGCGTGGCCAAGGCGCCCGCCGACGGCTACACGCTGCTGCAGCAGGGCGAAGGCCTGACGCTCAACGGCATTCTTTTCGACCGCCTGCCCTACGACGGGCAGAAGGCCTTCACGCCGGTCATCAAGGCCGTGGTGAACCCGCAGATATTGGTGGTGAACCCCAAGACCGGCATCAACGACTTTCGCGCCTATCTGGCGCGCGCCAAGGCGAAACCGCAGTCGATCAGCCTGGGCCTGCCCGGCAATGGCGGCATCGCCCACGTGGCGCACGAAATGATCGCGCAGGACACCGGCGCGCAGGTCAACTACATCCCCTATTCGGGCGGTGGGCCGGCCACGCTCGACGTGCTGGCTGGCCACGTGGACGCCACGCTGATCACGCTGGCTGCCGTGACCGACCACGTGCGCGCCGGCAAGCTGCGCGCGCTGGCCGTGACCACCCCGTACCGGTCCGCCGCCCTGCCCGACGTGCCGACGATGGCCGAGGCCGGCCTGCCCGGCTTCTCGGTGGAGAGCTGGCAGGGCTACTTCGCGCCCGCAGGCACGCCGGCCGCGGTGGTGGCAAAGATCAACCGCGACATCGAGGCCGTGATTTCCGCGCCCGAGACCCGCGCAAAGCTCGAGGACATGGGCTTCAAGGTGGCCGGCGGCACGCCCGCGGACATGGCCCGCACGCTCGCGGGCGAGCGCGTGCGCTACGCGAAGACCATCCAGACGGCGGGCATCACGCTGCGCTGACACCCTGCGCGCCGAAGCGGCACAGGGACGGGGCTTCTTCGACGCTCAGGCCGCGAGCCGTTGCGCGCCGCCCTGCCAGAGGGCGCTGGCGTAGAACGCTTCGCCGAAGTCCGCCGGCACATCGGCCCGCGTGCGGGCCTCGTGCAAGGCCAGGTCGGTGTGCAGCAGGTCTTGGCTGATGCGGCGCACCACGGCAGGCACATACCCGCGGATGCTCGGCACGTCGCCCAGCGGCAGGCCGGTGCTGGCGAAGCCGCCCGGGTTGTAGGTGTGGATGTCGCGCAGCCAGGGCGCGGTGCCCGGCGTCTTCTCGATGTATTCGAGCCCGGCACCCAGGTAAGGCGCCGCGCCCAGTTCGTCGTCGCGCTCGTCGGCGCCCGGCTGGAAGCGGTCGCGCCAGCGCAGCACCAGGTCGGCGATGCCGGCCAGCTCGGGCCGTTGCGAGAGTTCGTGCGTGTAGCCGGTGCCCGCGATCACGAAGTCGAAGTGAAAACGCTCGTCATGCACCGAGGCCACCACCTGGGCGCCCTGCACCTGCGCCCCTTGCCATGGCGCGCCCAGGTGCAGGTGGAAGTTGGGAAATTTCAGCACGCGCTGCACCGAGTCCGGCGGCGGCGTGGTGCCCAGCCGGCGATAACGCGACGCGTGGTGCCAGCGCGTGGCGTCGGGCAGCGACAGGTAGTTGTCGTAGAAGCCGGGGTAGCCGCGCACCCGCGCCACCGGCGTGGCGGCGATGCGGTCGCGCCGCGCGAACAGGTGCACGGCGGCGGCGCCGCTCTCCAGCGCCACCGCGGCCGCGTCGAAGGCCGATGCGGCGCCGCCGACCACCGCGACGGTCTTGCCCGACAGCGCCTTGAAGTCGATCGCTTGGCCGGTGTGGGCCGCAAGGCCCTGGCTCACCGCGCTCGACAGCAGGTCGGGAATGAAGGGCGCGCCGCTGCCGGCCACGCCGTTGGCGAAGATCAGCTTGCGCGCGGTCTCCACGCGCTCGACGCCGTCCACTTCGAGGTGCAGCCTGAAATGCGGCACCGCGCCGCCCTGCACGGGCTCGAAGCGCACCAGCCGCGTGCCGTAGCGCACGGTAGTGCCGGTCACGCCGCGAAACCAGTCGAGGTACTCGGCCCAATCGGTGCGGCCGATGCGGTCGATGGCCGCATAGGCCTCCTGCCCGTGCCGCGATTCGTACCAGGCCTGGAAGCCCAGCGCCGACACCGGGCCTTCGGGCCCGACCAGGTTCTTGAGCGTGCGCAGCTTGTGCATGCGCGCGCGCGTTAGCCACACGCCCGCCTGGCCCGCGCCGCCGGCCGCGTCGATCACGCTCACACCGCCGATGCCGGCGCGCCGCAGCGCGAAGGCGAACGCGCTCCCGCTTTGGCCGCTGCCGACGATGAGCACGTTGTGGTCCACGCCTTCATGCGCCGGCACCCAGTTGGCGGGCGCGGGGCCGAGCAGGCGCAGTGCTTCGTGCGCGAAATGGTCTTGGTTCGAAGGCGACGCAGATGTCATGGACTGGCCTGATCGGCTGGAAGTTGGCTGCAAGGAAAAGTGCGGGCCCCGAAGGGCCCGCGAACCGTCGCCGCTTTCCGGCGACCAGGAGACACTCACCCTCGAAGGCAAGAGCTGCCATTCTTGGCGACGCGGCGCGCAAGCCAAAGCACGTAAATCGCATACGCTGATTCGCTTTCATTCTTTGGCTTCGATGCACGCGCACACGCTGGCACCGCACCGCACCGCACCGCATATTCATGCGCGGTTTTCTTCGTTGATGGCGTGCGAGGCGCTTTCTACGATGCCTGCTTCCCAACCCATCGAACGCTCCCGTGCCGGAGCGCGCCACCATGCCCATCGAGCAGCCCCTTGCCCTCCCCGACCGCGCCATCCCTTCCAGGCGCCTGGCGCTCAAGACGCTCGCGTCGCTGACGGCCATCGGCGGTCTCGGCGGCCTGGGGCTTGCCGGCTGCTCGCGCGGCGACGACAAGAGCGCTGCTTCCAGCGGCCCGGCGGTGGTGAAGAAGACCGGCGAGAAGGTTGCCTTCAAGTACCCAGACAACCCCTCGTTCGACCTGATCTACCTGGCCGACCAGCTCGGCTACTTCGAGGGCACCAACACGCGCCCGCAGTACGTCGGCAAGATCGCTGCGCCGCAGATCATTCCGCTGGTGGGCACGGGCGAGATCGACTTCGGCAGCCGCATGGTGCCGCTCGTCATCTCGGCCATCGCCTCGGGCGCCGACCTCAAGGTGGTGGCCGCAGGCGGCAAGACGCTGCAGGAGGCGCCGCACATGAAGTACTTCGTGCGCAAGGACTCGGGCATTCGCACGCCCAAGGACCTCGAAGGCAAGACCGTCGGCTTCAACAGCTTCGGCGCCTGCGCCGAGTTCGTCACCAAGAAGTACCTGCGCCAGCACAACGTGGACGTGAACAAGATCAACTTCGTGGTCATCCCGGACGAGCAAGCCGAGCAGACGCTGGTGACGCGCAACACCGACCTGGCCATCATCCACGCGCCCTTCTCGGGCCGCGCCGAGAACGCCGACCAGCTGCTGCGCCTGTGGAGCGACTTCGACCTCGACGGCGGCCTGGGCGGCATGGCGCCTTACAGCGCGCACGGCAAGTTCATCCGCGAGCATCCCGAGTCGGTGCGCGACGTGGTCACCGCGCTGGCGAAGGCCGGCAACTGGGTCAACGCCAACCCGGAAGAGGCACGCAAGCTGGTGGCCAAGCGCATCAACATGGACCTGAAGAACGTGGACCGCTACGCCTACGTGGAGGACCTGGTGGTGACCGAGCCGCCGATCCAGTACTACGTCGACATCCTGCAGTCCGAAGGAAAGATCGCGGCCGGCAAGGTCTCCGTGAAGGAGGTCTACACCAACGAGTTCAACCCCTACGCGCAGCAGCAACAGCCGCAGCCCCCGAAGACCTGACCCGATGAGCATCAAGATCAGCGCCCGCGGTGTGCGGATGGACTACGCGGCGCGCGGCGCCAGTGAACGCGTGCGCGTGCTCGAGGGCTTCGACCTCGAGGTGCGCGAGGGCGAGTTCCTCTCGGTGCTCGGCCCCTCGGGCTGCGGCAAGTCGACCTTCCTGGGCATCCTGGCCGGGCTGACCGAACGCACCGGCGGCTATATCGCCATCGACGGGCAGGCCATTGCCGGCATCAACCGCAACCAGGGCGTGGTGTTCCAGGGCTATGCGCTCTTTCCGTGGCTGTCGGTGCTCGACAACATCGCCGTGGGGCTGGAGATCCGCGGCATGGGCAAGTCGGCGCGCCGCCGCACCGCGCAGGAGTACCTGGAGCTGGTGGGCCTGCACGGCTTCGGCGAGCGCTACCCGCACGAGATTTCCGGCGGCATGAAGCAGCGCGTGGCCATTGCGCGCTCGCTCGCCTACGAGCCCAACGTGCTGCTGATGGACGAGCCCTTCGCCGCACTGGACGCGCAGACGCGCGAGGTGCTGCAGGGCGAGCTGCTGCGCATCTGGGAGCAGCACCGAAAGACCATCGTGTTCATCACGCACAGCCTGGAAGAGGCGGTGTACCTGTCGGACCGGGTGGCTGTGATGACGCAGCGGCCCGGGCGCATCAAGGACATCATCGACATCCCGCTCGCGCGGCCGCGCTCCGCGGAGCTGCGCCACACGGCGGAGTTCGCGGCGCTGCGGCAGCAGGCGTGGGAGGTGTTGAAGGATGAAGTGCAGGTTGGGTTGCGGCCGCGGTTGCCGGAAGGGGTGGCGTCATGAGCGCGTTCGGATTTTCTCCTTCCCCCCCTGGGGGAAGGCCGGGATGGGGGCACGCGGCCGTTGCAACGCCGCTGCCGCTTGATACGCCGCTTGCCCCCACCCCAGCCCTCCCCCAGAGGGGGAGGGAGCGACAGCCGACCACAGAGGTCATGCAATGAGCGCCGTGCTCGACGCCCCAGCGGTCAGCCCGCCCAGCCGCCTCCTCAAGTTTGCCCGCGGCGCGCTCCGCTGGGCCGAACGCAGCATCGGCATCGTGCTGTTCCTGCTGCTGTGGGAAGCGCTGCCGCGCCTGGGCATCGTGAGCGACGCCTACCTGAGCCCGCCGTCGGCGGTGCTGGCCGCCATAGGGCAGTTGCTCGACAACGGCCATCTGTGGAAACACGTGGCGGCCAGCCTGCAGCGCTCGCTGTGGGGGCTGGTGCTCGCCAGCAGCGCGGGCGTGGTGCTGGGCCTGCTGGTCGGTGGCTTCAAGCGGCTGGCGGCCGTCGTCGATCCGGTGCTGCAGCTGTTTCGCCAGACCTCGGCCTTCGCACTGTTTCCGGTGTTCATCCTGTTCCTGGGCATCGGCGAGCTGTCGAAGGTGGCGATCATCTTCTGGGCTTCGTTCTGGCCGGTGCTGCTGAGCACGGTGAGCGGCGTGAAGCAGGTCGACCGGCTGCTGGTGAACTCGGCCCTGTCGATGGGCGCGTCGCGCCGCTTCCTCTTCTTCAAGGTGGTGCTCCCGGCCTCGCTGCCGTCGATCTTCACGGGCGTGCGCCTGGCCGGCGCCTACAGCATCACCGCGCTGGTGGCGGCCGAGATGATCGGCGCGCATTCGGGCCTGGGCTTTCTCACGCTGAACTCGCAGGAGACCTTCCAGATCCCGACCATGTACGCGGGCATCCTGATGCTGGCGGTGCTGGGCCTGCTGCTGAACTACCTGCTGGCGCTGCTGGAGCGCCGCCTGCTGCGCTGGCGCGTGGGGTTGAGCCTCGATGAATGAACGCAAGCACGCTGGCCTGCACAGCCGCACGCGCGCCGCGACCGGCACGGTGCTGGCGGTGACGTTGGCCCTGTCGGCCCTCACGGCACTGGGCAGCATCGGCGGCTCGTGGGCGTTCGTGGACCCCACCGACGCGCGCCTGCCCGCATCGCTGACGTGGCTGCGGCTGCTGGACACCACGCCGCCGCTGGCCGACATGCCCAAGGGCCCGGTGCTGAACCGCGCAGTGGCACGCGGCGAACTGGTCGTCGGCGTGCGCCGCTATCCGCGCCCCGCCCCGCCGGAGGCGCCCACCCCGCCCGAACCCGACGCCTTCGACGCCACGCTGGCGCGCCAGTTGGCCGACGCGCTGGGCGTGAAGCTCAGGCTGGTCGGCCTGGCACCCGACGAGCGGGAAGCCGCCTTGCGCGAAGGGCGCATCGACCTGTTGATGGCTGGGGTGGCGGCCGACGAGGTGCGCCAGCAGGGCATTGCCGCGGCACCGGGCAGCTACGACACGGGCCGCGGTCTCGTGGTGGCGTTACGGCACGGCCGTCTGCAGGACGAGGCCGCGCTGCGCGGCGCGTCGGTCTGCGTGGGCGAAGGCTCCGGCTATGCGGGTGCGGTGGCACAACGCTACGGCGCACAGCCGCGCAGCTACCCGTCGTCGGTGCATGCGGCCTCGGCCTTCATGGCGGGCGAATGCGCGGCCCTGGCCGAAGACGGCGAGGTGCTGGAACGGCTGATGCGCAACGAGGAGTGGCGCTTCTACAAGCCGCTGGCGCAGGGCCTGCAATCGCGCAGCGACGCATCGGTTCGGCTGGCCGAGGGCGATGCGCTGTCGCGCGACTACCTGGCGACGGCGCTGCGCCGATGGCGTGCCGACGGCACCCTTGCCAAGGCGCGCAGCGCGCGCGCGGGCAACCTGCAGTTCGAGATCACGTTGCTCAAGGACGGGCTGGTCTGCCACTCCTGAGTGGATGGCAGCGGTGCTGTTGTTCCGGGCGCTGTCGTTCAGGGCGCCCTGAACAACAGCGCCCCGATACCGATGCCCACGAGCGCATATCCATAGCCGCATTTCTTCTTTGGCCGCGAGCGCGTGCGCAACCCACACTCGCAGGCCGATGCAGGTTCACACTGCCGCGCCCCACAGAGACAACGCAGACTCCGCTCCTACCTGTCCATGAACTTCCAGCAACTGCGCTCCGTGCGGGAGACCGTTCGAAGCGGCTTCAACCTGACCGAGGCGGCGCAGACGCTGCGGGCATCCCAGTCCGGCGTGAGCCGACAGATTCGTGACCTGGAGCAGGAACTCGGCATCGAGCTCTTCGTGCGTTCGGGCAAGCGGCTCACCGGACTCACGCCGCCCGGCGACCACCTGCTGCCGATCATCGAGCGCGTGCTCGCCGAAAGCCGAAACCTGCGCGAGGCGGGGCAGAGCTTCCTGTCGCAACAGCAAGGCGTGCTGTCGCTGGCCACCACGCATTCGCAGGCACGCTATGCGCTGCCCGCCGCGGTGCAGGCGTTTCGCAGCAGGTTTCCGGGGGTCACGCTGCAGCTGCACCAAGGCTCGCCCAAGCAGGTGGCGCAGATGCTGCTGGACGGCGAGGTCGACGTGGGCATCGCCACCGAAGCGCTCAGCGACTACCCGCAACTGCTGGTGCTGCCCTGTCGGTGCTGGAACCACGTGGTCATTGCGCCCATCGGACATCCGCTGCTGGGGGGCGCGGGGCCCCTCACGCTCGATCAGCTCGCGGCATGGCCGCTCATCACCTACGACAACGGGCTGACCGGGCGTTCGCGCATCGACGAGGCCTTTGCCCGCGAAGGCCTCGCCACGGACATCGTGCTGGCCGCCATGGACGCGGACGTCATCAAGACCTACGTCGCGCTGGGCATGGGCGTGGGCATCGTGGCCGACCTCGCCTACGACGCCGGCCGCGACACGCCGCTGCGCGCGCTCGACGCGGGCCATCTCTTCGGCGAGAACCAGACCAAGCTGGCGGTTCGCCGCGGCAGCTACCTGCGCAGCTATGTGTATGCCTTCATCGAGTCGTTCGCACCGCCGCTGGTGCGCGCGGTGATCGAGCAGGCCGCGGCCGCGAACGATCCTTGATGCGCCCAGCGCCGGTTTGCGCTGCTCCTCGACGACCGACCAGCCGCGCCATGCATGCACCGCGGCGCTTGCCGCGGCCATCCCGAGGTTCCCGAGCGCCCCGTTCTCTCCTAATGCGAGCTTTGCCTAAGCAACAGCCAAACCCTTCTTTGGCAAGCGCGCAGGCCGCGCGTAGCCTGCGGCGTTCCTTCTTCCACTGAGTCGGTCACCGAGGAACCCACAGATGAACGATCGTTTGAACCGCGTGCACGCATCGCGCTCCGCCGCCGTCAAGGCCGGCCTCGACCATCCCGTGATCGACACGGATGTCCACGTCAACGACTTCGCCCCCGTGCTGGAGGACTACGTGGCCCAGTACGGCGGCAACAAGCTGGTCGATGCGCTGCGCAAGGCGCTGGGCGGGCGCTTCGTCACGCGCAACGGCGGCGGCAAGGACTGGTACCAGCAAAGCGCCGAGGAGCGCCAGTTCCACCGCACGCTGCGCGCCCCCTGGTGGGCCCGCGTGACGCGCAACACGTACGACCTGGCCACCTACACGCTGCCCGCGCTGCTGCATGAGCGCCTGGGCGAGCAGGGCTCGGACTATTCGATTCTTTTCCCCAACGACGTGCTCTCGCCCGCCGCAGCCGGCAGCGAATACCGCCAGCCGCTGCACCGCGCCATCAACCACTTCCACGCCGACCAGTACCGCCCCTACGCCGACCGCCTGACGCCGGTGGCGGGCATTCCGCTGCACACGCCGCAGGAAGGCATCGAGGAGCTGGAGTTCGCGGTGAAGACGCTGGGCCTGAAGGTGATCAACATCGCCGGTGGCGTGCGCCGGCCGATTCGCGCCATTGCCGAGAAGTACCCCGCCGCCGAGCACCCCGACATCGCCAAGCAGGTCGGCTACATCGACTTCTACGGCATCGACAGCGAGCACGACTACGACCCCTTCTGGGCCAAGGTGGTCGAGCTCGGCGTGCCGGTGACCACGCACTACGGCAGCCAGGGCTGGACCGGGCGGCAGTCGATCAGCAACTACATGAACAACCACATCGGCCACTTCGCCGACGGCTCGCAGGCCTTTGCCAAGGCGCTGTTCTTCGGCGGCGTGACGCGGCGCTTTCCGGACCTGCGCGTGGGCCTGCTCGAAGGCGGCGCCGACTGGGGTTCGCACGTCTACACGCACCTGGTGGACCGCTGGGAAAAGCGCAACAAGCATGCGGTGCGCAACTACGATCCGGCAGAGGCCGACATCGAGCTGCTCGCCTCGCTGTTCGAGCGCTACGGCGGCGACTTCGTCAAGGGCCGCACGCTCGACAAGTCGACCCTGTTGCGCGACAGCCTGGGCATTTCGGCGCTGCCCCACAGCCGCGAGCCGAACGAGTCCGAAATCGACGACTTCGCGCTGGCCGGCATCGAGAAGGTGGAAGACATCCGCGACCGATGGGTGAACAACTTCTACTTCGGCTCCGAGGCCGACGACCGCACGGTGGCTGCGGCCTTCAACACCAGGGTGAATCCGCTGGGCACCAAGATCAATGCGATCTGGTCGTCCGACGTGGGCCACTGGGACGTGCCCGAGTTCACCGAGCCGCTCGCGGAAACCTGGGACCTGGTGCAGCAGGGCGTGATCTCGGCGGAGGACTTCAAGGCCTTCGTCTTCGGCAACCCGCACCGCTTCTACACCGAAGCCAACCCGCGCTTCTTCGAAGGCACCGAAGTGGGCCGCAAGCTCGCGCTGAAGGAAGCGAAATGAACGGCACGGCACGTCTTGCGCGCTGGGCCACAACGCTCGCGCTGGCTTTTGCCGCTTCGGCCCATGCCGCGCCCGACACCATCCGCATCGGCGTCGCATCGGCCGGCGGCGGCGACCCGGTCACCTTCGGCGGCTCGCCCGGCGGCGTGGCGCGCAGCAACAACTGGCTGGAAGACGAGTTCAAGGCCTCGGGCATCAAGGTCGAGTGGCTGTTCTTCAAGGGCGCGGGCCCGGCGGTGAACGAGGCACTGTCGAACAAGCAGATCGACTTCGCCTACCAGGGCGACCTGCCGCAGATCGTCGGGCGCTCCAATGGGCTGAAGACCAAGCTGCTGATGGTGAGCGGCGCACGCAACAACCTGTACCTGGTGACGCCACCCAAGTCCGACATCCAGTCGGTCAAGGACTTGAAGGGACGCAACGTGTCGATCTTTCGCGGCACCAACGGGCACCTGGTCGCCATCAACGTGCTGGCCGCGAGCGGGCTGGCCGAGCGCGACGTCAAGGGCGTGAACCTGGACGCGGGCAGCGCGCAGGCCGCACTGGTGTCCAACGGCGTGGACGCGGCCTTCGGCGGCTACGAGTGGTTCAAGGTGCGCGACGCGGGGCTGGCCAAGGTGGTGTATTCCACGCAGGGCAAGGACCCGGCCCTCACGCGGCAGGCCTCGCTGCTGGTGCGCAGCGAGTTCGAGCAGGCCAACCCGGCCGAGGTGCAGCGCGTGGTCGATGTGTTCGTGCGCGCGGCACGCTGGTCGTCGGACGAGAAGAACCGCGACGAGCTGTTCGGCATCTGGGCGCGCAGCGGAACGCCGGTGACCTCGTGGGCGGCCGAGTTCGACCAGCAGCCGCTGGCCGCGCGCAATTCGCCGCTGGTCGACGACTTCATCGTCGCCCGCTACAAGGCCGTGGTGGCCGATGCGCTCAAGCTCAAGCTGATCCGCCGGGAGGTGTCGGTCGACGACTGGTTCGACACGCGCTACCTGAAGGCGGCGTTGAAGAAGCAGGGGCTGGAGAACTACTGGACGGCCTTCGATGCCAAGGGGCAACCGAAGGCGGGTCAATCGGTCGCGGCGAAATGAGTGCATTTTCTTGTCCCCTCTCCCGCTTGCGGGAGACGGAGCAACACCGATGAGCGCCGAAGCCGAACTGTCGGCCGTCCTCGAACGCGACGACACCCCGACGACACGCGCGCCGCTGCCCTGGCGCCGCATCGCCGCCCGACTCGGCGACGCCGCGCTCCCCTGGCTCCTGCCCCTCGGCCTCATCGCCCTGTGGTTCGCCGGCGCCGAGCAAGGGTGGATCTCCCCACAAGTGCTGCCCCCGCCGCAGTTCGTGTGGGAGACGCTGCGCGACCTGGCCCTCAACGGCGACCTGTGGCTGCACGTGAGCACCAGTTTCACGCGCGTGGGCGTGGGCTTTGCCATCGGCACCTCGCTCGGGCTGTTACTGGGCGCGGCCATGGGACTGTCGCGGCGCTTCGAGGCCTATGTGCTGCCGAGCTTCAACGCGCTGGTGCAGATCCCGGTGCTGGCCTGGCTGCCCTTCGTGCTGCTGATCGTGGGCATCGGCGAGCCGCTGAAGTACATCCTCATCGCCAAGGCCGCGATGGTGCCGGTGGCGCTCAACACGCTGCAGGGCTTTCGCCAGACGCCGGTGGCGCTGCGCGAGGTCGGCCAGGTGTACGGCTACAACCGGCGCCAGCAGGTGCTGGAGATCGTGCTGCCGCACGCGGTGCCCACGCTCTTCACCGGCGTGCGGCTGGGCTTCACCAAGGCCTGGCTGTCGCTGGTGGTGGTGGAGCTGGTGGCGTCGAGCGAAGGGCTGGGCTACCTCATCGTCTACGGCCGCCAGCTGTTCCAGCTCGACCTGGTGATGGCCGCGGTGATCGTGGTGGGTGCCATCGGCTATGCCATCGATCGGCTGCTCGACCGCCTGGAGGCCGCGGCCCATCGGCACCGGCCCGGAGGCGCGCGATGAGCGGCACGGCAAGAGAAAGTGCCAGGGACGCGGCGGAGCTGGCCGCCGTGCAACCGCTGCGCCCGGCCGATCGCAGCCGCTGGCGCGGCTTCGTGCTGCCGGTGGCGGCCATCGCGCTGTGGTGGCTGCTGTCGTCGCTGGACATCGCCAACTCGGCCCTGCTGGTGTCGCCGGCCAAGGTGTTCGACACCGCCGTCGACCAGGTCGTGACCGGTCGGCTGTGGCGGGCGCTGAGCGCCAGCCTTGCGCGCGAGGCGACGGGCTTCGTGATCGGCACCGTGTCGGGCCTGCTGCTGGGTGCGCTGCTGGGGTTGTCGCCGCTCTTCAACCGCATCGTCGGCCCCAGCTTCAACACCTTCAAGCAGATCTCGCTGTTCGCGTGGATTCCGCTCATCTCGGTGTGGTTCGGGCTGGGCGACGTGGCCAAGGTGGTGTTCCTGTCGCTGGCCGCGCTGGTGCCGGTGGTGGTGAACACCTGCGACGGCATCCGCACCGTCCCGCCCGGGCTTCTGGAGGTGGCGCGGGTGTACGGCTTCACGCGCTGGCAGACCGTCACGCAGGTGGTGCTGCCGGCCGCGCTGCCGTCGATCTTCACGGGCGTGTACCTCGCGCTCATCTATTCCTGGCTCGCGACCATCGGCGCCGAATACCTGCTGGTGGCCGGCAAGGGCATCGGCAACACGCTGATCGAAGGCAGCGAGCATTTCCAGATGGACCTGGTGATCTTCGGCATGTTGGTGATCGGCACCGTCGGCTGGCTGATGAACGCCGCGGCCCGCGCGCTGGAGCGCCGGCTGGCGCGCTGGACCGGCCGCGCAACCTGACGATCTCCCTTCACCGCGTAACGCCATGACCACTCTCCTGAAACCACAGACCTCCAACGAACTCGACATTCGCGGCCTCGGCAAGCGCTACACCCACGACCAGGCGAAAAGCGGCGAGCTGCAGGTGCTCGAAGGCATCGACCTGCACGTGAGCGAAGGCAGCTTCGTGAGCATCGTGGGCGCGAGCGGCTGCGGCAAGTCGACGCTGCTGCGGCTCATCCTCGGCCTCGACACGCAGTACGAAGGGCAGATATTGCTGGGCGGCCAACCCATTTCGGGCACGGGGCGCGAGCGTGGCATCGTGTTCCAGGACCACCGGCTGTTTCCGTGGCTCACGGTGGCGCAGAACATCGCGGTCGGCCTGCGCAATGCGCCGTACACCGCCCGGGAGAAAGCCGAGCTGGTGGCCGCGCATGTGGCGCTGGTGGGCCTGGAAGGCTTCGAGCGCTCGTGGCCCCACCAGATTTCCGGCGGCATGGCGCAGCGCGTGGCCATTGCGCGCGGGCTGGTGAACCGGCCGCGCGTGCTGCTGCTGGACGAACCCTTCGGCGCGCTCGACGCGCTCACGCGCTCGCGGCTGCAGAACGAGCTGCAGCGCATCTGGCAGAAGGAGCGCATCACCATGCTGCTGGTGACGCACGACGTGGAAGAGGCCGTGTTCCTGGGCGACCGCGTGGTGGTGATGCAGCCTTCGCCCGGGCGCATTCGCCGCACGGTGGATGTGGACCTGCCGCACCCACGCAACCGCAGCGACCCGGCATTCATCCGGTTGCGCGACGACGTGCTGAGCGACTTCATCGACAGCGGCTCCGAGGCTCGCCCCCCCACACAGCCGCCTCAGCCGCCTCAGCCGCCGCACAAGCCCCAAGGCGGCCTGCCGGTACCGGGCCTCCCGGCCGGCCTCCAGCTGGCCTGGTGAACGACACACCCCCTTCTTCCCTTTCCTTTCTTCTCGAGGACCGACCTTCATGACCCAACGCAAGGGCCCCTTCAGCCTGGGCGCCTTTCTGTACCCCAGCGGCCACCACATCGCCGCCTGGCGCCACCCCGATGCGAAGGCCGACGCGGGCATCGACTTCCATCACTACGTGGAACTCGCGCGCGCGGCCGAGGCCGCGAAGTTCGACCTGATCTTCCTGGCCGATGGCGTGGGCACGCGCGGCACCGACGTCGACTTCCTGAGCCGCACGGCGCACAGCTACCAGGCGCAGTTCGAGCCGATCACACTGCTGTCGGCGCTGGCCGCGGTCACGCAGCGCATCGGCCTGGTGGCCACTGCATCGACCAGTTTCAACGAGCCGTACCACGTGGCGCGCAAGTTCGCGTCACTCGACCACATCTCCGCGGGGCGTGCTGGCTGGAACCTGGTGACTTCGTCGAGCGAGCACGAGGCGCGCAACTTCAACCGCGACGCGCACTTTGCGCACGCCGACCGCTACGAGCGTGCCGGCGAATTCGCCGACGTGGTCAGCGGCCTGTGGAACAGCTGGGAAGACGACGCCTTCGCGCGCGACAAGGCCTCGGGCCGCTTCTACGACCCGGCCAAGCGCCACGTGCTGCACCACAAGGGCAAGCACTTTTCGGTGCAGGGGCCGCTGAACGTGTCGCGCGCGCCGCAGGGGCATCCGGTGGTGGTGCAGGCGGGGTCGTCGGAAGCGGGCAGGGAGCTTGCGGCGCGCACGGCCGAAGCGGTGTTCACCGCGCAGCAGACGCTGGAAGATGCCGTGGCGTTCTATGCCGACATCAAAGGTCGGCTCGCCAGGTACGGCCGCGCGCCGGAAGACCTGAAGATCCTGCCGGGCGTGTTTCCGGTGGTGGGCCGCAGCGAGAGCGAGGCCAGGGAGAAGTTCGAGGAACTGCAGTCGCTGATCGACCCGGTCGTCGGGCTGGCGCTGGTGTCAGGGCTGACCGGCGGCTTCGACCTGTCGGAGTACCCGCTAGACGGGCCCATTCCGCCATTGCCCGAGACCAATGCGAGCAAGAGCCGGCAGCAGCTGATGATCGACCTGGCGAGGCGCGAGAACCTCACGATCCGCCAGCTCTACCAGCGCGTGGCCGGCGCGCGCGGCCATTGGCAATTGGTAGGCACGGCGGAGCAGATCGCCGATCAGCTCGAGGAACGCTTCGTGCACCACGGCGCCGACGGCTACAACATCATGGCGCCGACGCTCCCCGGCGGGCTCACCGACTTCATTGCGCTGGTGCTGCCGGAGCTGCGCCGGCGTGGGCTGTTCCGCGCCGAGTACGAGGGCCGCACGCTGCGCGAGCACCTGGGGCTGAAGCGGCCGGCGCACCCGGCAGCGAAGCCGCGCTGAAGGCTCAGGCCTGCGACGCGCCATGCGCATCGAGTTCCGACTGGATGCGCATGGCCAGGTCCACCAACGCCACGCTGCGCTTGAGCAGGTGACGACCGGCGTCGGTGACGAACACCACGCGCGTGCTCCGGTGCAGCAGTTGAACGCCGACCTGCGCCTCGAGCTCGGTGATGTATTTGCTGACGGTGGATTTCGACAGATCCATGGCCGAACCAGCGCGCGTCAGGTTGCCATGGCGCGCCACTTCGCGCAGCGCTTCGACCCGCTCAATGCTGAACACGGCGGGCTTTCGAAAGGGTGATGAGAGACAGAAGATGCAAGGTAAGGGCCACGAGGAACGAAAGCACTCGACGGTACGGCGTACCGCGCATGCCGAGAACGAATCAATCCGCTATTGCTTATGTGCGTGCGCGTGCGCGTGCGCGTGCGCGCACGCACATTGCAGCCTGCATGCACGCAGCGCCTAAGCAAACGCGAAAGCCTTCTTTCCGCGCACGAGGCATCGCGCCTAACCTGCGCCCCCGATCCCCTCACTCGCACAGTTCCGCCATGGCCTCATCGACCCGACAATTCAAGCTCGGTGCCTTCCTCATGCAGACGGGCCACCACATCGCCGCCTGGCGCCACCCCGAAGCGCAGGCCGACGCGGGCAGCAACTTCCGCCACTACGTGCAGCTGGCACAGAAGGCCGAGGCCGCCAAGTTCGATGCGGTCTTCCTGGCCGACTCGGTGGGGGTGCGCAGCAGCAACCTGCCCTCGCTATCGCGCACCGCGCGCAGCGACCATTTCGAGCCGCTGACGCTGCTGTCGGCCCTGGCGGGGCTGACCGAGCGCATCGGCCTCATCGCCACCGTGTCGACCAGCTTCAACGAGCCCTTCAACGTGGCGCGCAAGTTCGCGTCGCTCGATCAGATCAGCGGCGGGCGTTCGGGCTGGAACCTGGTCACGTCGAGCGGCACCGGCGAGGCGCAGAACTTCAACCGCGAGGAACACTTCGAGCACGCGCTGCGCTACGAGCGCGCGTCGGAGTTCCACGACGTGGTGACGGGCCTGTGGGACAGCTGGGAGGACGACACCTTCGTGCGCGACAAGCAAAGCGGCCAGTACTTCGACGAAGACAAGCTGCACGTGCTCAACCACAAGGGCAAGCACTTTTCGGTGCGCGGGCCGCTCAACGTGTCGCGCTCGCCGCAGGGGCGTCCGGTGGTGGTGCAGGCCGGCGCGTCGGAGGCCGGGCGCGACCTGGCGGCTCGCACGGCCGAGGTGATCTTCGTGGCGCACCAGACCTTCGACGAGGCGCAGAGTTTCTACAGCGACATCAAGGGCCGCGCGGTCGCCTACGGCAGGGACCCGGACGCGGTGAAGATCATGCCGGGCATCTTTCCGGTGGTCGGCCGCACGCAGGCGGAGGCCGAAGACAAGTTCGCGCAGCTGCAGGACCTGGTGCACCCGGTGGTCGGCGTGTCGCTGCTGTCGGGCGTGATCGGCGGCTTCGACTTCTCCAACCTGCCGGTCGACGGGCCGGTGCCCGACCTGCCGGAAACCAACGGCCCGAAGAGCCGCCAGCGGCTGCTGCTGGACCTTGCGCGGCGCGAGAACCTGAGCATTCGCGACCTGTACCTGCGCATTGCAGGCGCACGCGGCCACCAGCAGGTGGTGGGCACGCCGTCGAGCATCGCGGACCAGCTGCAGCAGTGGTTCGAGGAAGGCGGCGCGGACGGCTTCAACATCATGTCGCCCTGGTTCCCGGGCGGCCTGGACGACTTCATCGAGCTGGTGCTGCCCGAGCTGCGCCGGCGCGGCCTGTTCCGCACCGAGTACGAAGGCCGCACGCTGCGCGAGCACCTGGGCCTGCAGCGGCCCGCGCATCCGGCGCGGCGGGCACTCGACGAAGCGCTGGCTACCTGACCAGGGCGGGTGCCTTGGGGCCGGACACGCGCCCCTGCACGCCTTGCGCGAGCCAGTTCATCTTCAGGTGTCGGATTGCGCCGATCGCCGACGCTGGCTTGCTTTCCGGTCGGCGCCAACAGGCCAAGGACTTGAGGAGGTTCATTTCGCGGGTGCATTCCGTTGCGAACGATTCGACCAAAAGGCCACGTCGGGTGGCGCGGCGAATCGCAGGATGGAGCTTGCCAGCTCCGGAGGCATCGATGCCCAAAGGGCATCGATGAATATCCATACGTTGTGGTTGAACCCATCGTCGAGCCGCGCAACTCGATGCACCTCACCTATTCCAGCCTCGGCGACGGTCCGAAGAATTCGTATAGCGCCTGTGCGTCCGGCTCGCCCCCGCACAGGCAACCTGCGGCGCAACTGCCGCATAAAGCCTGATAGGCGCTCTTATCACGACAGCAGTCCATGGACGCATCTGAAGATCGCTCGAAAACATGCTCGCATTAGTGGCCGTAACAGGCCATCGCTTCGTTCTAGGAGACTTACGCGAACGATCACTAAGTAGCGAAAGCGGACCGTGAGGCGCCAGGGTGTTGAATTCCGCCGACCTCTGACCCTAGATTTCCATTGAATACTGACCCACCCGATTTGTGAGCCTGAAGGCTTCACGGTGTGGATAAGTGCTTGGTGTTCTCCTTTTTAGGTTGGGGTGTGTGGATCTGCCGCAGATTGCGCCGCTGTTTCCGCGATTTGGTTGCCTCGATCGCGAGCCAGGTCGCGAGTTTCTCGGCATAGGGATCGAGCTTGCTTGAGCTCTCCCGCTTGGCGTAGCGCGGCATTTCTTCGCCCGCTCGCAGGTACTTCTTTACGGTGTTGCGAGACAGGCCTGTACGCCTGGCTATCTCGCGGATGGACATCTGCTCGCGCAGGGCCCAACGTCTGATGACACTCAATGTCGCCACGTCTATCACTCCTAGGATCCCCTGCTTTAAAAATGAGCAGGGTAGAGTTTTACGTGGGTCAGTCTTAGACGGAAATTACTGCGTTAGCTGGGTCAATTTTCGGCGGCAATCAACAATACCGGGAATACCCTCTTCCGGCCCCGAAGTCTTCTTGCCTACATTTCTTGTATGCAAGACAAGGCGTTGCTTGCATGCAAACCTTGACAACACGGACAACAGGAGCACCCATGCCTCGCTTCGCCAAATCGCTTTTCGGTCAGGTGGTCATCGCGCTGGTGCTGGGCGTACTCGCGGGGCTGTTCGCCCCCGAGTACGCCGTCAAGCTCAAGCCGCTGGGTGACGGGTTCATCAAGCTGATCAAGATGATCATTCCCGTGCTGGTGTTCTGCGTGGTGGTGCACGGCATTGCCGGCGCGGGCGACTTGAAGCGCGTGGGCCGGGTGGGCGTGAAGGCGCTGATCTACTTCGAGGTGCTGACCACCGTCGCCCTGGCCATGGGCCTGGTGCTGGCCTTTGTGTTCCAGCCCGGCGCGGGCATGAACGTCGACCCGGCCAAGCTCGACCCGGCCGCGATGAGCGCCTATGCGTCGAACGCCGACAAGCTCACCAGCGGCGGCACGGTCGACTTCCTGATGAAGCTCATTCCCACCACGGTGGTGAACGCCTTCGCCACCGGCGACGTGCTGCAGGTGCTGCTGTTCGCGGTGCTGTTCGGCTGCGCGCTCACGCTGCTGGGCGAGCGCGGCAAGCCCGTGGCGGCGGTGATCGACGCAACGTCGCTGGTGCTGTTCAAGATCATGGGGATCATCATCAAGCTGGCGCCGCTGGGCGTGCTGGGCGCCATCGCCTTCACGGTGGGGCAGTACGGCGTCGGCTCGCTCAAGCAGCTGGGCATGCTGGTGGCGCTGTTCTACGGCGCGGTGCTGATCTTCGTGTTCGTGGTGCTCGGCCTGGTGATGCGCCTGTCGGGCTTCAGCCTGATCAAGCTGCTGCGCTACCTGCGCGAGGAGCTCACCATCGTGTTCGCCACCACCTCGTCGGACAGCGTGCTGCCGCAGATCATGGCCAAGCTGCGCCGCATGGGCATTCGCGACTCGACGGTGGGGCTGGTCATTCCCACGGGCTATTCCTTCAACCTCGACGCGTTCTCGATCTACATCACGCTGGCGGCGGTGTTCATCGCGCAGGCCACCAACACGCCGATCTCGATGGCCGACCTGCTGACCATTCTTGCGATTGCGCTGGTCACCTCCAAGGGCGCGCACGGCGTGCCGGGCTCTGCCATCGTGGTGCTGGCGGCCACGCTGCACGCCATTCCGGCGATTCCGGCCATCGGGCTGGTGCTGGTGCTGTCGGTGGACTGGTTCATGGGCATCGCCCGCGCGCTGGGCAACCTGATCGGCAACTGCGTGGCCACGGTGGCCATCGCAGCGTGGGAAGGCGACATCGACCGCGAGCGCGCGCACGCAGTGCTCGACGGGCGCTATTCCCCCGACGACGAACCGCTGGCCGATGCCGTCGTGCCAAACACCGGCACCGCCCCAGCCTCCAGCGCCCATTGAACCGCCCCATGCCCATGCCCGCCGCCGACGTCAGCCCCACCGCCATTGCCGAACGCGTGGTCGAGGCCATCCTCGCGCAGAAGCTCGCACCGGGCGAGCGGCTCGGCGAGCAGGCGCTGGCCGAGAACTTCTCGGTGAGCCGCACCATGGTGCGCGAGGCGCTGATGCAGCTGCAGGCGCGCGGCTTCGTGGAGGTGCAGTCGCGCCGCGGCTGGTACGTGGTGGAGCCTTCGGCCGAGGAGGCGCGCGACGCGTTCTCGGCGCGGCGCATCGTCGAGGCCGGCATCCTGGCCGCGAGCGAGGGGCGGCCGCTGGCCAAGGTGATCCGCACGCTGCGCGACCACATCGCCGACGAGCAGCGCGCCATCGACGGCGCCGACGCCGCCACGCGCGCCTTCCTGCTGGCCGATTTCCATGTGTGCCTGGCCGAGCAGATGGGCCACCAGCTGCTGGTCGACGTGCTGCGCGACCTCACGGCGCGCACCACGCTGGCCGCCACGCTGTACCAGTCGACGCACGAGGCCTGGCAGTCGTGCGCGGAGCA
Source organism: Variovorax sp. AC103 (assembly GCF_979254005.1). Lineage (NCBI taxonomy): Bacteria > Pseudomonadati > Pseudomonadota > Betaproteobacteria > Burkholderiales > Comamonadaceae > Variovorax > Variovorax sp. AC103. Next base: position 41,436 of record NZ_CEEDFC010000032.1, on the reverse strand, counting down.
CGGTGCCATTGTCGAGGCGCTCGAAGAGGGCGACACCGGCAAGGCCCGCCAGCTGATGCTGGCGCACATCGGCAACGTGGAGCGCGCGCTCGAGGTCGACGCCGCCGCCGAGCCCGACGCGCCGAGCCGGTTGCGCGCCACGCTGGCGCCCGTGGCGCTGCCGCGCGCGAAGCGCTGAGGCCGGCGCCGGAAGGCGCCGGAACTCGCCGCACCAGGGCGCGCCCGCTGACACGTTGCCGCGCACCGGCTCGGCTACAGTCCGACTCACTTATGAATTCTCCCCAACTCCAGCGCGGCGTCTTCCTCGCCCTGCTCGCCGCTGTCACTGGTGCCTTCATCTGGGTGCTCCTGCCGTTCTTCGGGGCAGTGCTCTGGGGCGTGGCGCTGGCGATCCTGTTCACGCCGCTGTACAAGTGGCTGCTGCGCAAGATGCGCGGCAAGCCCAACGCAGCCGCACTGTCCACGCTGGCGATCTGCCTGTTCATCGTGATCCTGCCGCTGGCCATGATCGGCGTGTCGCTGGTGCAGGAGGTGGCGCTGGTCACGCAGAACATCCGCTCGGGCCAGATCAACTTCGCGGCCTACTTCCAGCAGATCCTGGACGCGGCGCCGCAGTGGCTGCTGAACCTGGTGGAGCGCTTCAACCTGGGCGACATGGCCGCATGGCAGGCGCGCATCTCGGCCGGTGCCGCGCAGGGCAGTCAGGTGGTGGCAAGCCAGGCGCTCACGATCGGGCAGAACACCTTCGACTTCGTGGTCAGCTTCTTCGTGATGCTGTATCTGCTGTACTTCCTGGTGCGTGACGGCGCCACGCTGTCCAAGACCATGCGCGACGCCGTGCCGCTGGCCAAGCCGCACACGCACTACCTGCTGAACAAGTTCACCACCGTGATCCGCGCCACCGTGAAGGGCAACGTGGCCGTGGCCATCGCGCAGGGCACCATCGGCGGGCTGGCCTTCTGGTTCCTCGGCGTGCAGGGCGCGCTGCTGTGGGCGGTGCTGATGGCATTTCTTTCGCTGCTGCCGGCCGTGGGCGCGGCGCTGATCTGGGGGCCGGTGGCCATCTACTTCCTGGCCACGGGGCATTTCTGGCAGGGCGGCGTGCTGATCTTCGTGGGCGTGTTCGTGATCGGCCTGGTCGACAACATCCTGCGCCCGCTGCTGGTGGGCAAGGACACGCAGATGCCCGACTACATCGTGCTGATGTCGACCATCGGCGGCATGGCGATCTTCGGCATCAACGGCTTCGTGATCGGGCCGGTGATCGCGGCGCTGTTCATGGCGGCCTGGAGCCTGTTCGCGGACTCCGGGCACGTGGGCAGCGGGCACGAGAGCCTCGAGGTGCCGCAGCAGCCGCCCGAAGCGGTCGAACGCGCCAGGCACGCGCAAGGCGCCCAGGACCGCAAGAAGGGCTGACGCCCCGGCGGGCGCCGGCCCGCCCGGTTGCCGACCGCGCGCACCTCGCGCACTTGGCGCACCCATTCCGGCGCTTCGTCGCATGGCACTGGGCACTGCAGCCGACCTGCGAGATCGTCGGGCCTCCAACTTCCGAAGAGGCCCGCCATGCATGTTTTCTCTCTCCTGTCCCGCCCGGCCGTGCGCGCACTGTGCACCGCCGCGGCCCTGGTCCCGCTCGCGCCGCTCGGGGCCCTGGCCGCCGACCTGAGCCTGAGCGTCGCCGACGGCCCGGCGGCGGAAGCCACGCTCTACGTTGCGCTGTACAGCGACGCCGCCGGCTACACCGCCAGCAAGGCCGTGGCATCGCAGACCGCGCCCATGCAGGGCGGCAAGGCCCGGCTCGTGTTCGCGGGGCTGGCACCGGGGCGCTATGCGCTGCGGGTGTTCGCCGACGAGAACGGCAACGGCAAGCTGGACACCAACCTCATGGGCATGCCGACGGAGCGCTACGGCTTCTCCAACGACGCCAAGGGCAACCGCGCCGCGCCCGACTTCGAGGCCGCGGCGTTCAGCGTCGACGCCGACCTGCAGACCGTCATTCACCTGCGCTGAGGAGCCGCCATGGAACGCCGCGAACTCCTGCGCCTGCTCGCCACTGCCGGCGCCCTGCCCCTGCTGGGCCCCTTGAGCCCCTTGGCCTCGCTGGCGCGCGCCGCCGGCACCGAAGGCACTGAGAACTGGCAGGCCCAGTTCGAAGCCGCCGGCGCGCCTTGGAAGACCGCTTTCGCCACGCCCCCGGGCGACCTGCCGCTGACCCGCGCCACGGTGCGCGGGCGCTTCCCCGATGCGGTGGCCGGCACGCTGTTTCGCATCGGGCCCGCGGGCCACGACCTGGGCGGCGAGCGCTACCGCCACTGGTTCGACGGCGACGGCATGGTGCATCGCTTCGTGATCGACGGTGCCGACGTGCGCCACCAGGGCCGCTATGTCGCCACGCCCAAGCGTACGGCCGAGGTGCGGGCCGGCCGCCGTCTGATGGAAGCCTTCGGCACCATGCCGCCGGGCGTCGAGCCGCCGACCTCGGCCGACAGCATCAACGTGGCCAACACCAGCGTGCTGCCGCTGCAGGGCGAGGTGCTGGCGCTGTGGGAAGGCGGCTCGGCCACCCGTGTGGATGCGCGCACGCTGGACACGCTGGGCGTGAAGACCTGGCGCGCCGACCTCGCGGGCATGCCTTTTTCGGCGCACCCGAAGGTGGACCCGGACGGCACGGTGTGGAACTTCGGCGTCAGCTCCGGCCAGGGCCTGCTGGCGCTGTACGAGATCGCGCCCGAGGGCACGCTGCGCCGCGCGGCGGTGGTGCCTGTGGCCGACATGCCGATGGTCCACGACTTCGCCGTGACGGAACGGCACCTGGTGTTCCTGATGCCGCCGCTGGTGTACGACGGCAAGCGCAAGGAGGCCGGCGCGAGCTTTCTGGACGCCCACGTGTGGCGGCCCGAGCTGGGCATGCGCGCGCTGGTGGTCGACAAGCAGGACTGGGACAAGCGCCAGATGCTGGCGCTGCCGACCGGCTTCCTGTTCCACGTGGGCAACGCCTGGGAAGAAGACACGCCGCGCGGCACCTTGATCCACGTCGACTACGTGCGCTCGGACAACGCAGACACGGTGTTCACCACCAACCGCGAGGTGATGCGCGCGCGCCGCGTGAAGAGCACCGACCCGCACCTGACCGTCGCCACGCTGAACCTGGCCACGGGTACGGGCACGCAGACGGCCCTGGCGCAGGAGGCCGAGTTTCCGCGCATCGATCCGCGCCGCGTGGGCCTGCGCCATCGCCAGGTGGTTCACGCCACGCAGATACGGCGCGACCTGCCGGGATTCGGCGCGGTCGCACGCACCGACGTCGAGACCGGCCGCAGCCAGCGCTTTAGCTACGGCGCGCAGGCGATCGTGGAAGAGCATGTCTTCGTGCCGGACGGCTCGAAGCCGGGGTGGGTGCTGGGCACGGTGCTCGACTTCGGCCGGCAGAAGACGGTGCTGTCGTGCTTCGCCGCAGATCAGCTCGGGGCCGGTCCGGTGGCGCAGGCCACGCTGCCGTACACACTGCCGCTGGGCCTGCACGGCGCTTTCGTGCCGGCTTGAACGAGAGGGAGGGAGAGCGAAGGCGGCGCGCCCTCAGGCGGCCCACCAGCCTTCGTCGAAGCGCCCCTGCAGGAAGGCCACGAAGCCCGACACCTTGCCCGGCACGAGCTTGGGCGACGGAAACACGGCGTGGATCTCCTGCTCGGGCAGCGCGTGGTCGCCGAGCACCTCGCGCACCTTGCCCGTGGCCAGCGACTCGCTCGCCACGTAGCGCGGCATCAGCGCAATGCCCAGGCCGTCGCGCGTCGCGGCCAGCACCGCCGACAGGTTGTTGGAGCGGAAGCGGCCCGACACCGGCACCGTCACCGGGTCGCCCTTGGGCGTGTGCATGCGCCAGAACTCGTCGCCCACCACGCTGCTGTAGATCAGCGCCACATGCGCGCCCAGGTCCTGTGCGCGCCTGGGCGTGCCGTGCTTCTTCAGGTAGGCCGGCGAGGCGACCATGACCCACGGGTTGGCGCCAAGGTAGCGCGCGCCCAGCGACGAATCGGCCAGCTTGCCCATGCGGATCGCGATGTCGATGCCCTGCGCGATCAGGTCCACGTAGCGGTCCTCGAAGCTCAGGTCGAGCTGCACCTGCGGGTGCCTTTGCATGTATTCCAGCGCCAGCGGCACCACCACGCGCCGCCCGAAGGCCACCGAGGTGCCCACGCGCAGCAGGCCCTGCGCCTGGTTCTGGCGCAGCTGCACGATGCTCTCGGCCTCCTCGGCATCGCGCACGATGGTCTTGCACTTCTCGTAGTACAGCGCGCCGGGCTCGGTGAGGCTCACGCCGCGCGTGTTGCGGTTGAGCAGGCGCACCTTCAGCCGCGCTTCCGTGGCCGCGACCTGCTTGGTCACGGTGGGCTGCGTGGTATTGAACTCGCGCGCCGCCTTCGAGAAGCTCCCGGTCTCGACCACGCGCACGAACATTTCCATTGCAAGCAAACGATCCATGGCCCGCATCGTAGTCACTTATTCCATGGCGGAATAGGTTTTATGGCCTCCAGCCGTCTTCTTCGAACACGCCCCGCTTCCTACAGTGGGCCCACCTCAAGGAGACATGCAAATGGCAAAGATGACAGCGGTCCAGGCCGCGGTGCTGGTGATGGAAAAGGAAGGCGTGACGCAGGCCTTCGGCGTGCCGGGCGCGGCGATCAACCCGTTGTATTCCGCGCTGCGCCAGCGCGGCAGCATCGCGCACATCCTCGCGCGCCACGTGGAGGGCGCCTCGCACATGGCCGAGGGCTACACCCGCGCTGTGGCCGGCAACATCGGCGTGTGCATCGGCACCTCGGGGCCGGCGGGCACCGACATGATCACGGGCCTGTACTCGGCCTGGGCCGACTCCATTCCCATCCTGTGCATCACCGGCCAGGCGCCGCGTGCGCGCTTGTACAAGGAAGACTTCCAGGCGGTGGACATCGAGTCGATCTCCAAGCCGGTCACCAAGTGGTCGGTCACGGTGCGCGAGCCCGGCCAAGTGCCGCAGGTGTTTCAGCAGGCCTTTCATTTGATGCGCTCGGGCCGCCCGGGCCCGGTGCTCGTCGACCTGCCCTTCGACGTGCAGATGGCGCAGATCGAGTTCGACATCGACGCCTACCAGCCGCTCACCCCCTACAAGCCCGCCGCCACGCGCGCCCAGGTCGAGAAGGCCATCGGCATGCTGAACGCGGCCGAGCGCCCGCTGATCGTGGCCGGCGGCGGCGTCATCAACGCCGACGCGGCCGACCTGCTGGTGCGCTTTGCCGAGGCCACCGGCGTGCCGGTGATTCCCACGCTGATGGCCTGGGGCGCGATACCCGACGACCATCCGCTGATGGCCGGCATGTGCGGCCTGCAGACCAGCCACCGCTACGGCAACGCGACGATGCTGGCGAGCGACTTCGTGCTGGGCATCGGCAACCGCTGGGCCAACCGCCACACCGGCTCGGTCGAGGTCTACACCAAGGGCCGCACCTTCGTGCACGTGGACATCGAACCCACGCAGATCGGCCGGGTGTTCACGCCCGACTTCGGCATCGTGTCGGACGCCAAGGCCGCGCTCGAGCTGTTCGTGCAGGTGGCCGAGGAAATGAAGGCCGCGGGCAAGCTGGTCTCGCGCACAGCATGGGCCGGCGAATGCCGCGACCGCAAGAAGACGATGCTGCGCAAGACCAACTTCGCCGACGTGCCGATGAAGCCGCAGCGCGTGTACCAGTGCATGAACAACCACCTGGAGCGCGACACCTGCTACGTGAGCACCATCGGCCTGTCGCAGATCGCGGCGGCGCAGTTCCTGCACGTGTACAACCCGCGCCACTGGATCAACTGCGGCCAGGCCGGCCCGCTGGGCTGGACCATTCCCGCCGCGCTGGGCGTGCGCGCTGCAGACCCCACGCGCAAGATCGTCGCGCTCTCGGGCGACTACGACTTCCAGTTCATGATCGAGGAGCTGGCCGTGGGTGCGCAGTTCAAGCTGCCATACCTGCACATCGTGGTCAACAACTCCTACCTCGGGCTCATTCGCCAGGCGCAGCGCGGCTTCGAGATGGACTACTGCGTGCAGCTCGCGTTCGACAACATCAACGCGGCGCCCGACAGCGGCATCGAGCGCAGCTACGGCGTGGACCACATGAAGGTGGTCGAAGGACTGGGCTGCAAGGCGATCCGCGTTCGCAAGCAGGAAGAGATGGCGCCCGCCATCGCCCGCGCCGAGGCGCTGATGGCCGAGTTCAGCGTGCCCGTGGTCATCGAGGTGATGCTGGAGCGCGTGACCAACATCGCGATGGGCACCGAGATCGACGCCATCAACGAATTCGAACCGCTGGCCGAGAGCACGGCCGACGCACCCACGGCCCTCGCGGTGGCCATGCTCGATTGAGAAGGAAAGACATGCCCAAGTTCGCAGCCAACCTCACGATGCTCTTTACCGAGCTGCCCTTCATGCAACGCTTCGAGGCCGCCGCCCGCGCGGGCTTCAAGGGCGTGGAGTACCTCTTTCCCTATGCTTTCGACAAGAAGGAACTCGCCGCCGCCCTGCGTGCCAACGGCCTGCAGCAGGTGCTGCACAACCTGCCGGCCGGCGACTGGGACCAGGGCGAGCGAGGCATCGCCTGCCATCCCGAGCGCACGGGCGAATTCATCGAGGGCATCGGCATGGCGATCGACTACGCCAGCGCGCTCGGCTGCCCGCAGGTGAACTGCCTGGTGGGCAAGGTGCCCGCGGGCGTGAGCGCGGAAGCGGCGCACCGCACGGTGGTCGGGAACCTGCGCATTGCCGCGCGAGAGCTGGAAGCGGCGGGCCTGCGCCTGCTCATCGAGCCGATCAACACCTTCGACATTCCCGGCTTCTTTCTCACGCGCACCGACCAGGCGCTGGCGCTGATCGACGAGGTCGGCTCGGCCAACCTGCGCGTGCAGTACGACATCTACCACGCACAGCGCATGGAAGGCGAGCTGGGCAACACGCTCGCCAGGCACCTGGCGCGCATCGGCCACATCCAGCTGGCCGACAACCCCGGCCGCGGCGAGCCGGGCACGGGCGAGATCAACTACCCGTGGCTGTTCCAGCACATCGACGCGCTGGGCTACGACGGCTGGATCGGCTGCGAATACAAGCCCCGCAGCGGCACCGTCGACGGCCTCGGCTGGCGTGAAGCGCTCACGGCAGGACAACAGCAACCGCAATAAGCACCGGACAAGGAAACGCAGACATGACAACGCAACAGAAAATCGGATTCATCGGCCTCGGCATCATGGGCGCACCCATGGCGGGCCACCTGCTCGACGCGGGCCACCAGCTGTTCGTGAACACGCACGGCAACACGCCGGAGCCCTTCGTGTCGAAGGCCACCATCTGCGCCTCGGCCGCCGAGGTCACGCGCCAGTCGGACATCGTCTTCATCATGGTGCCCGACACGCCCGACGTGGAGAAGGTGCTGTTCGGCGAGCCGGGCAAGGACGGCGTGGCCGCGGGCCTGAAAGGCTCGAGCGGCAAGATCGTGGTGGACTGCAGCTCGATCGACCCGATCGCCACGAAGGACTTCGCACGCCGCATCGCCGCCGCGGGCGCCGGCTACGTCGACGCACCCGTGTCGGGCGGCGAGGTGGGCGCCAAGGCCGCGAGCCTGACGATCATGTGCGGCGGCGATGAAGGCAGCTTCGAGCGCGTGAAGCCGCTGCTCGAGCGCATGGGCAAGAACGTGACGCTGGTGGGCGGCGTGGGCGACGGGCAGGTGTGCAAGGTGGCCAACCAGATCATCGTGGCGCTGAACATCGCGGCCGTGAGCGAGGCGCTGGTGTTCGCCTCGAAGGCCGGCGCCGATCCGGCGCGCGTGCGCCAGGCGCTGATGGGCGGCTTCGCGAGCTCGCGCATTCTCGAAGTGCACGGCGAACGCATGATCAAGCGCACCTTTGCGCCGGGGTTCCGCATTTCGCTGCACCAGAAGGACCTGAACCTGGCAATGCAGAGCGCGCGCACGCTGGGCGTGTCGCTGCCGCAGACGGCGGGCGCCGCGCAGCTGATGAACGCGTGCGCGGCGTTGGGCTACGGCCAGCTGGACCACTCGGCGCTGGTGCGCGCGCTGGAGGCGCTGGCACAGCACACGGTCACCCCCGACTGAACACGAGGCTGTGCTCAGGTCTTGGCTGCGTCCAGCGACTCTTTCAGGTTGCGCCGGCGCCATGCCCAGGTCTTCACGGCCTGCGGCAGGATGCCCAGGCACGACGCGTAGTACGTCACCTTGAAGCCCCAGAAGCGCGGCCCGATGGGCGTATCGCGGAACAGGTCGCCGGCCAGGATGGACAGCAGCGCCTCCTGCATGCGCCAGACGTTGCGCGGCGCCATGAACAGGCGACGGATGGCCGGCGAGGTGATGCGGTAGATGAACCACGAGAACATCTTCGGCCCGTGCTTCATGACCTTCTCGTAGTGGCGGAAGGCGCGCTCGGCCTCCTTCGCCTCGCCCTTGAGCCAGTGGTCGGCGGCGGTGGCGGCCTCGAAGCCGCTGTTCATCGCCAGGTACACGCCCGAGGAGAACATCGGGTCGACGAAGGCGTAGGCGTCGCCGACCATCATGAAGCGGTCGCCGCGGCAGAACTTGGAGTCGTAGGCGTAGTTGCCGGTGGAGGTGGCGCCCTCCATCAGCGTGGCGTTCGCAAGGCGCGCGGCCAGCTTGGGCGCGAGCGCGATGGTTTCCATCAGGAAGTCTTCCAGCGAGCCCTTGCGGCGCTTGAAGTAGGCGGGCGACGCCACCGCGCCCACGCTCACCGTGCCGTCCTTCAGCGGGATGTACCAGAACCAGCCATGGTCGAACCAGAACAGCGAAATGTTGCCCTCGAAGCGGCCCGGCCGGCGCTCGGCATTGGCAAAGTGGCCGTACAGGGCGGCGCTGGCGTGCTTGCGGTTGCGCTGCTTCACGTCGAACTGGTTCGACAGCAGCGTGTCGCGCCCGCTGGCGTCGATCACGAAGCGCGGACGCCAGGCGGTCTCGGTGCCGTCGTCGGCCCTGACCTTCACGGCCGGCCGGTTGTCCGGCGTGCCCTTGCCCGCGTCCATGTCCACGCCCGTGACGCGCTGCCCCTCGAAGGTGCGCGCGCCGCGCTTGCCGGCGTGGCGGAACAGCAGCTCGTCGAATTCCGAGCGGCGCACGTGCACCGCGTACGGAAAGCTCTTGTCCATCGCCTGGCCGAAGTCGAAATGGCTGGTGTGGTCGTGCCAGGGCGAGACGAACTCGGCGCCGTGCTTCCTGATGCCGATGGCCTCCACCTCGGTGCGCACGCCCAGGCGGTCGAACAGCGGCATGTTCATGGGCAGCAGCGACTCGCCGATGTGAAAGCGCGGATGCTGCGCTTTCTCGATCAGCACCACGTCGTGCCCCTTGTCCGCCAGCAGCGCGGCCACGGTGGAGCCCGAAGGGCCGCCGCCGATGACCACGACGTCGGGGTCGGTGGTGGTGAAAGGTCTTGTACTCATGCGCTGCCCCTCCGTTGTCGTTTTGTGGTGTCGGTTGACATGGCCTTGTTAACCTCGATTGACTATGGTTAACAGTCGCGAAGTTTAGCGAACCGGCCGTCCTGTCCCGCGCATGCGATGGGTTCAGGCGTTTTCGGCATTTCCCCCGCAAGAACAAGCCGCGCTTTTGCGGTAGCCTCGTTGCCCGTCCGAACCAAGGAGACTTTCATGGCTGCACCCCTTTCCCCCGCAGAAGAAGCACTTCGCGAGGCAGCGCGCGAATACCACCGCTCGCCCGTCAAGGGCAAGATCTCGATCACCCCGACCAAGCCCCTGCTGAACCAGCGCGACCTGTCGCTGGCCTATTCGCCGGGCGTGGCCTATCCCTGCCTGGACATCGCGGCCGACCCTTCGCTGGCGACCGAGTACACGGCGCGCGGCAACCTGGTGGGCGTCATCACCAACGGCACGGCCGTGCTGGGCCTGGGCAACATCGGCCCGCTGGCCGCCAAGCCGGTGATGGAAGGCAAGGGCTGCCTGTTCAAGAAATTCGCCGGCATCGACGTGTTCGACATCGAGCTGGCCGAGAACGACCCCGACAAGCTGGTCGAGATCATCGCGGCGCTGGAGCCCACGCTGGGCGGCATCAACCTGGAAGACATCAAGGCGCCGGAGTGCTTCTACATCGAGAAGAAGCTGCGCGAGCGCATGAACATTCCGGTGTTCCATGACGACCAGCACGGCACGGCCATCATCTCGGCCGCCGCGCTGCTCAACGGGCTGGAGCTGGTCGGCAAGAAGATCGAGGACGTGAAGATCGCCGTGTCGGGCGCCGGCGCCGCCGCCATCGCCTGCCTGGACGTGATGGTCGGCCTGGGCGCCAAGCCCGCCAACATCTATGCCTGCGACTCCAAGGGCCTGATCTATGCGGGCCGCGCGGGCGGTTTCGACGAATCGAAGGCACGCTACGCCCAGCAAGACACCGGCGCCCGCACCCTGGCCGACGTGGTCAAGGACGCCGATGTGTTCCTGGGCTGCTCGGCCCCCGGCGTCATGAGCGCCGAGATGGTCAAGACCATGGGCACGCAACCCATCATCCTGGCGCTGGCCAACCCCGAGCCCGAAATTCGCCCCGAGCTGGCCAAGGCCGTGCGGCCCGACTGCATCATCGCCACGGGCCGCTCGGACTACCCGAACCAGGTCAACAACGTGCTGTGCTTCCCATACATCTTCCGCGGCGCGCTCGATTGCGGCGCCACCAAGATCACGGAAGAAATGAAGCTGGCCTGCGTGCGCGAGATCGCCGACCTGACCAAAGCCGACATCAGCGAAGAGGTGGCCACCGCCTACGCCGGCCAGGAGCTGGCCTTCGGCCCCGACTACATCATTCCGAAGCCCTTCGATTCGCGCCTGATCCTGCGCATTGCGCCGGCCGTGGCCAGGGCCGCCGCCGCGTCGGGCGTGGCGACCCGCCCGATCGAGGACATGGAGGCCTACCGCCAGCACCTCACGCGCTTCGTCTACCAGACCGGCATGTTCATGCGCCCGGTGTTCACCGCCGCCAAGCTGGCCACCGCCAAGCGCGTGGCGTATGCCGAAGGCGAGGACGAGCGCGTGCTGCGCGCCGCGCAACTGGCCGTCGACGAAGGCCTGGCCCAGCCGATCCTGGTGGGGCGCCCGGCCGTGATCGAGGCGCGCATCAAGAAGGCCGGCCTGCACATCCGCGCCGGCACCGACTTCGAGATCGTCAACCCCGAAGACGACCCGCGCTTTCGCATCTACTGGGAGAGCTTCCACAAGCTCATGGGCCGCCGCGGCGTGACGCCCGAGGCCGCCAAGACGATGGTGCGCCGCTCCAACACCACCATTGCCGCGCTGATGCTGCACCTGGGCGACGCCGACGCCATGATCTGCGGCCTGGTGGGGCGCTTCGACGTGCACCTGGAGCACATCCGTAACCTGATCGGCCTGAAGCGCGGCGCGCCGGGCTTTGCCACGCTAAACGCGCTGACGCTGGAGAAGCGCACGGTGTTCATCACCGACACCAACGTGAACGAAGACCCGAGCGCCGAGCTGCTGGCCAGCATCGCGATGATGGCGGCCGAGGAAGTGCGTCGCTTCGGACTGCCGCCCAAGGTGGCCTTCCTGTCGCACTCCAATTACGGCACCTCCAGCCGCGGGTCGGCGCGCAAGATGCGCCTGGCGTGCGACCTGTTCGCGCAGATGGCGCCCGACATCGAGTGCGACGGCGAAATGCACGGCGACTCGGCGCTGTCCGAAGAAGTGCGCCGCACCGCCCTGCCCGAAACCACGCTCACCGGCGAAGCCAACCTGCTGGTGTGCCCGAACCTGGATTCGGCGCACATCCTCTACAACGTGCTGAAGATGACGGGCGCCAACGGCATCACGGTCGGTCCGATCCTGCTGGGTGCCTCGGGCTCGGCGCACGTGCTGACGCCCACATCGACGGTGCGGCGCATCGTCAACATGACGGCGCTGGCCGTGGCGAATGCGACGACGGCGCTGAAGTAAGCCTGTTTCAAGCCCATTGAAAAACGCCCCGCTGCGGTCATCGCAGCGGGGCATTTTTTCTTGAGGCCGTTCAGGCGTTCAGGCGTTGAACGGTGACGCGACCGGTACGTCAGCCAGATCGAACACATTCCACGCCAGCAGTTCCTCGGCCTCTGGCGGCGGCTCGCAGCCACCGACGCGGCTGGGCTTCCAGCCGAAACGCTGCTTGGTGTCGGCCAGCGCTTCCGCGCGCTTGACGGCCGCCAGCGCCGAATCGATGACGGGCACGCCCAGCACGTCCTGCAGTTGCCTGTAGAAGCCGAACTCCAGCGTGCAGCCGAGCACGAGCGCCTCGGCGCCGTCTTCGTCGATGGCACGCCGGCCCTGCTCGATCATGCGGCGCACGGTCTCGTCGCGGTCGCGCTGGAAGTCTTCCACGCCCAGCTGCAGCGCGCGGCACGAGGCCAGCAGGTGGCCGTGCCCGTACTCGCGCACCCGCGACTCGATGCGCGGCACCCACTTGCGGCGCCCGACGATGATCGATACCTTCTGCGCCAGGTTCGAGGCGATCTCGAACGACGCCTGGCATGGCGCCACCACCACCGTCTCTCCCGAGATCTCGCGCGCCTCGACCAGCACCGGGTCGTAGAAGTAGCCGAGCACCACCGCGTCGAACTTCTTCACGGCCGCATCGCGCACCACGCGCACGATGTCGGCGCCCAGAAGCGCCTCGTAGCTCTGGTACTCGACGTGGTGCCGCACCGAAGCGTTTCGCAGCGACATGACCTCGACCTCGGTGCCGGGGTTCTTCACCTCGGCAAACTCCCGGGCAAAGCGTTCGTTGTAGGTGTCGTTGCCGACGGTCCGGATCCATCGCACGCGCAATGTCATGGCGGTTTCTCCCAGCAGGTTGGTTCGGGTTGTTGCGGATCAGGCCAGAGCTTCGGCTTCTGTCTCTGCTTCAGGCGCGAAGGCCTCGCCCAGCGATTTTTCCAGCGGCCGGTACAGCTCCGGCATGAACATCGTGCGCGACAGCAGCAGCCGCGCGCGCGGTGCCACCAGCACGCGCAGCTTCGCACCCTGGCGCACATGCGCCGACACCACCGGCTTGCCCTCGTCCGAGAAGGTCATCACCAGGTCCGGAAAGCGCGCGATGCGCTTGCCGCCCTGCTCCAGCAGCATGTATTCGTTGATAAAGCGCAGCGTGGTGCCGGCCGCGTCGTCGAGCTCGACCACGCCCACGTCCAGCCCTTCCTGCTGCTCGCAGCGGTAGGTGCGCACGGTGCCCTCGGCCACGATGCGGCCGTCGAGCGAACGGGCCACGGCATCGACGCCGCCGTCCAGGTACGCCTGGCCCAGCGCGATGGCGTGGCTGATGGCGCCCGGCGCGCCGTGCTGACGCGCATAGCCCACGTTCACCGGGTTGCGCGCCACGGCCACCAGCCCGCCGGCCTCGACCGAGGCGCGGCGCACCACGGCGGAGGTCTGTTCGAGCCGGCCCGACACCACGCCTTCGACGTAGCGGTGCGGCTCGCCGCCGGCATAGGCCTGCACCGACAGGTAGTCGGGCTCGGTGTGCAGGCCCAGCGCGCCCATCACGCTCGACGGATGGGCGCGGCCGTTGCAGGCCAGGTCGATCACCGGCAGGCCCGTCATGGCGGCGTGAAACCAGCCGTTGACCGTGGTCTCGGCGCCGTTCTCGTTGGCATGCAGGCCGACCAGCTTCTGGCCCGCGGGCAGTTCACGGCGCAGCAGTTCGATGGTGCGCAGCAGGTGCGCGGGCTGCACGTGCGGATCGGGCGCGGCCGGCGCACCGACCAGTGCCATGGTGGCGGTGAGCGCGGACGGGTCGAAATTGTCGATGCTCCACAGCTGCGGCGTGCCTACCTGCAGCGCGAGCCTGGCGGCGCGTTCGCCGGCTTCAATGAGCCCGCCGCCGCCGCCGCCGAGGATGGCGCCGCCCCAGATAGCCGCGCGGACGTCGTCGCTTGTCAGATTGCGTTTCATGGATTCGATTTCCTGATGTGTTGAAAGAGGGAAGAGGAGAAAGGAACAGAGCGGCTGCTTGAGAGAGCTATTTGCGAAGGCTCTTCACCGCGCCGGAGAAGAAGCTGTAGAGCGCGTCGCCGGCGATCACGCCGCCCGCGAACACCTCGAGCTTTTCGCGCGCCGAGGCACCCAGCACCTGGTGCACGACCAGCCGGCAGCCAATGCCGGCCGCGACCATCCAGCCGGCCATCGGGCTCGCGATGAGCAGGCCGGTGGCGAACAGCACGCCCAGTTGCTGGCGCGCGCCACCGAGGATCTGCAGGATGGCGCCCGGCACGGCCCACAGCGCCAGGTTGCGCGCCGTGTCGCCTGAGATGCCGGCCTTGATGGCGGCCACGTAGGCTGCGTTGATGGGCGCCGTCTGGTGGTTGGCAAAGAACATCCTGTACGTGCAGGCGACCACGACGATGGCCACCGCGAAGCCCACCATGCCGGCGATCATCTGTTCGCGCCGACCCTCGGTTTCGAAGGGCGTGCCGGAGGTCTCGCCGCGCAGGATGTGCCCGGCCTTCAGGTCGTAGCCCATGTCGGCGAAGGCCGGGCCGGTGGCGGCGGAGAAGCCCGCCAGCACCACCAGCGCCTCGGGCGGAAAGCCGATCAGGATGCCGATCAGCAGCGAGATGAGCGCTACCGCGAAGGCCGGGAACCAGCCCGAGTGCATGGCCGCGATGCCCACGATCAGCTCGTGCACGAAGGCCGCGAAGGTGCCGTAGACCACGAAGCACACCAGCATGCCGGGCGACATGCCCGTGTACACGCCCGTGCCCACCGCCAGCAGCACCATGATGGCGAGGTAACCGACGCTGCCCAGGCGCAGCGAGCGGCCGAGCGCGGTGGCGCCGCGGGCCTCCTGCGCGGCGAACGAGGCCGAAGCACCCGGCGTGGCACCGCGCTTCTTCAGCACCACGCGTCCCACCTGCACCAGCGCCACGATGCCCGCGCCGATCATCATCCCGTGCGGCACGTAGAGCGCGCCGATGTCCAGCCCGAACAGCGGCGCCGAATACCCGCGCACCAGCAGGCCGACGCCGAAGGCGATCATCGCGCCCAGCCCGCCGATCAGCGCCACGCCGAAGGCCGACATCGGCAGCTTGAACACCGCGCCCGCCACGCCCGTGACCAGGCCGCCCAGCAGCAGCCAGGCCTGCTTGCCGCCGCCGTCGCCCGCCTTGATGGCCTCGGCGGCCGCAATGCCCAGCGGCCATGGGTTCTTCGCGGGGAAAGCGGGCGTGTCGAACATGCGGTAGAGCAGCCAGGCGTCCAGCAGCATCGCCAGGCTCACGCCGACGAGCATCGGCACCACCATGTCGGGCAGCCCGAACAGGAACGGGATGCCGATCGGCAGGAACAGGCTGTTGGCCGCACCGAAGGTGGCCGACGAGATGCTGGTCTGCGCCAGGTTCTGCGCGTGCACCGAGCGGAAGCCGCGGAACATGGCCAGCGGCACGCGCGCCAGCGTCATGGCCGCCAGTGCGCCGATCAGCGAGGTGCTGGGCGTGATGCCCAGGCTCGCCAGCATCTGGATGCCGACGATGGCGCCGAACACGCTCAGCACCACCGTGAGGATCAGGTTGGCCGGCGCCAAGGCCTTCGGGTGCAGTTCGGCTTGTTGCTGTGCTTGCGCAGGGGCGGCACTGTCGGCCTGCAGCGGTGCGGCCGCCGTCACCTCATGGTTCATGGTCATTCCTTCGTAGTTCCATTTTATGGAACTCAATCCAATAAAATTGAACCAATGATAGAACCGCTCGATGCGCTGTCAAGGCCGGTTTCACCCGGATCGGGTCGCCGCCCGGCGCGTCGAACCTATGATCGCCAACCGCCACCACCCCAAAATATGAGCACTCTCGCCAACGCCATGGACGTCCTGAAGCTGATTGCGCGGCTGCGCCGCGACATCACGGTGACGGACGTGGTGACCGAGCTGGGCCTGCCCAAGAGTTCCGCCTCGCGCACGCTCAGCATGATGGCCGGCTATGGCTTTCTCGACCGCGACCCCGCCACGCGGGCCTACCGCCCGGGCGGCGTGATCATGGAAGCCTCGTACCACTTCCGTGCCTCGCGCAACGCCGCCTCGCTGGTGGAGGAAGCGCTCGACGCGCTGGTGCGCGAAACCGGCTTCACCGGCTACGTCAACGTGCTCGATGGCACCGACACGCTGGTGATCCAGATGCGCACCGGCACCGGTGCGCTGCAGATCTACACGCCACCGGGCAGCCGTGCGCCGGCCTACTCGAGTGCCATGGGCCGCGCGCTGCTGGCCCGCCTGGACGACGGCGAGGTGACCGCGTTGCTCGGCCTGCAACTCGACAAGGGCCGCGGCGACGCACCGAAGACCCGCAAGGAACTGCTCGCGCGCTTGGCCGTCATCCGCGAGACTGGCTGGGCGCTGTCACGCGGCGAGTACGTGACCAATGTGGCCGGCATCTCGTCGGCGGTGTTCGATGCGGCCACGCGCCAGACCTACGCCTTCGGCCTGGCCATCCCTGCCGAGCTGCTGACGCAGGCGCTGATCGATCGCTTCGGCGCCATCGTGCGCGACGCCGCGGCAGGCGTCGGAAAGAGCGTGGGCGATCCGTATTGGCTTGGTTTTGGTGCGAAAAACCCCTGAAATCAAAGGGATTTCCCACGAAAGGTGCCAAGAGCGCACCACCTTGATTCGCAGGAAGGGTTCGCACCAATCACGTGCGGGCACCGTTTTTGCTTGAATGCGGAAGACCTACCTTGCATTCACCTTTCACGGATCGTCCCGCATGAACAAGCGCCACCTGCTCCAGTCCTTCCTCGCCGCCTCGGCCCTCAGCTTCGGCCTCACGTCGGCCTTTGCGCAGGCCCCGACGCCGATCAAGTTCCAGCTCGACTGGCGCTTCGAAGGACCGGCCGCGCTGTTCCTGCACCCCGCGGCCAAGGGCTACTTCAAGGCCGCCGGCCTCGACGTGAGCATCGACGCGGGCAATGGCTCGGGCGGCACCGTCACGCGCGTGGCCTCGGGCGCCTACGACATGGGCTTTGCCGACCTCGCGGCGCTGATGGAGTTTCACGCCAACAACCCCGACAGCCCGAACAAGCCGGTCGCGGTGATGATGGTCTACAACAACACGCCCGCCTCGGTCATGGCGCTCAAGAAGAGCGGCATCACCAAGCCGGCCGACCTCGCGGGCAAGAAGCTCGGCGCGCCGGTGTTCGACGCGGGCCGCCGTGCCTTCCCGATCTTTGCCAAGGCCAACAACATCGGCGCCGTCAACTGGACCGCCATGGACCCGACGCTGCGCGAAACCATGCTGATGCGCGGCGACGTCGACGCCATCACCGGCTTCACCTTCACCTCGCTGCTCAACCTGGAAGCGCGCGGCGCCAAGACGGCCGACGTGGTGGTGCTCCCCTACCCCGACTACGGCGTGAAGCTGTACGGCAACGTGATCATCGCGTCGCCCAAGCTCATCAAGGACCACCCCGAGGCGGTGAAGAAGTTCCTCTCGGCCTTCGCCAAGGGCGCCAAGGAAGTCATTGCCAACCCGGCCGTGGCCATCGAGTCGGTGAAGGCGCGCGACGGCATCATCGACAGCAAGCTCGAAACGCGCCGCCTGCAGCTCGCCATCGATACCGTCATCAACAGCGCAGACGCGCGCGCCGAAGGCTTCGGCGCGGTCAACGCGGGCCGCATGTCGCTGATGGCCTCGCAGGTGTCGGACGCGTTCAACACCAAGACGCGCGTGAGCCCCGACGCGGTGTGGACCGCGGCCCTGCTGCCGCCGGCGGCCGAACTGAACGTCCTGAAGAAGTGATGGCCAGCGACGCAGCGCAAGCGGCCGCCCCTTTCGTCGACTTCCAGGACGTCTGGCTCGCCTACAACGAGGAACTGCTGCGCGAGAACCACTTCGCGGTCGAGGCCATCGACCTGAAGGTCAAGCGCGGCGAGTTCATTGCCATCGTCGGCCCCTCGGGCTGCGGCAAGTCGACCTTCATGAAGCTCACCACGGGGCTGAAGATGCCCTCGATGGGCAAGATCCGCATCGACGGACAGCCCGTGACCGGGCCGCTGAAGATCTCGGGCATGGCCTTCCAGGCGCCGTCGCTGCTGCCGTGGCGCACCACGGTCGACAACGTGCTGCTGCCGCTGGAAATCGTGGAGCCCTACCGCTCCAGCTTCAAGGCCAAGCGCAAGGAATACGTCGAGCGCGCGCGCAAGCTGCTGCAGAAGGTGGGCCTCGCGGGCTATGAAGACAAGTTTCCGTGGCAGCTCTCGGGCGGCATGCAGCAGCGCGCGAGCATCTGCCGCGCGCTCATCCACGAGCCCAAGATGCTGCTGCTCGACGAGCCCTTCGGCGCGCTCGACGCGTTCACGCGCGAGGAGCTGTGGTGCATCCTGCGCGACCTGTGGACCGAGCAGCAGTTCAACGTGATCCTGGTCACGCACGACCTGCGCGAATCGGTGTTCCTGGCCGACACGGTGTACGTGATGAGCAAGAGCCCGGGGCGCTTCGTGGTGAAGCGCGACATCGAGCTGCCGCGCCCGCGCGAGCTGGAGCTCACCTACACCAAGGAGTTCACCGACATCGTGCTCGAACTGCGCAGCCACATCGGCGCCATCCGCAACACCGGCATCAGCGCCGCGCAGACCGCCGCCGCGGTGTCCCACTGAGGTCGCGCCATGAAGAACACCAAGCAAATCGAACGCTGGTCGCCCTGGCTGCTGCTGGTCGCGGTGCTGCTGCTGTGGCAGGTCGTCTGCGCGGGCTTCGAGGTTTCGGACTTCATCTTTCCGAGCCCCTTGCGCATCTGGAGCCAGTTCTGGGAATACAAGGAAATCATCGCGGGCCACGCATGGCGCACCTTCTGGGTCACGATGGCGGGCTTCGGCCTGGCGATCGTGGTGGGCGTGCTGCTGGGCTTCGTGATCGGCAGTTCGCGCATCGCGTATGCGGCGGTGTATCCGCTGATGACGGCGTTCAACGCCCTGCCGAAGGCGGCCTTCGTGCCCATCCTGGTGGTGTGGTTCGGCATCGGCGCGGGGCCGGCGATCCTCACGGCCTTTTTGATCAGCTTCTTCCCGATCATGGTGAACATCGCGACCGGCTTGGCCACGCTGGAGCCCGAGCTCGAAGACGTGCTGCGCGTGCTGGGCGCCAAGCGCTGGGACGTGCTCATGAAGATCGGCCTGCCGCGCTCCATGCCCTATTTCTTTGGCTCGCTGAAGGTCGCGATCACGCTGGCCTTCGTCGGCACCACGGTGAGCGAGATGACGGCAGCCAACGAAGGCATCGGCTACCTGCTGATTTCCGCCGGCTCGGCCATGCAGATGGGCCTGGCCTTCGCGGGCCTGATGGTGGTGGGCGCGATGGCCATGCTGATGTACGAGCTCTTCAGCGTGATCGAGAAGCACACCACCGGCTGGGCGCACCGCGGCTCGCAAGCATGAAGCGCTCCCCCAGTCTTCGCGCACTTCGTGTCGCTTCGCCAACCCCCTCGCCGGGGGCAACACCAGCGGCCCGGCAAAGCCGGTTCCGCGGCGTTCCCCGAACGGACATGCGGCCATGACGCCGGCGCAAGCAATCCGCGCGCTGCGGCGCGCCGACGAGGTGGCCCGCCGCGCGATGGCGATGGGGCGCCATCCCTTCGGTGCCGTGCTGGTCGCGCCCGATGGCGACACCATCCTCGCCGAGCAGGGCAACATCGACACGGTGCACCACGCCGAGGCCACGCTGGCGCGCCACGCCGCGCTGAACTGGCCGCCCGAGTACCTGTGGCAATGCACGCTGGCGACCACCTTCGAGCCCTGCGCCATGTGCGCGGGCACCAGCTACTGGGCGAACATCGGGCGCATCGTCTACGGCGCGGAAGAGTCGGCGCTGCTCGCGCTCACCGGCGACCATCCCGAGAACCCCACGCTGAGCCTGCCTTGCCGCGAGGTGTTCGCGCGCGGCCAGAAGAACATCGAGGTGGTCGGGCCGGTGGCTGAAGTGGCCGACGAGATGATCGCCACGCACCGCGGGTTCTGGGAAACGCGCGGGCACTGAAGCGCAGCGCCGAGGCGGCAGGAAGCCGCCCTGCGCCGCACAATTTCGCGCGAACTCGGCGCGCTCTGGCCGGAGGCCGACCTGCCGTTCGGCACCGAGGCGGGCTTCTTCCAACAGGCCGGCATTCCCACGGTGGTGTGCGGCCCTGGCGACATCGCGCAGGCGCACCAGCCGAACGAGTGGATCTGCGCCACCCAGCTGCAGGCGGCCGATCGCTTCATGCAAGCCGCCGGCGCATGGGCGGCGACGAAATGACAGGCTCTAAGACGCCCTGGATCTGCTGCTGATCAGTTCCCGGTCGGCGTCCGTGGCCGTGCAGCATGCGTCTCGGCGGTGGCATCGCCCAGCCGCAGCGACGCCTCGTCGCGCCAGTAGTTCACCGCCGCCAGCCAGCCCTCCCACACGCAGCCGTTGCAGCCGCGTCCGCAGCAGGTGGTGGGCTCGGGCGGCGGCGCGCGCATCGGGACGCCTGCGGCATCGAGCAGCGCCTGCACGCGTGCGATCAGCGCCTGTGCGCCGGCGAGGTTCGTCGGCTCCGGCAGCCGGTCGATGAGGTTCATGCCTGCAAGCCTTCTAAGTGTCGAGGTTCAGCTCGAACCGCATCTTCGCCCCACCCGATTCACTCGACCCGATGGTGAGCTGCCCGCCGTGCAGGCGCGCCACCTCGGCCACCAGGTGCAGCCCGAGCCCCGCGCCGCGGCCGCGCGGCACCAGCCGGTGGAACGGCGCCACCACGCGCTCGCGGTCGGCCTCCGGAATGCCCGGGCCCGAGTCCAGCACTTCAAAGCCCGAGGGCTCCCACAACCGCACCTGGATGTCGCAACCCGGCCCGCCATGCTCGATGGCGTTCTGGATCAGGTTGGCCAGCGCGCGCTCCAGCGAGGGCGCGTCGCCGCGCACCCACAGCGGGCGCGGCGCATCGACCGAGAGCGTGCAGCGGTTCATGATGGCCAGCGGCGCAATGTCGCCGGCCATGCGCTCGCACAGCGCCTTCAGGTCGACCTGCTGGCGGTCCTGCGAGGCGATGCGGTCCAGCCGCTGCAGGTCGAGCAGCTGCTCGGCCAGCGTGGCCAGCCGCGCCGAAGCCTGCATCAGCTTCACCTTGAGCGGGTCGTGCGGCAGGCCCTCGATGTGGATCTGCAGCGTGGTGATGGGCGTGCGCAGCTCGTGCGCGGCGTCGGCCAGGAAGCGCTCCTGTCGGTCGTACCCTTCGTTGAGCCGGTCGAACGCGCGGTTCACGGCGTTCACCAGCGGGCGGATCTCGCTCGCCACGTTCGCCAGCGGCAAGCGCGTGGTGCGCTCGTGCACGTCGATGCCCTCAGCATGCTCGGCCGTGGCCACCACGCCCTTCAGGCCGCGCTTCACCACGAAGGGCGTGGCCAGGATCACGCCCAGGCAGGTCACCAGCGCCATCGGCGCGACCAGGAACAGGAAGGCGATGCCGGTGCCCTTGAGCGTGTTGCGCACGGTCAGCGGCCCGCCGGTCTGCGCCATCACCTCGACCGGGCCCGCGCGGCTCTCGACGCGCTCGAAGCGGGCCTTGGGCCGGGTGCTGTCGGGCTCGGGGTTGATCGCAACGCGGCCCATGCCGTCGAACGCGACAAGGAGCTTGAGGTATTCGGGCGGCACCTCGCCATGGCGCAGTTCCGCGCCGCGCGCATCGCGCACGATGAACCAGTACGGCGGATCGGCCTTCTGCAGACGCTGCAGTTCGGGCGTGGGCTCAGCCGACAGCTTGCCGTCGGCGTCGCGCACCAGCGCGCGCTGGATCGCCGCCACCGTCTCCTGGCCGGTCTCGTCGACCACGCGGCCCAGCGACCACGCCAGCCCGAGGAAGCCGCCCATCACCAGCAAGCCCACCACCACCTGCAGCAGGATCAGGCTCCAGATCAGCCGCCAGCGCAGCGAGAGCAGGCTCAGGCTCATCGCGCGGGCGATGCGGGCATCGCGGGCGTCACGGAAGGTGCCGCCGCGCAGATCAGGTAGCCCACGCCGCGGATCGCATGGATCTCGACCTGCGCACCGGCCTTGTCGAGCTTGGAGCGCAGGCGCGAGACGTGCGTGTCGAGCGCGTTGGACTGGATCTCGTCCCGGTCGCCGTACACGCGCTCCTGCATGGCCTCGCGCAGCACGGTGCGGCCGCGGTGCTCGAGCAGCGCCTCGAGCACCAGCAGCTCGCGCCGCGGCAACGTGATGCTGGTCTCGCCCACATGGGCCTGGCGCATGTGGTGGTCGAAGCGCAGTTGCCCGAGCGTCATGACGAGGTGGGCGCGCACCGCCGGACGGCGCGCCAGCGCGCGCACGCGCGCCATCAGCTCGTCCATCGAGAAGGGCTTGGCCAGGTAGTCGTCCGCGCCGCCGTCCAGGCTCAGCACACGCTCGGCCACGTCGCTCATGGCGGTGAGCACCAGCACCGCGGCGGCAATCTCGTTGTGCCGCAGGAAGGCCACGAGCGACAGGCCGTCGCCGTCGGGCAGGCCGCGGTCGAGCACGATCACGTCGTGCTGCGCGCACAGCGCCGCCTCTTCGGCCTCGCGCAGCGAGCCGGCCACATCGACCACCGCCTGGTTCTGCCGCAATGCCGAGGCCAGGGCTTGCGCCAGGTCGACTTCGTCTTCGACGAGCAGGATTCTCATAGGGGAGTGATGCGGGGGATGGGAGCGAAAAGGCCGGTCATTCTAGGAGAGCGCCCCTTGCAGACGACGCAATGTTCACGCAATGCAGGCGCCTAAGCTGGAGCGCCCCCCAACCCTCCGAAAGCAGCACCGGTGAACTCCCGCTCGGCGATTCCCTCTCCCCTGCCCGGCATGCCTTGCGACCCCTGGTACCTGGCGCTGGGCCGGCGCATCGCGACGCTCTGGGTGGTGAAGATGATCGGCACCACGGCCGGCATCTCGGGCTTCTTCTTCGTCTACTTCTGGGTGATGCACAACCCGTTGTGGGCCCCGACGGTGATGCCGCTCACGCCGCTGGACCATTGGGTGGGCGTGAGCGACGACGCGATGCTGCTCTACGGTTCGCTGTGGTTCTACATCTCGCTGGCGCCGGCCTTCGCCAGGGACAAGGCCGAGCTGCGGGCCTGCGCGCGCGACGCCGCGCTGATGGCGGCCGTGGGCCTTGCGGTGTTCTGGCTGTTCCCGACGGTGGTGCCCGCGTTCGATGTCGACTGGGCGCAATACCCGGCGCTGCAGTTCCTCAAGACCGCCGACGCCGGCGGCAACGCCTTCCCGTCGCTGCACGTCGCGTTCGCGGTACTCGCCGCGGTGCAGCTGGGCCGCCAGTTGCGCAGCGTGCGCGCGCCCGCATGGGTGCGCGCAGTGAACCTGCTGTGGGCCGCCGGCATCGTCTATTCGACGCTGGCCACGCGCCAGCATGTGCTGCTCGACGTGCTGGGCGGCGCATTGCTCGCGGGCGCCGTGGGCTGGGCCGGCACCGCGCGCGGCCAGCTGGTGTGGACCGAGGCCTGACGGAGCCCGCGCGTCAGCCGCGCTTCACGCCACTGCCGCTCAGGTTGCCTTCGCGTCCTTCGCGGCCACCGCCGCGAAAGCCTCCAGGGCCAGGTCGACCTCGCGCTCGCCCACATGGCGATGCGTGACGCAGCGCAACCGCTGCCGGCCCCAGGGGCGCACCAGCACGCCCAGGCGGCGCAGCGCCAGCTCCCACTGCGCCGCGTCAAGCCCCGTGGCGCTGACATCGACCTGCACGATGTTCGTCTGCGGCGCGTTGGCGGCAAGCCCGCGGACCTGGCCGATGCCCTGCGCGAGCCGCCGGGCGGCGGCGTGATCGTCGGCAAGCCGCTCCACCATGGAGTTGACCGCCACCAGCCCCGCCGCGGCCACGACGCCCACCTGGCGCTGGCTGCCGCCAAGCATCTTCCTGAGCGACCTGGCGCGCTCGATGGTGCCGGCCGACCCGGCCAGCACGGCCCCCATGGGCGCGCTCAGGCCCTTGGAAAGGCACAGCGACACCGTGTCGGTGAAGGCAGTGATGTCAGCGGCCGGCACACGCAGCGCGACCGCGGCATTCATCAGCCGCGCGCCGTCGAGGTGGACGCTGGCGCCCACGCGCTTCGACGCCTCGAACACGGCCCGCATGTGGGCAAGGGGCAGCACCGCGCCGCCGGCGTTGTTGTGCGAGCTCTCCAGGCACACGACGCCCGTGCGCAGCTTGTAGCGCCCGGGTGCGAGCGCATCGGCGAGCCGGTCCAGGTCCATCGCGCCATCGACGCCGGCAATGCCTTCGTAGAAGGTGCCGGTCAGCGCGCCCGCGCCGCGTTCGGTCACGTAGATGTGCGAGGCCGCCTCTGCCAGCACCAGCTCCTGGCGCCCGGCCTGCGCGAGGATCGCCAGCAGGTTGGCCATGGTCGCGCTGGGCACGTACAGGCCGGCTTCCTTGCCCAGCAAGGTCGCCGCGGCCGCTTCCAGCGCCCGTGCGGTCGGATCGCCGTCGAGCCCGTCGTCGCCCAGCGGGGCGGCTGCGATGCGCTCGTACATGGCCGGCGTGGGCCGCGTCACGGTGTCGCTGCGCAGGTCCACGGGCGGGTGCCCGGCCGAGGCGTCCGCGGTGGTGGTGGAGGTGGAGATGGAGGTGGTGTTGGCTTGCGTCATTCGGCCGTCGCGCCGGACGCTTTCACGACCTCCGCCCACTTCTTGCGCTCGCTGTTCAGGAAGGCATCGAATGCTTCCGGCGTGCCCGTGCGCACGTAGATGCCGCGGGTGGCGAGGTTGGCCCGCACGTCCGGCGCATCGAGCACGCGGTTGATTTCCCGGTTCATGGTCTGCACGACGTTTTCCGGCGTCCTGGCGGGCACCACGACGCCGTAGAGCGTGTAGTACTCGAAGCCCTTGAAGCCGCTTTCAATGAAGGTGGGCACGTCGGGCAGCGACGCGTCCCGGGTGCCCGAGGTCACGGCCAGCGCGCGCAGCTTGCGGTCCTTGATGAGCGGCAGCGCCGACACCAGGGAGGAAATGTAGAAGTCGACCTGCCCGCCCAGCATGTCGGTCATGGCCGGGCCGCCGCCCTTGTAGGGCACGTGCAGCAGGCTGGCGCCCGTGGCAACACGCAGGTTCTCGGCCACCAGGTGGCCCACGGTGCCGTTGCCGGACGACGCATAGGCCAGCTGCTTCTTCTTCGCGCCCGCCAGCAGCGCCGCCAGGCTGTCGAACGGGCTGTTCGCATTCACCACCAGCACCGACACGCCGGTGCCCACCAGCGCGACCGGCGCGAGGTCCTTCACGGGGTCGAAGCTCAGCTTCTTGTAGAGGAACTGGTTGACCGTGAGGTTGCTGGTTTCACCGAGCACCGCGGTGTAGCCGTCCGGCGGCGACTTGGCGCCGAACTCCAGGCCGATGTTGTTGCCGGCGCCGGGCTTCGTGTCGACCACGACCTGCCACTTGGCCTGGTCGCCCAGCTTGGCCGCGAGCAGGCGCGCGACGGCGTCGGTGCCGCCGCCCGGAGGGCTCGGCGAGATGAGGTGGATGGGCCGCTCGGGCACCCACGCGGCGGCGGCATGCGCCTGCCACGCGGTCAGCGCGATGGCGAGCAAGCAGGTCAGCCGTCTGGCGTGCGTGACGGCGTGACGTCGGATGAGGTTCATGGCAGGTGCTTCCAGTCTGGCAGAGGAGTGAATCGATGCGGATCGAGGTGGGAACGAGCCGATCCTAGGCACGCCATAGAATGAGTAAAGCGATATCTACAAATCTCAACTGTGAGTTTTTCTCATGAATCTCACCCTGCTGGTCACGCTGCGAACCATCATCGAGCAGGGCAGCTTCACCGCCGCCGCCGGCGTCGTCGGTTGCAGCCCGAGCGCGGTCAGCCTGCAGGTCAAGCAGCTGGAGCAGTATTTCGGCCAGCCGCTGTTCGACCGCTCGACGCGCGTGATGCTGCCGACGGCCTTCGCCCGCGAGGTGGTGGACGCGGTGGGCGACTTCTCCGACCGGCTGCAGACGCTGCGCTCCCGCCCGGTCGTCGAGGTCGCGGGGCGGGTCAGGGTGGGCGTGATCACCAGCATGCAGAGCGACGTGCTGCCGCAGGCGCTGCATGCGCTGCGCCAACGGCACCCGTCGCTCGACGTCGTCGTGCCGCCGCTGAACGACAGCGACGAACTGATTTCCGAACTGAAGGCGGCGCGGCTCGACGTGGCATTGCTGGTGCGGCCGGAATCCGGCGGCTCGCGCCGGCTGATCTGGCGCGAGCTGCACCGCCAGCCCTACGTGATGCTGGCCCCGCCGAACGCCACCGCAAAGACCGCCAGGCAGCTGCTGGAGGCCCACGATTGGGTGGGGTACGACCTGTCGCTGGCGGGCGGGCGCGTTGCGGCGCGGCATGTGCGCAGCCTGCTGCCGAGCGCACGCTGCGTGATGGAACTGCGCTCGATGGACGCCATCGTCGCCATGGTCGCCCACGGCCTGGGGGTCTCGGTGGTTCCCCAGCCCAGGCGCCCGCTGGTGCGGGCCTATGCGGTGCGCGAGGTGAACCTCGGCAGCCGCGCGCCGTTCAGGAAGCTTTCCCTGGTCTGGCGAAATTCCGACGAAGGCAGCCGCAACGTCGAGGCGGTGGCGCAGGCGTTCGCGGCTGCATTCGACGCAGCCCGCCCGGCCTGAGCCTTACCAGAAGATCCAGAGCGCCAGGCCACCGAAGATGGCCCATTTCACCAGGTAGTAGGCGCGCTTGTCCCAGGCCTTCAGGCGCTTGCCGACCACGCGGATCTGGTAGATGTACTTGAACGCGCGGTTGATGCCGCCCGTCTTGTCGCCCGCTTCGTTGGGCGAGCTTGCGGCGGCCAGCAGGTTCTTGGCGAACCAGCGGTTCACCGCGCTGGCCCAGCGGTAGCGCAGAGGGCGTTCGATGTCGCAGAACAGGATCACGCGGTCGTGGTCGGTGGTGTTCTCGGCGTAGTGGATGAAGGTTTCGTCGAACACCACGGCCTCGCCGTCGCGCCAGTGGTAGCGCTGGCCGTCCACGTCGATGTAGCAGCCTTCGACGCCGGGCGTCCACAGGCCCAGGTGGTAGCGCAGCGAACCGGCGAAGGGGTCGCGGTGGCGCACCAGGCGGCTGCCCGGGGGCAGCTCGGCGAACATGGCGGCCTTGATGGTGCCGATGCCCTTGAGCAGCTCGGTCGTGCGCGGGCACAACACGGCCGCCGACGGGTGGGCCTCGTCGTACCACTTCAGGTAGAAGCGCTTCCAGCCGCTCTTGAAGAACGAATTGAAGCCTACGTCGTTGAACTGGCTCGAGGCCTTGATGCTGCCGCCGTTGCGCATGGCCAGCGCTTCCTCGCGGATGACTTCCCAGTTCTCCTCGAGGATGCGCATCTCGGGGAACTGCGCGGGCGACAGGTACGGCGTGCCCGGCACCTTCGAGAACAGGTACATGAAGACGTTCAGCGGCGCGAGGAAGGTCGAGTGATCAGAGAGCTGTCTGAAGAACTTGTGCCGCACCTGGCCGCGGAAGTGAACGTAGAGCGCGCTGAGCGCGAAGATGGCAAGAATGACCCACTTCATTGGTGAAAGTGTCCTGTAAACGGCACCCGGAGGCAGCCCGCTAGTGTAAATCGTCGCCCCAAAATGGAGCTGACCGGGTCTTTGAAGGGTATTTCGGCCTTCCTCAGCTGCACAGCAGGGGCAGCGGCGCATCCGCCTCGGCCAGCGGCAGCCGCACGGTGGCCAGCAGCCCACCGCCCGCAGCCTCGCCAAGCACGACCTCCCCGCCATGCCGCTCGACCACCGACTTGACGATGGCCAGCCCCAGCCCGCTGCCGCTCTGCGTCTGTTCCGGATTGCGAAAGAACCGGTCGAACACCCGCTCGCGCAACGGCGCCGGAATGCCCGGCCCCCGGTCGGCCACGGTCAACGACGCGTGCGCCCCCTCGCGGGACACATGCACCACCACCGTTGCGCCCTCAGGGCTGTACTTGATGGCGTTGTCGATGAGGTTGTCGATCATCGAGACCAGGCTCTCGCGCTCGCCCAGCACCGGCGCGCGCTCCTCGCAGACCAGCTCCAGCTCCACATGGCGCGCGCTGGCGAGCCCCTCGATCATCGCGAGCCGGTCCTGCACCAGCGCATCGAGCGACAGCAGCACCGGCAGGCTGTTGTCCGAGACCGCGTCGCTGCGCATCAGCTGCAGCAGCTGCCCCACCAGGCGCGCCGCGCGGTCGTTGCTGCGCAGCAGGTTGCCCATGAGTTCGCGCTGGCCTTCGTCGGTGCTCTGCTCCTTGAGTGCTTCCACGTTCACGCGCATGGCCGCGAGCGGCGTTCGCAGTTCGTGGGCCGCGTCGGCAATCAGGCTGCGTTCGCGCGAGGTGCTGTCGCGCACCCGCTGCAGCAGGCTGTTGATGCTCTGCACCAGCGGCTGCAGCTCCTTGTGCGGCGGCGCGTACGACAACGGCGACAGGTCGGCCGGCCCGCGCTCGGCGGTTTCCTCGGTCACCTGCCGCCAGGGGCGCAGCGCCACGCGCATCGACAGCCATGCGGGAAAGATCAGGAACGGCAGGCTGACCACCAGCGGCAGCAGGTAGTAGCCCCGGTTCATGACGGTCACCGTGAGCCGCCACACGCTGGGCTCGGCCAGCATCACGCGCGTGTCGGTGCTGGGCGAAACCATGGTGCGTGCACGCCATTCACGGCCACCCACCTTCACGGTCTCGATGCGGTTGAGCACGGTGTTGAGGATGACGGGAACGGCGGCCGTGGAGCGGTAGATGAGCTTGTCCTTCTGCCACACCTGCATGACCGGCGAGGTGTCCGATGCCGCGTCGCCGTCGCCCGCGGACTCGAGCAGCGCCAGGTCGAAAGCCGTCAGGGTCTGCTGCTGCCGGTCGGGCCGGTCGGACAGGTTCTGCGCGATCGACAGGACCGACTGGAAGATCTTCTCGTACTTCAGCAGCTCGGGGTCGTCGTAGGAGTCGTACAGCAGCAGCGCGATGGTCATGGTCCACAGCAGCGCGACCACGGCCATCTGCGCCAGCAGCAGGCGCCGCATCAGGGACGGTTGCTTCCAGTGCTTCCAGCGGCGCGACAGCGCCGGCATCATTTCGGCGTGCTCCGCACCAGCGACTGCACGTCGACCACATAGCCGATGCCGCGCACCGTGCGGATGTAGCCCTGCCCGATCTTCCTGCGCAGGTTGGAGATGTGCACCTCGAGCGAGTTGCTGCCGTTGGCCTGCCCGCCGGGCAGCACCTGCTCTTCCATCACGCGGCGCGTGACCACGCGGCCGGTGCGCTTGAGCAGCAGCGCCAGCAGGTCGAATTCGCAGCGCGACAGCTCCACCGGCTCGCCGTCGACGATCACGCCGCGCGTGGGCTCGTGCAGCGCCAGGCCGCGCATGCGGATGGTCTCGTCGTTGAAGCCGTAGCTGCGCCGCGCGAGCGCCCGCACGCGCGACAGCAGTTCGGCCAGCGCGAAGGGCTTGACCAGGTAGTCGTCCGCGCCGTCGTCCAGGCTGCGCAGCCGGTCGTTCAATGCGTCGCGCGCGCTCAGCACCAGCACCGGCAGGATCTGCCTGTCGCGGCGCAGGCGAAACAGCAGGTCGAGCCCGTCGCCGTCGGGCAGGCCGAGGTCGAGCAGCACCATGTCGAAGGTGCCCCCGTCGAGCGTGCGCAGCGCGTCGTCGAGGCGGCGCACCCACACCACGTCCATGCCCTGGTTGACCAGCGCAATGCGCACGCCGTTGCCGAGATCCAGGTCATCCTCAACCAGCAAGAGATTCATGGCGCTCCACGCGAATTAGCCAGCACGGTGCCGGGGGAGGCCGAAGTATCTGCGAAGCACCGGCGGCGCACTTCAGGAAATCTTCATGAAGGGCGCAGGTGTCCTTCAGGGGCGAACCGGACACTGGAACGCCCCCCTCACACACGGAACAACGACGTGAACAGCCCCCTCGCACCCACGCCCCATCACCCCCGGCCGAACCGCTTGCAGACTCGGCGCAGGGACCTCCTGCGCGCCATGGCGATGACCGGCGTTGCCGGGCTCGCCGCCTGCGGCGCAGGGGGCGGAGCAAGTGCGGGAAGCGGCGCGGGCGCGGGCCCCGCGGTCCTGCCCGCGGTGGGCACGGTCTCGGTCACCGACCGTTTCGTGAAGGTCTCGCACATGCCCGAGGTCTCGCTGCAGGTGCGCGACTGGCAACGCCCGGGCAACACGGGCCCCACCATCGTGCTGCTGGCCGGCCTGGGCGCCAACGCGCGCTACTTCGACAGCCTGGCGCCCGCGCTGGCGGCCGACTCGCGCGTGGTGGCCATCAGCCGGCGCGGCTACGGCCTCTCGGACAAGCCGCTGCCGCTGCGCTCGGCCACGCAGTACTACGACACGGACACGCTCACGTTCGACCTGAAGGCGGTGCTCGACGAACTGGGCCTGCGGCGCGTGGTGCTCGCCGGCCATTCGATCGCCGGCAACGAGCTCACCCGCTTCGCGGGCCGCCACCCCGAGCGCGTGCAAGGCCTCGTCTACCTGGACACCACCTTCTATTACCGGGACGTTCCAGACACGGGCGGAGAAGACCCGCCGGTCAATGCCGCGCTCGACGAACCCGTGCCGAGCGACGCCGACCACAGCTCGCTGCAAGCCGCCGTGGCCTTCAACCGCCGCCTGGTGAAGAACTGGTGGCCCGCGCTCGAAGCCAACCTGCGCGAGGCGCTCGACCTGCGCCCCGACGGCAGCGTGCGGCCCAACACCCCGGACGGCGCAGCCACCGCCATGGACGTGGCCGCCCACAACTTCATGCCCGACTACACCGCGGTGCGCGCGCCCTCGCTGGTGGTCACTGCGTTGCCCGCCACCGCGCGCGACCTGCTGCCATGGCTCGAACAGCCGTTCGACGCCACCACCGAAAAGTACGCGGCGGACCTGCTGCGCGTGATTCGCCGCGTCTACCAGACCAACTCGGACCGCCTGGTCGCCGCCCTGGACACCCCGCACCGGCTGACGCTCGACAACGCCTGCCACGCCGACTTCCTGATGGAGCGCGAGGCCGAGGTGGTGCGCGCGATCCGGTTCATGACCTGGGCCTGACCGCGGCGCGGTTCTGCACGGTGCGCCGCGGTACGTCGGGATGCGCCGCGGCGCGCTCAGTCCGCCCAGCCGGTCTCGATCTCGGTCTTCACCTCGGTCATGAGCTTGTGCACCGGGCACTTGGCCGCCACGCGCAGCAGCTCGTCGCGCTGCGCTTCGGTCAGGTCGCCGGTCACGCGCAGGCCCGACTTCAGGCGGTACACGCCCTTGCGCTCCTCGCGGTCGTCGCGGTCGACCACCACCTCGATGTCTTCCACCGGAATGCCCTTGCGGCGCGCATAGATCAGCACGGTGAGCGCCTTGCAGGCCGCGAGCGACGCGTCGTACAGGTCGTGCGGCTCCGCGCCGCCATCGCTGCCGCCACCGGCCGGCGAGGCATCGACCGGGATTTCGTGGTTGCGGATCTTCAGGGTGTGGCGCGTGCCGGTGGTGCCGTCGCGGCGGATCGAAATGGTCATGCCGGTGTCCTTGGTGGGGCGTGGTGGTGAATCGGGAAAAAGGAAAGCAAGGCAGTGGTGGCGCGGCCGCTCATCGGTCCACCGCCAGCACCAGCGTCTCCTTGATTTCCTCCATGACGACGTAGCTGTGCGACTCGGCCGCCACGGGGAGCTTCTTCAGGATGTCGCCCAGCAGGTGCCGGTACTCGCTCATGCCGCTCAGGCGCGCCTTGACCAGGTAGTCGAAGCTGCCCGACACCAGGTGGCATTCGAGCACCTCGGGCATGTGCAGCAGCTCCTGCTTGACCTTGTCGAACACCTCGCCCGACTTGGCCGAAAGCTTGATTTCCACGAACACCAGCAGCGTCTTGCCCAGCGCCTCGGGCGACACCCGCGCGTGGTAGCCGCTGATGACGCCGTCGCGCTCCATGCGCTTCACACGCTCGGCGCAGGGCGACGCCGACAGGCCGATGTGCTCGGCCAGTTCGGTCATGGACATGCGCCCCTGGCGCTGCAAGACGTCGAGGATCTTGCGGTCGATTCGGTCGAGTTCGGGCATTTCACTTCGCGCAGGGCGTTGGGCGATTTTCGGCAGCGACTTTCACTGCTGAATCTCTAAAAACGATGGAATCCACGGCATTGTGCACTTTAGATTCCATCTATTCCATCTGAATCAGCGAATACACCATGAAAGTCATCGTTCTCGGCGGCGGCGTGATCGGAACCACCACGGCCTACTACCTCGCGCGCTCCGGCGCAGAGGTCACCCTGCTCGACCGGCAGGACGGTCCGGCCGAGGAAACCAGCTTCGGCAATGCCGGCCAGGTCTCGCCCGGCTACTCGACGCCGTGGGCCGCGCCGGGCATTCCGCTGAAGGCGATCAAGTGGATGTTCAAGAAGCACGCGCCGCTGTCCATCCGCCCCGACGGCACGCTGTTCCAGCTGCGCTGGATGGCCGCCATGCTGCGCAACTGCTCGCCCGAGGCCTATGCGGTGAACAAGGAACGCATGATGCGCGTGGCCGAATACAGCCGCGGCTGCCTGCAGCAGCTGCGCGCCGACACCGGCCTGCAGTACGAGCAGCGCACCGGCGGCACCCTGCAGCTGTTCCGCACGCAGGCGCAGCTCGACGCGGTGCAGCGCGACATCGCGGTGCTCGAGGAATGCGGCGTGCCCTATGAACTGCTCGACCGCGACGCGCTCGCCGGCGTCGAGCCCGCGCTGGCCGGCGCGCGCGACCGCCTCACGGGCGGCCTGCGCCTGCCCAACGACGAGACCGGCGACTGCCACCTGTTCACGCGCGGGCTGGCCGAGATCGCGCGCGGCCTGGGCGTGGACTTCCGCTTCGGCCAGACCATCGACGGCCTGGAAACCGACGGCGGCCGCATCACCGGCGTGCGCACCACCGCCGGCAAGGTGCTCACTGCAGACCGCTATGTGATGGCCTTCGGCAGCTACTCGCGCGCCGCCGTCGCCTCGCTGGGCCTCGACATTCCGGTGTACCCGGTCAAGGGCTACTCGCTGACCGTGCCGCTGCTGGACGAATCGCTCGCGCCGCAGTCCACCGTGCTCGACGAGACGTACAAGGTGGCGGTCACGCGCTTCGACAACCGCATCCGCGTGGGCGGCATGGCCGAGCTCGGCGGCTTCGACCTGCGCCTGAACCCCGCGCGCCGCGCCACGCTCGAAAAGGTGGTGAGCGACCTGTTCCCCGGCGGCAACCTGCCGCGCGCCACCTTCTGGACCGGCCTGCGCCCGATGACGCCCGACAGCACGCCCATCGTCGGCGGCACGCGCTACACCAACCTGTTCCTCAACACCGGCCACGGCACGCTGGGCTGGACCATGGCCTGCGGTTCCGGGAAACTGATTTCGGACATGGTGATGGGACAGCGCCCGGAGATCCGCACGGACGGGCTCGCGATGGACCGTTATGAGCAGGGCTCGTCGCGCGCAACGCGCCCCAGCACCGCTGCCGCACCGGCCTGAAGCACCGGCCTGAAGCACCTGCCGAAGGCGTAGGGACGCCGTCACGGCACATCGGCCTACAGGATCGCCGCGACATCGCGGTTGCGCCGTCGGTTTCCGCCGCTACCCTCGAGGGGACGGATCCAACTGATGCAACCCCTCATTCACATCGCCTACGCGAGCAAAGCGACGCAAGCCTTCGACCCCCGCGCCTTGGCGCAGCTGATGCAGCGCGCCAGCAGCGCCAATGAACGCCTCGGGCTCACGGGCTTTCTTCTCTACGACAACCGCCATTTCTTTCAGCTGCTGGAAGGTCCGCCGGCCGTTGTCGACCAGACGTTCCGCAAGATCGTCGCCGACGAGCGGCATGGCGAGATCGTCTGCATCCTGAACGAGCCCCTTGCCGCGCGCCAGTTCGACGAGTGGTCCATGTCGTTCATGGCCATGACGCCGGGCGAGCTCGGCGCCATCGACGGACTGCAGGACGTCTTCGACGCAGACGCCACGTTCCTGCGATTGAATGCGGCGCAGGCACGCCGGGTGATTGCCGCCTTAGCCGACGGACGGTGGCGGCAGAACATCGTCGGGCGCGCATCGCAAAGCAGGGCGGCCGTCACCGGCGCGGCCGCCGCCGCCGACGCCCCGAACGTTCGCGCGCCTGCATCGGCGGCCTGGGCGTCGGCGTACGGCCGCAGCTACGCCTATCAGCCGATCGTCGACACGGTGGCCCGAAAGGTCGTGTCCTATGAGGCCCTCGTTCGCGGAGCCCGTGGCGAATCGGCGTTCCAGGTTCTGGGGGCGGTGCCTGCCGCGCAGCTCCACGGCTTCGACGCCGAAGGCCGCATCGAAGCCATCGCGCAAGCGGCCCGCCTGGGAATCGACTGCGACCTGAACCTGAACTTCATGCCGCAGAGCGCCGTCGCGTCCCCGCGCGTTCTGGACAGCACCCTGGCCGCGGCCCAGCGATGCGGCATGGCGCTCGACCGCCTCGTCATCGAGATCACGGAGACCGAGGCCATTCAGGACCATCGCAGCTTCTCGGAGTCGATCGACGTGTACCGGCGCCAGGGGTTGAAGGTGGCCATCGACGACTTCGGGGCCGGTTACTCGGGGCTGAATCTGCTCGCCGAATTCCAGCCCGACCAGATCAAGGTGGACATCGCCCTGATGCGCGAGATTCAGGTCAGCGGGCCGCGCCAGTCGATCGTGCGGGCCATCGTCGGCCTGTGCCGCGAGCTGCGCATCGACGTGATCGCCGAAGGCATCGAGTCGACGGACCAGTTGCGCTGGCTGGAAGACGAAGGCGTGCGCCTGTTCCAGGGCTACCTCTTTGCGAAGCCGGGCTTCGAGTGCCTGCCGATGCCTGCGTTTCCCGAGCACCGCCAGATGCAGGCGCCCTAGCCCTAGACCGAGACCCGGGCACAGACCCTTACGCGGCCTTCGCAACGGGAATGACCGCGCCCATGCCGCGGTGAACCTCCGCCTCCCCGTGCCTGGCGAGCAGCTGCATCAGGTGCTTGCGGATCAGCATGCCCGGCCGGTCCGACTCCATCGAATACTCCACGCCGCGCCGACGCGTGTCGACCAGCGCGTCGGGGTCGGTCGATTCGAGAATGTCCTTGTCCTCGCGCGTCACCGCATCGTCGAAGTCGATCAGCATCTGGGCCGCGCAGTCGGCCTCGGTGTCGTTGCGGAACAGCCATTGGCACAGCTGCATGCGCCCGTCGTCAATGGGCGTGAAGCAGTTGATGATGATGTGGCGCACCCCGCTCGGGTATTCGATGTCGAGCCGGCGCGAGAACGGCAGGAAGTAGGCGTTGCGCATGTGGCGCGTGGTGATTGGGTCGGTCACGCCGCTGATCGCATGAAACTTCTCAGGGTTGGTCGCCTCGATGACCGTCTCCGCGTAGAAACCCGACTCGTTTTCCACCAGCTCGTACTTGCTCGGCTTCGGGCTCGCGGCCACGCCGAAAGTAGCGCGGTGCACGAAGCTGAAGTGCGAGTTGTCGAAGGAGTTTTCCAGCGCGCGCATCGGGCTGGTCTGCCACTCCTCATAGAACTGGAAGATGGTGCGGTAGCCCGGGTCGTCGAACTCGGGAATCGCTGGAATGTCGGCAATGGGTTCTTCCAGCGCCACCCATGCGTAGCTATAGCGCGCGGTGCAGCGGTAGGCCGTGGTCTTGTAGTCGGGCGAGATCGTGCGCTCGGGCTCGTACTGCGGAATGCGGATGACCTGGCCGCTGCGGTCGTAGGTCCAGCCGTGGTAGCCGCACTGGATGGCGCCGGTGCCGCAGGCCTGGCCTTCGCTGTCCACGCACCAGCCCTTCGAGAGCTTCGCGGTGCGGTGGCAGCAGCGGTCGCGCAAGGCAGCCGGCTGGCCGCTGGCGTCGATGAAGAGAACGATGTCCTCGCCCAGCAGCCTGAAAGGCTTGGGGCCATGGGCCAGTTCGGTGAGCGGCATGACGGCATGCCAGAACTTGCGGAAGACGGGTTGTTGGGTAACGAGCATGCGCGGACTCCTTCTGTGGTCGTGTGGGAACGAACTGAAAGAGCAATTTCCTGCCGGGGGGTGCGGGAAGGGGACACCGCGCGGCTGAACGCTTCTACTCTGCGCAACCTGCCATGCAAATTGCGAGCCCGGATTGTGACGCGCCTGCGCCACCGCCTCAAGCCCCGGCCACAAAGCCCGAGCAAAACCGGTTGGCATCGCCCTTGGCATGCGTCGTGCATCACCGGCCGCAAGAGTAGAAGCGTTCAGCAGCGCACGCACCACGAACGTGCGCCGCCCGGAAATTGCTCTTGAAACGCCTCCCGCTTTTTTTGCGGGGGGATTCAAGATCCGAAGATTCCGAGGCCCCACCATGCAACGTCGATTCTTTCTTGCAGCCACCGGCACCACCGCAGCCGCCATCGCCGCTCCCCCCGTCTTCGCGCAGGGCAGCGGCAAGCTCACCCCGCTCAAGTTCACGCTCGACTTCCGCATCAACGGGCAGACCGCGCCCTTCTTCCTCGCGATGACCAAGGGCTACTACAAGGACGAAGGGCTCGACGTGAGCATCGACACGGGCGCCGGCTCGGTCGCCTCCATCACGCGCATCGCCAGCGGCGTGTACCAGCTGGGCCTGGGCGACATCAGCTCGCTCGTGGAGTTCAACGCGCAGAACGCGGGCACGCCGATGGTGCAGGCGGTGTACCAGTACTACAACCGCGCACCGTTCGTGATCATCGGGCGCAAGGACCGCGGCGTGACAGCCGACTTCAAGAGCCTGCAGGGCAAGAAGGTGGCCGCGGCCGCCGTCGAATCGACACGCCGCGCCTGGCCCCTGGTGGCGCGCAAGCAGGGCATGCGCGGCGATGCCTTCCAGTGGCAGACCACCGACTTCAGCGCGCGCGACAACGTGATGGTGCGCGGCGACGTGGATGCCGCCACCTACTTCCACGACTCGGCCGTGTCGCTGTTCGCGCGCATGAAGCCCGAGGAGCTCGCGGTGCTCAAGTACGCCGACGCGGGCGTCAACCTGTACGGCAACGCCATCCTCGCGAGCAGCAACCTCATTGCGCAGAACCCGAAGGTGGTGGCCGCCTTCCTGCGCGCGAGCAACCGCGCCATCGTCGAGACCTTCGCCAATCCGGCGCCCAGCATCGCGGCCATGCGCCAGCGCGAGCCCATCCTCGACGAGAAGATCGAGCTGGAGCGCTGGGGCATCACCGCCCAGTACGTGGGCGCGGCGGACACGCGCGGCCACGGCCTGGGCGACATCCGCAAGCTCACGCTCGAGCAGCAGGTCGACGAAGTGGCCGATGTGTTCGGCCTCAAGGTCAAGCCGGCGTCCGACGCCATCTTCAACACTTCGATGCTCCCATTGCGCAGCGAACGCAATCTCCCCAAGGTATGAACTTCAACAGCTACAACACCACCTACCCCGCCGAAAGCACGCTCGACGAGCGCGACGGGCGCTACCTGCGCAAGGCCATCGTCTGGTCGCACGCGGCACGCCGGCGGGGCAACCGCCCCTTCGGCTCGGTCATCGTCTCGGCCTCGGGCGAAGTGCTGGCCGAGGCCGGCAACAGCAACACCGAGACCGGCGACTGCACCGCGCATGCCGAGGTCAATGCACTGCGCGCGCTGGCCGGGCGCAACATCTCGCGCGAGGAACTGGCCGGTGCCACGCTCTATGCCTCGGGCGAACCCTGCGTGATGTGCGCGGGCGCCATCTTCTGGTCGAACATCGGGCGCGTGGTGTTCGGCATCGACGCGGAACGCCTGCGCGTGTTCCGCGGCGAGCGGCAGGACCAGCGCGATGCCGAGCTGTCGTGCCGCGACGTGTTCCGCGCCTCGCCGCATGCCATCGAGTGCATCGGGCCCGCGCTGGTCGACGAGGCCAGCGCGGCGCACGACGGAGCATGGAAGGTCTGAAAGACCCGCGCCCGCCCGGAACGGCGGCTTCGCTCAGAATCGCGTCGGCCAACCACGGCCCACGAGACAAAGGAGCGAGCCCCTCATGACCCAGCCCACCCAGCCCGCGCAGACCCGCGCCATCCGCGTGACCGAATTCGGCGGCCCCGAGGCCATGCGCCTGGAGACCGTCGACCTGCCCGCGCCCGCCGCGGGCGAGGCGCAACTGCGCCAGACCGCCGCCGGCTTCAACTACATCGACGTGTACCAGCGCAGCGGCAAGTACCCGCTGCCCTCGCCCACCGGCCTGGGCCACGAGGCCACGGGCGTGGTCGAGGCCCTCGGCGACGGCGTGGCCGACCTGAACATCGGCGACCGCGTGGTCTACATGAACGCCGGCGTGGGCGCCTATGCCGAGCGCCGCAACGTGCCGGCCGCCAAGCTGGTGCGCATTCCCGATGCCATCTCCGACGAGGACGCGGCCGCCGTGTTCTTCAAGGCCATGACCGCGCAGTACCTCGTGAAGAAGACGCACGCGGTGCAGCCCGGCGACATCGTGGTGGTGCATGCGGCCGCGGGTGGTGTCGGCCAGATCCTCAGCGGCTGGGCCAAGGCGCTGGGCGCCACCGTCATCGGCACCGCCGGCTCCGCGGCCAAGTGCGAGGCCGCGCGCGCCGCCGGCTGCGACGTGGCCATCGACTATTCGCAGGCCGACTGGGTGCAGCAGGTGATCGACGCCACCGGCGGACGCAAGGCGCGCGTGGTGTACGACTCGGTGGCCAGGCACACCTTCATGGGCTCGCTGGACTGCACCGCGCCCTTCGGCATGGTGGTGCTGTACGGCGCGGCCTCGGGCCCGGCGCCGGCCATCGACCCCGAGCTGCTCAACAAGAAGGGCTGCCTGTTCCTCACGCGGCCTTCGGTGTTTCCGCACAACGCCGACCCTGCCACCTTCCGCGCGAACGCGAAGGACGTGTTCGACGCGATGGCCTCGGGCGCGGTGCGCGCGTCGATCGGCGCGCGCTTCGCGTTGGCCGACGCGGCCGATGCGCACCGGGCCGCGGAAAGCCGCTCCGTGACCGGTGCGATCCTGCTGCTGCCCTGACCAGAACCGGCGGGCACTGCCTCTAGACTCGCTGCATGCCCTGGCACGCCCGTCTCCATCTCGCCTATCAAAACGAGTCCGCCCGCACCGTCGCACGCTTTCGCCACGACGGGCCGCTGCGCATCCTGCAAAGCCTGTACCCCGAGGGCGACACCGTCTGCCACAACGTGCTCGTGCACCCGCCGGGCGGCCTGGTGGGCGGCGACACGCTGGACATCGACATCGAGGCCGCCGGCGGCAGCCACGGCCTCATCACCACACCCGGCGCCTCGCGCTTCTACCGCTCCGAGGGCGAGCTGGCGCTGCAGCGCACGCGCATCCGGCTGGCGGCCGGCGCGCGGCTCGAATGGCTGCCGCTCGAAGCCCTCTGCTACAGCGGCTGCCGGGCGGAGAACCGGCTGTCCATCGAGGTCGCGCCCGGCGCCGAGCTGATCGGCTGGGACGTGACCGCGCTCGGCCTGCCCAACGCCAACCAGCCCTTCGAACGGGGCACCTACCTGCAGCACATCGAGGTGCCCGGCATGTGGCTGGAGCGCGGGCGCATCGACGCGGCCGACCAGCGGCTGCTGCAAAGCCCCATCGGCCTGGGCGGCCACCGCTGCATGGCCTCGCTGTTCTTCGTGGCGGGCACGCCGCTGGCACGCGCGCGGCGCGACGCACTGCTCGCGCAGGCGCGCACGCTGCTCGAGGCGAGCCCCCTGTTCGACAGCGCGGGCGCCACCAGCCCGCATGCCGAAATCGTCGTGCTGCGCGTGCTGGCCCCCGTGGTCGAGCCCGCGATGCAGCTGCTGCGGCAGGTGTGGCAGGCATGGCGCAGCGAGCTGTGGCAGCTGCCCGCGGCCACGCCGCGCATCTGGGCGACCTGAGCGCCCTTGCACCAGCTTCCCTAGAGGCGATCGCGGCCTGACCGCGGGCGCACGCGAGTGCGCCCAACGCGCGGCGCTGGCTATGCACGTAACTACCTACCCGCATTGGCACATCCGGCTGAACTTGTTGCGCGTACTCAGACAGCGCCGGCCTTCGCGCCGCGCAAGTCGTTCGTGCCCATTCCAACATTTCACTATCCGAGGTGACGCCGATGAGATTGCTGCCTACGCCCGTCCGGGCCTGTGTTCTCGCCCTGTGCGCGGTTGCCGCCACAGGCGCATTCGCATCCAGCCACCGCGAGGCGCCCTCCATCGCGGGCATGCCCAAGCTGGACGCCACCGACTTCTACATGTTCCGCAGCTACGAAGCCAACCGACAGGACTTCGTGACGCTGATCGCCAACTACCAGCCCGACCAGAGCGCCTACGGCGGCCCCAACTACTTCACCATGGATCCGAACGGGCTGTACGAGATCCACATCGACAACACCGGCAGCGCGAGCGAGGCGCTCACGTTCCAGTTCCGCTTCACCAACACGCTGCGCGACATCCAGCTGCCGATTTCGGGCAAGCAGGTGTCGATTCCGCTGGTGCAGGCCGGCGCCATCACCGGCCCCAACCAGGCCACCAGCAACCTGCGCGAAACCTTCACGCTCACCGTGGTGCGCGGCGACCGCCGCAAGGGCCAGGCGGCCCCCGTCACCAACGCGGCCAACGGCTCCAACGTGTTCGACCGCCCGACCGACAACATCGGCGAGAAGACCTTCGGTGGCCCGGCCGGCTATGCCGCCTATGCGGCGCAGCACCTGTACAGCGTGAACATTCCCGGCTGCAGCACGCCGGGCCGCGTGTTCGCCGGCCAGCGCAAGGACCCGTTCACCGTGGCCCTGGGCCAGGTGTTCGACCTGATCAACCTCAACCCGCTGGGCACCACCAACGGCAACCCCGACGCGCTGGCGCAGAAGAA
Source organism: Variovorax sp. AC103 (assembly GCF_979254005.1). Taxonomy (NCBI): domain Bacteria; kingdom Pseudomonadati; phylum Pseudomonadota; class Betaproteobacteria; order Burkholderiales; family Comamonadaceae; genus Variovorax; species Variovorax sp. AC103. The sequence continues at coordinate 648 of NZ_CEEDFC010000032.1, read as the reverse complement.
CGTGTCGACGATGGCGCTCGAAGTGCCCATTTCCTGCCTCACCGCGGGCGGCAACGGCACGATCATCGGCGGCTGGACCACGGCCAGCGCACGCCAGGGCCGCCTGATCGCCAACCCGCCCAAGAGCGGCCACGGCACCACCACGCTCAACGGCGGCGCCTGGGCGCAGGTCTCGCGGCTGGGCATGCCGCTGGTCAACGAGGTGGTCATCGGGTTGAAGGACAAGGACAAGTTCAACAACTCCCGGCCCATGGACGACGGCCAGTTCGCCACCTACGTGACCAACCCCACGCTGCCGGCGCTGATCCAGACGCTCTACCCGAGCGCTCCTGCGCCCACCAACTTCCCGCGCAGCGACCTGGTGGCCGCGTTCCTGACCGGCATTGCCGGCGTGAACCAGCCGGCCAACGTGAAAGCCTCGGAAATGCTGCGCCTGGACACCAGCGTGGCGCCCACGCCCAAGGCGAACCAGAACAACCTGGGCGTGGCCGGCAACGACCTCGCGGGCTTTCCGAACGGCCGCCGCCCGGGCGACGACGTGGTCGACATCGAGCTGCGCGTGGCCATGGGCGCGCTGTGCGTGCTGACCGGCGCCAACGACGCGCTCAAGGTCGGCTGCAAGCCCGCGGACGCACCGGCCGGCGGCGC
>NZ_CEEDFC010000031.1:0-70473 GCF_979254005.1 Variovorax sp. AC103 | reverse complement strand
GGGGGCACGCGGCGCATCCACTGGGCGCCCTGCCCGCCCCCATCCCAGCCTTCCCCCAGCGGGGGAGGGAGTCAATCCAATGCGGGCGGGCGGTGCGACGCCCATCCGCACGCCTGGTCATACGCATGCCCCAGCCGCAGCACGTCCAGGTCCGCATGAATCGGCCCCGCGAGCTGCAGCCCCATCGGCAGTCCGCCCTCGCCGAACCCGGCGCGCACGTTCAGCGTCGGCAAGCCCGCCAGCGTGAACGGCGTGACGATCTCCATCCAGCGGTGGTAGGTGTCGCTCTTCACGCCGTCCACCTCGGTGGGCCAGTGCAGCGCGGCATCGAACGGAAACACCTGCGCCGTCGGCGCCACCACGAAGTCGAAGCGCTCGAACAGCTTGACGAATGCCCGGTACACGTTCGAGCGGTACAGCGAGGCCTGGTACAGCGAGGCCGCATCCAGGTGGCGGCTCTGTTCGATTTCCCATTGCGCCTCGGGCTTGAGCTGCGCGAACAGCGCGGGGTCGCTCAGGTACGCGCCCAGCTTGCCGCCCACCAGCAACTGCCGCAGCCGCAGCCAGGCGCTCCAGTTGTGCGCGCGCGGCACGTCGAGCGTGCAGGGCTCGACTTCGCAGCCGATGGTGCGGAAGGTGTCGAGCGCCTTCTCGCCGAGTTCGCGGATGCCGGGCGCCAGCGGCAGGTCGGGCCAGATGCTGCCGAGCCAGCCGATGCGCAGACCCTTGCCGTCGCCCTCCAGCCGCAGCGCGTCGGGCGAGGGCAGGGCCTGGGGCGAAGACAGCGGCACGCGCGCGTCGAAGCCCGCCTGCACCGCCAGCAACCGCGCCGCGTCTTCCACCGTGCGCGCCATCGGGCCGTCGGTGCCCAGCTGCTGGAAGAACAGCTCGTCGTCGGGGTTGCCGGGCACGCGCCCGCGCGAGGGCCGCATGCCGATCACGTTGTTGAAGGCGGCCGGGTTGCGCAGCGACCCCATCATGTCGCTGCCGTCCGCCACCGGCAGCATGCCCAGGGCCAGCGCCACCGCGGCGCCGCCGCTGCTGCCGCCCGCGCTGCGGTCCGGCGCCCAGGCGTTGCGCGTGATGCCGAACACCGGGTTGTAGGTGTGCGAGCCGAGCCCGAACTCGGGCGTGTTGGTCTTGCCGATGACCACCGCCCCGGCCGCGCGGGCGCGCGCCACGTGCAGGCTGTCGGTGCGCGACGGCGAACGCGGCGACAGCGGCGAGCCCATCGAGGTCGGCAGGCCGGCGGCGTGGCTCAGGTCTTTCACGGCCAGCGGAAAACCGTGCATCCAGCCGCGGCGCTCGCCGCGCGCCAGCTCGGCGTCGCGCGCGTCGGCTTCGGCCAGCAGTTGCGCCGGATCGCGCAGCGACACGATGGCGTTGAAGCGCGGGTTCAGCGCCTCGATGCGCGCCAGCGAGGCCTGCATCACTTCGCGGCAGGACACGTCGCGCGATGCGATGCGGCGGGAAAGTTCGGTCGCCGTGAGGGCGAGCAGGTCGTCGGCAGAAGGCATGGCGAATGCGAAAAAGGAGGGGGCGTTCAGTATGGCGCGGCGCTCGCATAATCGTCACTCATGGAAACAAAGTGGCTAGAAGACTTCATCAGCCTGGCTGAAACCCGCAGCTTCAGCCGCTCGGCCCAGCTCCGGCACGTGACCCAGCCGGCGTTCTCGCGCCGCATCCAGGCGCTCGAGGGCTGGGCCGGCACCGACCTGGTCGACCGCAGCTCCTACCCCACGCGCCTCACGCCGGCGGGCCAGACGCTCTACAGCCAGGCCATCGAGATGCTGCAGTCGCTGCAGAGCACCCGCGCCATGCTGCGCGGCCATTCGGCCGCAGGGCAGGACGTGATCGAGATCGCCGTGCCGCACACGCTGGCATTCACCTTCTTTCCCTCCTGGGTGACCAGCCTGCGCGAGCACTTCGGGCCGATCAAGAGCCGGCTCATCGCGCTCAACGTGCACGACGCCGTGCTGCGCCTGGTGGAGGGCAGCTGCGACCTGCTGATTGCCTATCACCACCCCTCGCAGCCGCTGCAGCTGGACGCCAACAAGTACGAGATGGTCAGCCTGGGCGAGGAAACCGTGGCCCCCTGGGTCAAGGCCGATGCCGACGGCGCGCCGCGCTACCGCTTGCCGGGCCGTCCCGGCCAGCCGCTGCCGTACCTGGGCTATGCGCCGGGCGCCTACCTGGGCCGCGTGGTCGACCAGCTGCTGAAGGAGTCGGGCACCGCCATCCACCTCGACCGGGTCTACGAAACCGACATGGCCGAGGGCCTGAAGGTGATGGCGCTCGAAGGCCACGGCATCGCCTTCCTGCCGCAGAGCGCGGTGCGCAAGGAAATCAAGGCACGCAAGCTGGTGAGCGCGCTGCCCCCGGAGATCGACAGCCTCGAGGCGACGATGGAAATCCGCGCCTACCGGGAGCGTCCCGGCGCCCCGGCGCCGGTGAAGACCGGCACCGGCCGCGCCGCCAAGGCGGCCGCAGGCACCACGGCCACCACGGCCGCCACCGGCCTGCAGCCCAAGCGCACAGCCGACGCGCTGTGGTCGTACCTGGTCGGCACGCAGCCACCGGGCTGACGACCCACGGCATTGGTGCACTGCACAATCTATGAATGCCATGCATGGCGCACCCCGCATACGGCATTGGCGCCTCGGGCCGGGCGCCACTACAGTCGCGGCAGCTTTTTCGCCGCTGTCACAAGCACATCTTCGGCACGCGTTCCACGCGTGCTTTTTTTTAGCCGGGGAACCTGTATGAGCACCAATTTCAGGACCGAACGCGACTTCCTCGGCGAGAAGCAGATTCCTGCGGTCGCCTACTGGGGCGTGCACACGGCGCGGGCGGTCGAGAACTTCGCCATCTCCGGCACCCGCATCTCGGCCATGCCCGACCTGGTGCGGGCGCTGGCCTTCGTGAAGAAGGCCGCCACCCGCGCCAATGCCGACCTGGGCGCCATCGACCGCGACCGCGCCGCGGCCATCATCCTGGCTTGCGAGGACCTCATCGAAGGCAAGCTGCTCAACGAGTTCGTGGTCGACGTCATCCAGGGCGGGGCCGGCACCTCGACCAACATGAACGCCAACGAGGTCATCTGCAACCTCGCGCTGGAAAAGCTGGGCCACGAGAAGGGCCGCTACGACGTGCTGCACCCCAACGACCACGTGAACGCCTCGCAGAGCACCAACGACGTGTACCCCACGGCCGTGCGCCTGGCGCTGTGGTTCGCCATCGGGCGGCTGCTGGAGGCCATGGCGTCGCTGCGGCGCAGCTTCGAGGCCAAGGCGCTGGAGTTCAAGGACGTCCTCAAGATCGGCCGCACCCAGCTGCAGGACGCCGTGCCCATGACGCTGGGCCAGGAGTTCCTGACCTACGCGATCATGATCGGCGAGGACGAGGCCCGCCTGGGCGAGGCGCGCGCGCTCATTGAGGAAATCAACCTCGGCGCCACCGCCATCGGCACCGGCATCAACGCGCCGCACGGCTACGCCAACCTGGCCTGCCAATACCTCGCCGAACAGACCGGCGTGCCGCTCAAGCAGGCGGCCAACCTCATCGAGGCCACGCAGGACACGGGCGCCTTCGTGCAGCTGTCGGGCGTGCTCAAGCGCGTGGCCACCAAGCTCAGCAAGACCTGCAACGACCTGCGCCTTCTGTCCAGCGGCCCGCAGGCCGGCTTCGGCGAGATCCGGCTGCCGGCGCGCCAGGCGGGTTCGTCGATCATGCCGGGCAAGGTCAACCCCGTGATTCCGGAAGTCATGAACCAGGTGGCCTTCGAGGTCATCGGCAACGACATCACCGTGACCATGGCGTCGGAGGCCGGCCAGCTGCAGCTCAACGCCTTCGAGCCGATCATGGGCTGGAGCCTGTTCAAGAGCATCAAGCACCTGGCCAATGCTTGCGCCACGCTGCAGACGAACTGCGTTGAGGGCATCGAGGCCAACCGCGAGTTCCTGGCCAAGAGGGTGCGCGAGTCGGTCACGCTGGTCACCGCGCTCAACCCGCTCATCGGCTACGAGAAAGCTGCGCTCATCGCCAAGACCGCGCTGGCCACCGGCGGGCCGATCGACCTGGTCGCCGAGTCGCTGGGCATCATGACGCGCGCCGAAATGGAGGCGCTGCTCGTGCCCGAGAACCTCACGCAGCCCGTGCGCCTGTCGGCGGCCCCGGTTCCGCCCGCGGCCGAACCCTCGGGTACCGCGCCCGGGGAAGCGCACGGAACGGCGTCGGGCACAAAGGCTGCTTAGTGAAAGTCAGACAATGCCAGGAGGCAGGATCGCACCATGCCGACACGCGCATGCGCTTGCATGGTGCAGATTAGGCGTCGATGCACCGGGTTGGTCCGGGTATCACGCAAAATGTGAGTGTCTAGAATTTCGTTGTATCTGTTTACGTCACCCTCAGGAGTTTTACCGTATGAAGAAACAAGTATTGGCATTGGCAATCGCGGCGCTGGCCGCCGGCGGCGCTCTGGCACAAGCCAATGACACCCTCGCCAAGATCAAGGCATCGGGCGTCATCACCGAAGGTGTGCGTGAATCCTCCGGCCTGTCGTACACGTTGGGCAACGGCCAGTACACCGGCTTCCACTACGACGTCTGCGCCAACATCATCAAGGACCTCGAGAAGGCCGCCGGCAAGAAGCTCGAAGTCAAGTACCAGCCCGTCACCTCGCAGAACCGCATTCCGCTGGTTCAGAACGGCACCGTGGACATCGAGTGCGGCTCCACCACCAACAACGCCACCCGCCAGAAGGACGTGGCTTTCGGCGTGACCACCTACGTCGAAGAAACCAAGATCATCGTCAAGGCCAATTCGGGCATCAACTCGCTGGCCGACCTGAAGGACAAGACGGTTGCCACCACCACCGGCACCACGCCGCTGCAGACCGTGCGCAAGCAAAAGCGCGCCGAGAACCTGACCTTCAAGGAGGTCTACGGCAAGGACCACTCCGACAGCTTCCTGCTGCTGGAAACCGGCCGTGCCGACGCCTTCGTGATGGACGGCTCGATCCTGGCTTCGCTGGCCGCCAAGTCCAAGGCACCCAAGGACTACAAGATCCTGAACGACGTGCTGGCCGTGGAACCCATCGCCATCATGATCCGCAAGGACGACCCCGCCTTCAAGAAGGCCGTGGACGACAGCATCAAGGCGCAGGCCAAGTCGGGCGAGCTGACCAAGCTGTACGACAAGTGGTTCCTGAAGCCGATTCCCCCGGCCAACGTGACCATCAACCTGCCGCTGGGCGAAGCCACCAAGAACGCTTGGGCCAACCCGAACGACAAGCCGGCTGAAGAGTACGTCACCAAGGAATAAGCGGCGCGTCGCTGCATGAATGACGCCCACCTTTCGCGGTGGGCGTTTCTTTTCAAGGGACAGGTTTTCCAAGAGCTGAAGGAGTGAATGAACATGGGCAACTGGGATTGGCAGGTCTTCCTGCAAGACCCCGGGGGGGACTACCCGACTTACCTGCAATGGATGCTGTCGGCCTGGGGCTGGACGGTGTCGGTTGCGCTGCTGGCGCTGATCGTGGCGCTCGTGCTGGGCTCCCTCGTCGGCATCATCCGCACGCTGCCTGACAACCCATGGCTCGTGCGCCTGGGCAATGCGTGGGTGGAGCTGTTCCGCAACATCCCGTTGCTGGTGCAGATCTTCCTCTGGTATCACGTGATTCCGGCGCTCGTTCCGGTCATGAAGGGCGTTCCGAGCTTCATCCTCGTGGTGCTGGCGCTGGGCTTCTTCACTTCGGCGCGTATCGCGGAGCAGGTGCGCTCGGGCATCCAGGCGCTGCCCAAGGGGCAACGCTACGCGGGCATGGCGGTGGGCTTCACCACGGTGCAGTACTACCGCTACGTGATCCTGCCGATGGCCTACCGCATCATCATCCCGCCGCTCACCAGCGAGACGATGAACATCTTCAAGAACTCGTCCGTCGCGTTCGCCGTGTCGGTCACCGAACTCACCATGTTCGCCATGCAGGCGCAGGAAGAAACCTCGCGCGGCATCGAGGTCTACCTTGCGGTGACGGCGTGCTACGTGGTGTCGGCCCTGATCATCAACCGCTTGATGGCCTTCATCGAGAAGAAGACCCGCGTGCCGGGCTTCATCGTCTCGGCCAGCGCCGGCGGCGGAGGACACTGACATGATGAATCTCGACCTGTCCTTCTACAACTGGGACGTCATCAGCAACTTCGTCGTCAAGGGCTTCTACTTCAGCATCATGCTGACGGTGGTGGCCACGATCGGCGGCGTGATCTTCGGCACCCTGCTGGCGCTCATGCGCCTGTCGGGCAAGAAGTGGCTCGACACCCCGGCCGCCATCTACGTCAACGGCATGCGCAGCATTCCGCTGGTGATGGTGATCCTGTGGTTCTTCCTGCTGGTGCCGGCGTCGTTCTATTCGCTGTTCGGCTCGGTGGGCTCCAACTACCGCTCCGAAATCTCGGCCGTGATCACCTTCGTCGCGTTCGAGGCCGCCTACTTCAGCGAGATCATGCGCGCGGGCATCCAGTCGATCCCGCGCGGCCAGGTGAACGCCGGCCAGGCGGTCGGCATGACCTACGGGCAGAACATGCGCCTGGTGGTGCTGCCGCAGGCCTTCCGCAACATGCTGCCGGTGCTGCTCACGCAGACCATCATCCTGTTCCAGGACACCTCGCTGGTCTACGCCATCGGTGCCTACGACATGCTCAAGGGCTTCGAAACCGCCGGCAAGAACTTCGGCCGTCCGATCGAGGCCTACCTGCTGGCCGCTGTCGTTTACTTTGTCATGTGCTACGCCCTTTCCTGGCTGGTGAAGCGCCTGCACAAGAAAATCGCCATCATTCGCTGACCTGAGTGCTGAACCGGAGAGAAACAAATGTCCGAAAAAATGATTGAAATCAAGAACGTATCGAAGTGGTACGGCCCGGTGCAGGTGCTCAACGATTGTTCGGTGAGCATCTCCAAGGGCGACGTGGTGGTGGTGTGCGGGCCTTCGGGCTCGGGCAAGTCCACCCTCATCAAGACCGTGAACGCGCTCGAGCCCTTCCAGAAGGGCGAGATCACCGTCAACGGCATTCCGCTGCACGACCCCAAGACCAACCTGCCCAAGCTGCGCTCCAAGGTCGGCATGGTGTTCCAGCACTTCGAGCTGTTCCCGCACCTGTCGGTGACCGAGAACCTCACGATCGCGCAGATCAAGGTGCTGGGCCGCACGCCCGACGAAGCCAAGACCCGCGGCCTGAAGATGCTCGACCGCGTGGGCCTGATGGCGCACAAGGACAAGTTCCCGGGCCAGCTGTCGGGTGGCCAGCAGCAGCGCGTGGCCATTGCGCGCGCGCTGTCGATGGACCCGATCGTGATGCTGTTCGACGAGCCCACCTCGGCGCTCGACCCCGAAATGGTCGGCGAAGTGCTCGACGTCATGGTGGCCCTGGCCAAGGAAGGCATGACCATGATGGTGGTCACGCACGAAATGGCCTTCGCCCGCAAGGTGGCCAGCCGCGTGATCTTCATCGACGTGGGCGGCAAGATCCTGGAAGACTGCCCGAAGGACGAGTTCTTCAGCCACCCGGAGAACCGCCAGCCGCGCACCAAGGACTTCCTCAACAAGATCCTGCAGCACTGATTTCGCTGCTGCACACACAAAACAAAGCCACGCTGTTTTGCAGCGTGGCTTTTTTCATGCGCGCGCGCCGGTGTTCAGGGCAGCCGCGCGATGTGTTCCGTCAGCAGGTCGAAGAAGCCCTGCGCGTCGCCGTCGACGATCCAGTTCACGTTGGGTGTGCGGCGCAGGCTGCCGTACCAGTCGGCCACCGTCTGCCCGAAGCCCATGCCCTCGCGGCTGTCGATCTCCACATGGATGCGCTTGCCGCGGAACAGCGAAGGCTGCAGCAGGTAGGCGGTGACGGTGGCGTCGTGCACCGGCCCGCCGGGCATGTCGTAGTGCTTCATCTCCTGCGGCGCATAGGCGTCCAGGATGTCCGCAACGATGGCGCCGGCCCGGTTGCCCAGGCCGCGCAGGCGCGCGATGCGTTCGTCGCTCGTCAATATCTTGTGCGTCACGTCCAGCGGCAGCATGGTGATGGGCACACCGCTTTGCAGCACGGCCTCTGCCGCATGCGGGTCGGCGAACACGTTGAACTCGGCCACCGGCGTGATGTTGCCGCCGTTGAAGTGCGCGCCGGCCATGAGCATGAGCTCGCGCAGGCCGCGCACGATGTCGGGCGCCTGTTCCAGCGCAAGAGCGAGGTTGGTCTGCGGGCCGAGCATGGCGAGCGTCACGCTGTTCTCCGGCGCCGCGCGCAGCATGCGAACCAGGTAGTCGACCGCGTGGCCTTCGGCCGGCGGCGCGGCGGGCTCGTACACGTCGACCCCCGTGAGGCCTTCCTTGCCGTGGATGTTGGCCGCGTAGATCGGCGTGCGCCGCAATGGCCGCTCGGCGCCTGCGTACACCGGAATCTCCGGCCGCCCGGCCCATTCGCAAGCCAGGCGCGCGTTGCGCGAGGTCTTGGCCAGCGGCACGTTGCCGGCCACCGTCGTCAGCGCCTGGATCTTCAGCGCGTGCGGCGCCGCCATGGCGAAGAGCAGCGCGATCACGTCGTCGGCACCGGGATCGGTGTCGATGACGAGGGTGTGCGGGGCGGTGTCGACGGACGGGTTCGATGGCATGGCGGGCTCCTTGGCGGGCAAGTCTGCCAGAGCCCGCGCGATCGTCAGCGCCCGCCCCGCAGTCGCCGCGCGAAGAACGCCAGGATCTCGTCGCGCGCCGCCAGCGTCGGCTGGCCGGCCTCGTCGACCAGGTGCGCCGTTACCACGCTGTGCGGGCTGGCCACCAGCTTCGCGAAGAAGGGCGGCGTGTCGGGATTGGCCGCGCTGTCGGGCAGCACGCGCGCGACGAAGCGCTCGCCCAGCGCCTGCGAGAACGCCGCGAAGCGCTCCGCCTTGCAGAACCTGTCGCCGTCGAAGCGATAGGCCATCACCGTGAGGTCTTCGCGCGCCAGGCGCTGCCGCACGGCGGCCAGTTCGTCGGGCGCCACGTTCATTCCTGCCGGGTCGTCCAGCGGCAGCGAAGGCTGGCACACCACCGGTGCGAGCATGGCGGGCTCCATCATCATCGAGAGCGCGAAGTTGCCGGTGAAGCACATGCCGATCGCGCCCACGCCCGGGCCGCCGCACTCTTCGTGCGCCAGCCGCGCGAGTGCGCGCAGCCATTGCGTGACGGGGCTCGAAGCGTTCGACGCGAAGGCGCGGAACTCGGCGCTCACGCAGGCGCGCTTGAACACGGCGGTGCCTTCCTCTGCCTGCGGCACCGCGCCGTCGCGGCCGAACAGCGAGGGCATGTAGACCGTGAAGCCCGCGTCGCGCACCCAGCGGGCGAAGCGCGCCACGTGCGGGCTGATGCCGGGCATCTCGGTCATCACGATCACGGCGGGGCCCCGGCCGGTGAGGTAGACCTTCTTCTCGATGCCGTCCAGGGTGATGGGGCGCGAGGTGAAGTCGTCGAGCGGGTCGTCTTCGTTCAGGTTGCGGGTCGGTGCCATGGGTCTTCTCCTCGTGTTCATGCGGCGTGTGCCGGGTGGACCAGATGCTGCAGGTGCGCATATCCCGCGGCGCGCGCGAAGTCGGGCAGCCGCCAGACGCCGCCGCCCACGCCCCAGGCGCCGTCAGCCACCTCGTGGATGACCACCGAGGTGGAAAGGCGGCGCACGTCGTCAGAAGGCAACGCCTCCTCGAACGCGGCGTGCATGCCCGACACGAACGCGGCGCGCGATGCATCGTCGAGCACGCCGGCCGGCACGCAGGCCAGCGCCGTGCAGGGCAGAAGTTGCGCACTCACGTCGGCGCCGCCGCAGGTCCACGCACCGGCCGCGAGCTCGTCGACCAGCACCCAGCACAGGCGCCGCGCGCGGGGCTCGTCGGGCATCTGTTCGGCTGCTGCAGCGGCTTCATTGATCTTGCGGACCAGGGCGCCACGGCTTTCGCCGGGAAACGAGCCATGGGGAATCTTCACGAGGATGGTGGGCATGCGGGGCCTGAAGGAAGCGGATGGAGCTTGTATTGGGCCGTTCGCACAGCCAGAATGGCAGTGTCTGATTCGACTGCTTTCGGGCCTTATCCGCCAAGCACTTTTGCATGCACGATTTCACTGTCCTGGTGCTGCCCGGCGCCTTCAACTCCAGCGTGGCGATCACGCTCGACATCCTGGGCGCCGCGCAGGCCGTGGCCGCCCGTGCCGGCGTGGCGCCGCCGCGCTGGCGCGTGTGCTCGGTGCAGGGCGGCCCGGTGCGGCTGCAGGCCGGCATGAGCCTGGACACCGCGCGCCTGCCCGCGAGGCCGCGTGACGACCGTTCGACATGGGTGGTGCCGGGGCTCGGCCTGAACACGCCGGGCGAGATTCGCCAGTGCCTGGAGAGCGACGATGCCGCCCAGGCCGTCAAAGGCCTCGTGCGCCACGTGAAGGCGGGCGGACAGGTTGCCGCATCGTGCTCCGCGGTGTTCCTGCTGAACGCCGCAGGGCTGCTCGAAGGCCGCCGCGCCACCACCTCATGGTGGTACGCGCCCTTGCTCGCGCGCATGTCGCCCGGCTGCACGGTCGACGCCGACCGCATGGTCTGCGCCGACGGCCCCGTGGTCACCGCGGGCGCCGCATTCGCGCAGACCGATCTCATGCTGCACCTGCTGCGCGAGCGCTGCGGCAGTGCGCTGACCGACCTGGTCTCGCGCACGCTGCTGATCGACGGGCGCCAGGCGCAGGCGCCGTTCATCGCGGCGGAGTTGCTGGCCAACGGCAACGACCTGGTGGCGCGGCTCGCCGCAAGAGTGGAATCGGCCCTGCCGGATGCGCCCGCCGTGAGCGTGCTGGCGAGCGAGTTCTGCATGTCGCCACGCACGCTGGCGCGCCACATCCAGAAGGCCACCGGCAAGAGCACGCAGGCCCTGGTGCAGGGCGTGCGGTTGCGGCGCGCCCGCGCGCTGCTCGAAGGCAGCCGCATGACGGTGGAGCAGGTGGCCTGCGCCGTGGGTTACCAGGACGCCACCGCGCTCAGGCGCCTGATGAAGAAAGTGGCGGGCGCAAACCCGAGCCGCTACCGCGAAGGCGGCTACGGCGCCTGACGCGCCCGCTGCACAGCGAAGAAACCCGCTTACTTCTTGCGCGCCGCGATCGCCTGCTCGGCCTTGGCCACCAGGTCCGCGCCCACGGTCGACTTCCACTTGTCGTACACCGGCCGCGTCGCCTTCACGAACGCGTCGCGCTCGGCCGGCGTGAGGCTGGTCACCGTCACGCCCATGCCGGCGATGTCCTTCAGCACGGGCTTGTCGGCTTCCACCAGGCCCTTGCGCGCGATGACGATTTCTTCCTTGCCCGCATCGATGGCCGCCTGGCGCACGATGGCCTGGTCGGCCGGCGTCCACGAGGCCCAGATTTCCTTGTTGACCACGAACACCAGCGGGTCGGCCACGTAGCCCCAGGTGGTGACGAACTTCTGGCCCACGGTCTGCATCTTGAGCACCGTGAACAGGAACAGCGGGTTCTCCTGGCCGTCGACCGCGCCGCTGGCGAGCGCGGGCTGTGCGTCTGCCCAGCTCATCTGGGTGGGGTTGGCGCCCAGTGCGGTGAACATGTCGGAGTAGATGGGCGAGCCCACCACGCGGATCTTCATGCCCTTGATGTCGGCCGGCGACTTGATGGGCTTCTTCGAGTTGGTGATTTCGCGAAAGCCGTTCTCACCCCAGGCGAGCGGCACCACGCCGGCCTTCTCCAGCGTCTTGAACATGTCCTTGCCGACCTCGCCCTGCGTGAGCGCGTCGATGGCCGCGTAGTCGGGCATCAGGAAGGGCATGGAGAACAGGTTGAGCTGCTTGACCTGCGGCGACCAGTTGATGGTCGAGCCCACGGCCATGTCGATCACGCCCTGGCGCAGCGCGCTGAACTCGCGCGTCTGGTCGCCCTGGATCAGCGACACGCCGGGGTACAGCTTGATGTTGATGCGCCCCTGGGTGCGCTCCTTCACCATGTCGGCCCAGATCTTCCCGGCCTGGCCCCAGGGCGTGGGCGGGCCGAGCACCAGCGACATCTTGTATTCGGGCTTGTAGGCGGCCTGCGCCATGGCGCCGGTCGAGAACATGCCGAGGGCGGTGGCTGCGGCGGCAAGGCCGAGCAGGGTGCGGCGGAATTTCATGAAAGGTCTCCTTGTTGTGTTGAACTGAACCGGGCACTGAAATCTTTGGCCGGGGCTGTCGGCCACGCGTCAATAGCCCAGCTTCCTCGGCAGCCACAAGGCCAGCTCGGGGAAGATGATGACCAGGACCATCACCACGAACATCGAGAACAGCATCCAGCCCACCCAGCGCACGGTTTCTTCCATGCGCACCTTGGCGATGCGGCAAGACACCATCAGGTTCACCGCCAGCGGCGGCGTGAACTGGCCCAGCGCCACCTTCAGCGTGAGGATCACGCCGAACCACACCGGGTCCCATTTGTAGTACTGCACGATGGGCAGCAGCAGCGGCACGAAGATCAGGAAGATCGACACGCCGTCCAGAAACATGCCCACGGTGATCAGCAGCAGGATCAGCAGCGACAGGATGCCGTACTCGCCCAGCCCCGAGTTCACGATGGCGCGCGTCACCGGGTCGATGATGCCCAGCGTCGACAACGAGTACGCGAAGATGCCCGCGAGCGACACCACCAGCAGGATCACCGCCGACAGCTCACCCGACTCGCGCAAGATCACGAACAGGTCGCGCACCTTGATCGTGCGGTGGATGCACATGCCCACGAACAGGCCGTAGAACACCGCCACCACCGCGGCTTCGGTCGGCGTGAACCAGCCCGCGCGCATGCCGCCCAAGATCAGCACTGGCGCGGCCAGCCCCCAGGTCGCTTCGCGAAAGCTCTTCCAGAACGGCGGGCGCGGCAGCGTCGATTCGAGCGCGCCCATCTTGTGCTTGCGGGCCAGCAGCACGGCCGGAATCATCAGCGCCAGGCCGGCCATCACGCCCGGGATCATGCCGGCCGCGAACAGCGCCGGCACCGAGGCGCCGGGCACCAGCACCGAGTACACGATGAACGCGACCGACGGCGGAATCAGGATGTCGGTGGCCGCCGCGGCGCCCACCACGCTGGCCGAGAAGGCGGCAGGGTAGCCCGCGCGCGACATGGCCGCGATCATCACCGCGCCCACGGCCGCGGCATTGGCCGGGCCCGAGCCCGAGATGCCGCCCAGGAACATCGCCACCGCAATCGCCACCAGCGGCAGCATGCCGGGGCCGCGGCCCACGATGGCAATTGCGAAGTTGACCAGCCGCAGCGCTACGCCCGAGCGGTCGAAGATGGAGCCGACCAGCACGAACATCGGAATGGCCAGCAGCGGGTACTTGCCCAGGCCCGCGTAGAAGTTCTGCGGCACGGCCAGCAGGCCGAACCACTGGGCGTCGCCGTTGGCCAGCGCGATGCAGGCGGCGCCCGCCAGGCCCAGTGCGGCGCCGATGGGCACGCCCACCAGCATCATCGCGACGAAGGCGACAAAGAGCAGCGTGGCGATCACTTGGCGTCGCCCTTGCTGTCGGAGGCGTAGTTGGTCTTGCGGCCGCGGCGCACCATGAGGCCCACCGCGCGCAGCGCGATCGCATACGACACGATCGGCAGCCACATGGAGTACCACCAGGCCGGCAGCCCGATGCCCGGCGTGGTCTCCTCGAAGCGGTAGTCGTCCCACACCATGCGGATGCTGAGCGTGCCGATGAGCGTGAACAGAATGGCGATCATCAGCGCGCCGAACTGCGCCAGCCGCTTGCGCCGCGCCATGGAGCCGCTCTCCGAGAAGTACTCGATGCGAATGTGCCGGTCGCGCGCCACCGCCGCCGAGCCGGCCACCAGCGCCAGCATGATCATGAGGAACACCGAGAACTCTTCGGTCCACGCGAAGGACGAATCGGTGAAGTAGCGCACCAGCACGTTGGCGAAGGTGATGAGCGCCAGCGCGCCCATGATGAGGACGGTGAGCCAGTCCTCGATGGCAAGGGGAACCTTGGTCGGTTCGTCGGCGGCTTCGATGTCGGGGGGGAGGGGGCTGGCGGCGTCCAGCGTGGGGCCGGACTCGGGTGGTGTTGTCATCGCAGAAGGTCAGTGAGGCAAGAACGCCATGTCACCGGGCGGACGCCGGGACGCGTTCCGTACACCTCGACAGGGAAACAGCCATCGATGCTAGGGGGTCGATGACCACTCATGCATCGGGGGTTTCCTTAGCTGGTTGGCCTTTTCAGGGCGGCTTTCGGGGCGTGTGCACAGGCCGCCGGGTACTCCCCTCCGCGAATGTCCCCCGGCCTGCGGCCTCCTCCTTTATTTCGCTGCGGGGAGTACCCGACGCCCTGCGCACGGTGAGTGCGGCTGTGGGGTTGGTGGTTCGACGGCTGCGGCGGATTGCAGATGGGAGTGGGGGCATCCCACTGAGTCTTTGTGAGAGACGGGCAGTGGATAAACAGAAGTCAGAGGGGCTGGTGTCGCCTGCGGTTGTCGCTGGCATGACTGTGCTCTGTGTTCGCTTCAGACTGGTTGCGGCAGTCGATGCAGGCGATCTGCCTAGCTGCTTCAGACGCGGTAGTGGAGTTCCATCGCGGTTGCTCAATGGCTTCGGCCCCGCGCTTGGACGCGTGCGTACTGGTCAAGCATCGAACCGCCCCGTTTTGAGCGCTTTCCTTAGGGAGACTGCACTGCGTCAGGTGCGCCGGGCGCTCCGGGTTGACACAGTGCCAAAGGTGCACTGGAGTACCCGATACTGCTTGCCCACATTTCCAGACACCGAGGGGAGCTATGGACGCACAGCACATACATGCCAGAAACCTCTTGAAGCTGATACGCGACCGAGTCGAAGCGAAAGAGCCGCCAATCGTTGGGTATGCCGTAGCAGCGACGCTCTTGGGCCTTAAAGGTGATGCCTATGCTCGCGCAATGGGTCAAGTCTGCTCGCGAATTGACGCCGCCTCCTTCGTAGCCGGCTGGCCAATGCTCGCCCTCCACATGGTGCGTAAGCCGGGCGGTGGCCTAAATCCAGCGTCGTTTGAAGATCCTGGCTGGAGTCCATGGGAGCAGGAGTTCAAGAACGAGGCGCAAAGCCATCAATGGTCTGTCGAGCAAGTCGATGACGTGCTGAGCGCTCTGGATGGATTGCCCAAGGAAGGCGCGTTGAGCATCTGGGTCGGTTACCTGAAACGCGAGTCCCAGAAGCCAGGCTTCATCCGATACAACCTGCATCGGAAGGTCAGGTCGTTGCGAGAGAAGGGCGCTTAGCGTTCTGGTGCGAGCATGTTGCTCATGGTCACGTCCTCATAGCGGCTGATGCGATTGAGGTGACGAGTCCCCAGATGCTGCCGCGACGCGTGTCGTTTGAATGCGGTCAGCGTCCAATGCAAGGGTTTACCATCGCAGCCGACGCAGACTAATCGTTACAGGCTGTTGGATACTTCGGGCATGAACCATCTGCAGCCCTAGTCTGAGCGCCTCCTATGCATCTGACCCAGCGCATGGAGCAGTTCAACGTGGCGTATATCTACGCGATGGCGGCACAAGCAGGCCTCAATCCAAGCCGCCCAGACGTTGATGACGACAGCGTTGACGTGCAACTCAGCGCGAAGAACTGGCCCGGCGGTGTTTGGAGAAATCCGACAATTCAATTGCAGCTCAAATGCACTGCTGTGGCAAACGTTGCGGACGGCGCTATCAAGTTCGCTCTGCCCGTCAAAAACTACAACGACCTACGGGCCACTGATCTGATGATGCCGCGTTACCTTGCCGTGATGCGGGTGCCGCAAGATGACGCTGCCTGGATTCAGCACAACGCGGACCACATGGCACTTCTCAACGATTGCTATTGGGTATCGCTTCGTGGTCTTCCGGAGACTGCCAATACTGCGACCGTCAACGTGGATATCCCCTTAGGGCAACGCCTCACCACGGCATCCTTGCGCGAACTGCTCTCGCTTGCGAGTCAGGGAGAGCCTGCGTGATCCGTGAAGAGCGGTCCAGAAATGAACGCGAGCAACTGCGGCGACAGATCGCCGAACTTCGGCCGCATCAGCTCAGCACCTATCTGTCCCAAAGTGGATGGCGGGACGACGGCGCGTTCGGAAAGTTCGCGTCGGTATGGCACCGACCAGAGCCAGAATTGGTTGAGGCTGAAGTCCTGGCGCCGATATCGACCGTCGCCAAAGACTTCTTTGAGCGCATGGCGGACGCCGTGTCTGCGATTGGTTCCTTTGAAGGGCGAACCGCGATTGACGTGGCGAAGACAGTCGCGGGAACCCTTGCTGATTCGATTCGAGTGCGGGTCTTTCATGATGACGTAGAAGATGGCTCGATACCTCTCGAGGATGGGGTGCTGCTCAATCAGAAGGCCCGCGATCTGATGGCGTCGGCGGTCATGTCCACTCTCTCAAAGCGTCGTCACTTTGCCGGATCGCGACCGCCTGAAGCTGCTCAATACCTCGCGTCGCTCCGCTTGGGCCAAACCGAAATCGGCAGTTACGTCGTCAATGTGATCGCGCCAGCGGGACCGGCCCGTGTTGACCAGACTTCGATCCCGTTGGCATCGTTTGCCAGCGTCGTCAGTGAAAACTTGGCATCCGGCCTAAACGCGCTCAGCACAGCCTCCAACGAGTACGAGACCGGGGCAGACCTAAGCGTTTTTGATGCCGCTGTGCAAAGGGGCGCAAGCGCAAACATGTGTGACGCACTTGTCGGCCTAAGCGGTAGTCAGCGCCAACGTGGCTTCGAGATTTCCATCTCACCTTCGGGCAATGACATGAGTCATCAGCTCCCACTAACGTTTCTCTTTGAGCCTGCCAAGGTTGCCACGATTGCTGCGGCTTCTGAGTATTACAAGGACAACTATGTCCTATTGGGTCGGCTAATTGTCGGGCTCGTTAAGCGCCTCGACCGGCGTCCGGGTGATGAGAGCGGCACCGTCACCATCGCAACGACGATCACGGATTCCGAGAAGAATGTAATGGTCGAGCTGGGTAACGATGAATATCTCGAAGCCATTGCCGCTCACAGAGCGAAGCAACCTGTTCAAGTGACAGGTGATTTGCACGTTAGCCCACGCACTGCGAGGCTGCTGAATCCCCAGGGATTCGGTGTTCTTAGGAGCGGTGACCTGTTCTGACAAAAACTGGTCAAAGTAAGGCTGCAGAGCGTGGCCTAGTGGCTTCGCGGCGCGTGTATCGACAAGGCCCCAATAGACTAACCTTGCGTTTCAGCCAGTAACGGAGAAGCGATGCTCACAGAGTTCTTGTACGTCTTTGCGTACTCAAAACGGACCCAGGCCATCTTAGTCGTCGGCCTCGTCTTCTTCGCGGGGCTAATGATCGGAGGCGCATACGCAACCGAGCACATGGAACTGAAGAGCATTCCACCGCCCCTCGTTGAGGTGATACGCGATGGAATCTTGCGTCGGTACGAAAAAGGAGCTTGGGGAGTCCTTGGTCTTTCGCTCCTGGCCGCTGTGAAGTTCTATCGCAAGGATCGAAAGCGGCTCGGCTTGTGAGCGGAAGAATGTCTACGCTCCTCAAAAACAGTGGCAGAGAAGCTTACGGGCGCCTTCGTAGCCCACTCGGCCCGGGATTACCCGCGCCGTAGGCGGCTCGTCGCTTTAGGCACACCTGCGGCTAGGCAAGGCGATTGGGACTGCAGGCCAAGTGGCTCGACTAGTGAGGGCGGCGGCGGACATGTACGAAATTTAGCGCTTTCGGACATGACATCGCACCCAAAAAGACCTGTTCCCCAAGCGGGCCGCGAAGCTCGCAGCCCGCAGACCAGCCGCTACCCGCCAGTCTCAGGCGCCCTGTGTCGCGCCTTCTCATTCAACTGAAATAGCTCCCCAGCCTTGCGCGCCAGTTCAGCCGCAAGCCAGAGCAGGTTGTCCAGTTGTCGAGGTCCGCTGCCGCTGCACCAGTCGATGTCTTCCCCGTGGCAGACCCACAGGAGCGCTTCGAGTTGGGAGAGGGTGTTTTCGAGACGATCCGCCGGGTCTTGGGCGTTGTCTTCGGAAGCTCCGGGCGTACGAGGCCGGGCTATAGTCTTGGTAGCCATTTTTGTGCGTTCCTTTAGAGGTAAGTGCACTTCTTTGGTTAGACGGTCGGGGTGCTCGTAACACCCTGGCCGTCGCCTTTTGATACCTCGCATCTGCATCGCTGCTTTCGCACCGACAACCTGCCGCGAGGCAAGCAGCCTTCATACATTCCAGTGGGTGGGTGTGTTGCGCCTTTCTTCTTCCCTTGGTGGGATATCGAGTGACAGGGGCATCCACTTTAGAGAAGAGCGCTGGCGCAGTGGCCGTTTCTTGCCGCACGAAGTCTCGGCAATCGCCAACAAATGCAGCTTCCGCAATGCGCCGCGCGCGTGCCTCAGGGGCCGTGCGGTCTTAGTGCGCAACCGCGCTGAACGCACAGGCCGATGGGGTGCCTTGCGCAGCGAAATAAAGGAGGAGGCCGAAGGCCGGGGGACATTCGCGGAGCAAGGTACCCCGTCGGCCTGCGCGCCCCCCGGACGCGAGCAAGAAAGACTCAGTCCATCCAGGACCGCGCCCGGTCCAGATGCTCGCGGCACTCGCGCACCATGCGTTCGAGCAATTCCGC
This sequence comes from Variovorax sp. AC103, assembly GCF_979254005.1. Taxonomy (NCBI): domain Bacteria; kingdom Pseudomonadati; phylum Pseudomonadota; class Betaproteobacteria; order Burkholderiales; family Comamonadaceae; genus Variovorax; species Variovorax sp. AC103. Next base: position 51,849 of record NZ_CEEDFC010000031.1, on the reverse strand, counting down.
GCAGGTCGGAATGTCGTCGATTAACCCGATGCACTGGCCCGCCGACACCACGCCGTTCTGCACCTCGCCTGACGCCAGCGCCGCCTTGCCGCGCGCACCAGCGACCAGCGGGCGCACCTCTTCGAACTCGCAGCCGCCCGCGCGGTTCTCCATCGCCACCACCTCTTCGGAGATGGCGTTGCGGAACACGCGCGCGGTGTTGCGCATGGTGCGAAACATCAGCTTCGTGTCGCGCTCGGTCGCGTCGACCAGCGCCTGCTTGATGTTGTCGTGAATGGGCGCTTCCTGCGTCACGCAGAAGCGCGTGCCCATGTTGATGCCCTCGGCGCCCAGCGCCAGCGCGGCGGCCATGCCGCGCCCGTCGGCAATGCCGCCCGACGCGATGATCGGAATGCGCAGCTTGCGCGCCGCAATCGGCAGCAGCACCAGGCCGGGCACGTCGTCCTCGCCCGGATGGCCCGCGCACTCGAAGCCGTCGACCGACACCGCGTCCACGCCATTGCGTTCGGCCGACAGCGCATGGCGCACCGAGGTGCACTTGTGCACGATCTTCACGTCATGGCGTTTCAGCGCCTCGATGAAGTCCTTCGGGCTGTTGCCCGCGGTCTCCACGATCTTCACGCCGCTGTCGATGATGGCCTGCACGTACTCGGCGTACGGCGGCGGCTTCACCGACGGCAATATCGTGAGGTTCACGCCGAAGGGCTTGTCGGTCATGGTGCGCATGCGCGCGATCTCGTGGCGCAGGTCGTCGGGCGTGGGCTGCGTCAGCGCCGTGAGCACGCCAAGGCCCCCGGCGTTCGACACGGCCGAGGCCAGCTCGGCGTGGCCCACCCATTGCATGCCGCCCTGGATGATCGGGTAGCGAATGCCGAGCAGCTCGGTGATGCGGGTCTTCATCGGCGCAGCCTCTTACAGCGCCTTCACCAGCTCGGGCACGGCCACGAACAGGTCGGCGACGAGGCCGTAGTCGGCCACGCTGAAGATCGGCGCTTCTTCGTCCTTGTTGATCGCGACGATGACCTTGGAGTCCTTCATTCCGGCCAAGTGCTGGATGGCGCCCGAGATGCCCGCTGCGATGTACAGCTGCGGCGCAACGATCTTGCCGGTCTGGCCCACTTGCCAGTCGTTGGGCGCGTAGCCCGCGTCGACGGCTGCGCGGCTGGCGCCCAGGCCTGCGTTGAGCTTGTCGGCGAGCGGCGCCATCACTTCGGTGAACTTCTCGGCGCTGCCCAGGGCTCGGCCACCGGAGACGATGATCTTGGCGGCCGTCAGCTCGGGGCGTTCGCTCTTCGTGACTTCACGGCCGACGAAGCTGCTCTTGCCGCTGTCTGCAACGCCTTCAGCGGTTTCGACGGTTGCAGTGCCACCGGTGGCCGCTGCTGCATCGAAGCCGGTCGTGCGAACCGTGATCACCTTGGTGGCATCGCTGCTCTGCACGGTCGCGATGGCGTTGCCGGCGTAGATCGGGCGCTCGAAGGTGTCGGGGCTGTCGACCTTCGTGATGTCGCTGATCTGCGCCACGTCCAGCTTGGCGGCGACGCGAGGCGCCACGTTCTTGCCGTTGGCGGTCGAGGGGAACAGGATGTGGCTGTAGTTCGCCGCGATGGCGAGCACCTGAGCGGCGACGTTTTCAGCGAGGTTCTCGGCCAGGCTCGGGCTGTCCGCAGCGATGACCTTGGTCACGCCTGCGATCTGGGCTGCGGCCTTGGCGGCTTCGGCAGCGTTCGCGCCAGCAACCAGAACGTGCACTTCGCCACCGCAAGCCAGGGCCGCAGTCACGGTGTTGAGGGTTGCCGGCTTGATGCTGGCGTGGTCGTGTTCGGCCACGACAAGGGATGCAAGTGCGGTCATGTTCAGATCACCTTCGCTTCGTTCTTCAGTTTGTCCACCAGAGCTGCGACGTCGGGCACCTTGATGCCTGCGCCGCGCTTCGGGGGCTCAGCCACCTTCAGGGTCTTCAGGCGGGGCTTCACGTCCACGCCCAGGTCTTCAGGCTTGAAGGTATCGAGCTGCTTCTTCTTGGCCTTCATGATGTTGGGCAGCGTCACGTAGCGCGGCTCGTTCAGGCGCAGGTCGGTCGTGATGACGGCCGGCAGCGTGAGGGTCAGCGTTTCCATGCCGCCGTCGACTTCGCGCGACACGGTGACCTTGTCGGCGGCCAGGTCGACCTTCGAGGCGAAGGTGGCTTGCGGCAGGTCGGCCAGCGCAGCCAGCATCTGGCCGGTCTGGTTGGCGTCGTCGTCGATGGCCTGCTTGCCCAGGATGATCAGCGAGGGCTGTTCCTTGTCGACCAGCGCCTTCAGCAGCTTGGCAACGGCCAGCGGCTGCAGTTCTTCGGTGGTCTCGACCAGGATGCCGCGGTCGGCACCGATGGCCATCGCGGTGCGCAGCGTTTCCTGGCACTTGGCATCGCCGCAGGACACGGCGATGACTTCGGTCACGATGCCCTTTTCCTTCAGGCGAACCGCCTCTTCGACCGCGATCTCGTCGAACGGGTTCATGCTCATCTTCACGTTGGCAATGTCCACCCCGGTGCCGTCGCTCTTCACGCGCACTTTGACGTTGTAGTCGACGACCCGCTTCACGGGCACAAGAATCTTCATGGTTGCTCCTTCGGATATCGGATGAGGTTCACTCGAGCTTTGCGCCCGATTGCTTGATCAGGCGCTCCCACACCGGGCGCTCTTGCTTCCAGGCGGCGGCAAAGAGTTCGGGTGAGCTGTCCTTGATTTCGAAACCCATGGCGGCGATGCGCTCGCGCACTTCGGGCTGTTGCGAGGCCTTGCGCACCTCGTCGGCAATGCGGTCCACGATGGCCTTGGGTGTCTTGGCGGGCACCGCGAAGGCGAGCCAGCCGGTCACGCTGTACGCCTCGTCCTTCAGGCCTTGCTCGGCCAGGGTGGGTATGTTGGGCAGCGCGGCCATGCGGCGCTCGCCGCTCACGCCGATGGCCCTGACCTTGCCCGCTTCGATGTGCGGCTTGGCCACCAGCGCGCTGGCATAGGCCATCTGGATCTGGCCGCCGATCAGGTCCTGCATCATCGGCGCCTCGCCCTTGTAGGCGACGTGGTTCATGTCGGCCTGCTGCGTGAGGCTCATGTGCGCGCCGGCCAGGTGCGGGTAGGCGCCCACGCCGTACGAGCCGTAGGCGACCTTGCCCTTGTTGGCGGCCACGTACTTCAGGAGTTCCGGCGCGGTCTTCACCGGCACGCTCGGATGCACCACCAGCACCAGCGGTCCCATGGCGACCTGGTAGACCAGCGTGAGGTCGCGCTGCGTGTCGTAGGGCAGCTTGTCGTAGAGGAACTCGTTGGTCAGCAGCGAGTTGCTGAGCGAGAAGACGACGGTGTAGCCGTCGGGTGCCGACTTGGCGACCGCGTCGGTGCCGATGATGCCGGCCGCACCCGGCTTGTTGTCGATGAGCACGGGCTGGCCCAGGCCGGCCGACATCTTCTGGCCCAGCACGCGCGCCAGCACGTCGGTTGCGCCGCCTGCCTGGTAGGGAACCACCAGGCGGATCGGCTTGTTCGGATAAGGCGCCTGCGCGTGGGCGGGCGCCAACGCAAAGAGCGCGGCGGCCGACGAGGCGGCGCAAAGCAGGGCCCTGCGGTTGGGGCGTTGTGCAGTCATGGCTTGTCTCCAGTCTCTGGTTATAAAAAAAGTCACTTCAGCGCGATGCGCGTCTTGAAGGGCAACGGCGCCAGCGCCTTGAGCAGCTGTTCCTGCAGCGGCGCGGCCAGCGCACCCGCCGCCGCGGCGTCGATCTGCACATGCACCAGGCTTTCGCCTTCGGTCTTCACCACGGGCCGCGCGGCCTCGCCCACGCCGAGCGCGGCGCACACCTCGGCCACCGTCGCGGCCACCACCTGCCGCGCGGCCATGGCGCGCAGCTCGGGCTTGTAGATCTTTCCGACGTTGGTCATCGGCATGGCCTCGATCACCGACACCCACTTGGGCCGGGCGGGCGCCTCGTCCACGCGGCCGGCGGTGAAGGCCAGCAGCTCTTCCTCGGTCGCCGAGGCGCCGGGCACCAGCGTCGCGAAGATCACCGGCAGCTCGCCCGCATAGGCATCGGGCGCGCCCACGGCGGCGCACAGCTGCACGGCGGGGTGCGCGCCCAGCGCGTCCTCGATGGTCTTGGGGTCGATGTTGTGGCCGCTGCGAATGATCAGGTCCTTCGAGCGGCCCGTGAGGTTCAGGCGCTCCTCGCTGTCGATCCAGCCGAGGTCGCCGGTGGCGAGCCAGCCGTCGGCCGTGAAGGCCTTGGCGTTGTCGGCCGGGTCCACAAAGCCCGAGAACAGGTTGGGCGACTTGAACAGCACCATGCCCTGTTCGCCTGGCGGCATCTCGCGGTCGCTGGCGTTGCCGTTCTCGTCGAGCGCCACCACGCGCATCTGCATGTACGGCAGGCGAAAGCCCACGCAGCCCGCGGGCCCGCTCACGCCCGGCGGCGTGATGGTCGAGATGCCGGCCATCTCCGTCATGCCCAGGCTCTCGTGCACATGCAGGCCGAACAGGCGCTCGAAGCGCGCGGCCAGTTCGGGTGAGAGCACCGCGGCGCCGGTGCGGCAGTAGGTGATCGACGAGATGTCCGCGCCGTCCAGCGGCACGTTGGCCAGCGCGGCCAGCACCGTGGGCACCGCCGACAGGGAGGTGGGCCGGTACTTCGCCACCAGCTTCCAGTAGTTGGCCAGCACCTCCTTGTTGCGCAGCAGCGAGGGCGTGGGAATGATCACCTCCAAGCCCGCCGACAGCGCCGACAGCGACGCCGGCAACACGCCCGCCACATGGAACAGCGGGTAGCCGTTGATGGAGATGCCGTTCTCGTTCATGCCCGCGACCTGCACGCTGGCCCAGGCGGTGAACACCTGCGCGCCGTGGCTGTGGCGCGCGAGCTTGGGCGCACCCGTGGTGCCGCCGGTGTGGAAGTAGGCCGCGATGTCGGTGGGGGCGATGTCGCGCCCGCTCACGAGGTGGTCGTTCGGCTGCGCGGCGCGCAGCACGTCGAACTCGGCCACGCCCTCGGGGAGTTCGCCCGCCGCGCCGGGCGCCTCGTCGTGCGGCGCCACGCGCAGCACGGTGGTCAGCGTGGGCACCTGGCCGCGCAGGCGCATCGCCTTCGACCACATGCCCGATTCGCTGTCCGAGCCGTAGGCGATCAGCACCTTGGCGCGCGCGGCGGTCATCAGCGCGACCAGCTTCTCGTCGGTCAGCAGCGGGTTCAGCGGCTGCACGATGCCGGCGGCCTCGCCGCCCCACAGCGCCAGGTGGTATTCCAGGCAGCCGGGCAGCAGCACCGCCACCGCGTCGCCGGGCCCCACGCCCAGCGCATGCAGCAGGTTGGCGGTCTGGTGCAGGCGCGCGAGCAGTTCGGCGTACGACCAGCGGATCGGCTCGTCGGCCGGGTTGCCCGTGCGCAGGAAGGTCAGCGCCGTCTTGTCGCCGAAGGCATGGCCCGCGTTGCGAAAGATCTCGTAGGTGCTGCGCACCGTGACCGCCTGGTCCAGCGGCGTGGCTTCGAGCCGGTGGATGTCCGCGAGGGTGCGCACCGGGAACGCGGGGCGAAACGGCGTGCCGACCGGGGTCTTGTAGTTGTTGGCGTGCTTGTCTGTCATGTCTGTCTCCTTGGTGTTGTCGCCCTGCCGGCCCGGCCGGTTCTGGTTCTGGTTCTACTGGTTCGTGATGTGGTTGTCGCGAATGACCTTGCCCCAGCGCTCGAAGTCCTGCTTCATGCGCACGCCGGTCTGCTCGGGCGTGCGGTAGGCCGCGAAGGAGCCCACGCTCTCCAGCTTGTCCTGCACTTCCTTGTCGGCCAGCGCCTTCTTCAGCTCGGCGCTCATGCGCTCGACCACGTCCTTGGGCGTGCCGGCAGGGGCCAGCATGCCGCCCCACGAGGTGGCGTCGAAACCGGGAAAGCCCTGCTCGGCCACCGTCTTCACGTCGGGCAGCAGGCTCACGCGCTTGCCCGAACCCACCGCGATGGCGCGCACCTTGCCCGCGCGGATGTGCGGAATCACGGCCACCAGGTCGGAGAACATCGCCGGCACCTGGCCGCCGATCAGGTCGGTCACGGCCGGCGCGCTGCCGCGGTAGGGCACGTGCTGCATGTCGAACTTGCCGATGTTCTTCAGCTGCTCGGTCGTCAGGTGGCCGAAGCTGCCGGCGCCGGCCGTCGTGTAGTTGAGCTTGCCGCCTTCGGCCTTGGCCTTGGCGATCAGGTCCTGCAGGCTGTTCACCTCGGGCAGCGACTTGGGGTTGACCACCAGCACGATCGGCAGGTCGTACACCGAGCCCACGGGCGTGAAGTTCTTGAAGATGTCGTAGCCGCCGGTGGCGCCGTACAGGTGCGAGGCCAGCAGCGTGGGCGTGGCCAGCATCACGAAGGTGTAGCCGTCCGGCGCGGCGCGCGCGGCCGTGGCGGCGCCCACGGTGCCCGAGGCGCCGCTGCGGTTGTCGATGACGATGTTCTGCTTGAGCGCGAGCGACATCTTCTGCGCCACGATGCGCGAGGCCACGTCGGTCGGGCCGCCGGGCGGGAAGGGCACGATCAGCGTGATCGGCTTGCTGGGCCAGGCTTGCGCGAAGGCGCTGCCGGCCACGAGTGAAAGTGTGAGGGGAAGGGCCAGGGCAAGGAGTGCGCGGCGAACGGGATTGCGGAGGGAACGGAAAGCGGGGGAGGCCATGGACTTCTTACTTCAGGGATGCACAGGGGAACAAGGAAAACGGCGCGTCTTGCTCAGACCACGCCACTCGATTTCAGCGCGGCCAGCTTTTCATCCGACAGGCCGAGCAGGGACTGCAGCACGTCGTGCGTGCCTTCGCCCAGGGTGGGCGGCGCGCTGCGCACCGGCAGGCGTTCGCCGTCGAAACGGTAGGGCGGCGCCAGCACGTCGACCGTGCCGGCCACCGGGTGCGGCTGCGTGGTGACCAGGCCGGCATCGGTCGCGCGCTTCGATTGCAGCGCCTCCAGCAGGCCCAGCACCTCGCCGCACGGAATGCCCGAGGCGGTGAGCTTTTCGAGCAGGCCGGCGCGCGGGCGCTTGGCCAGTTCGGCGTGCAGCTCGGGCAGCAGCACCGCGCGGTTGGCCGAACGCAGGATGTTGGTCTTGAAGCGCTCGTCGGCCGCCAGGTCGGGCCGTTCGATCACCTCGGTGCAGAAGCGCGCGAACTGCGCGTTGTTGCCCACGGTGATCACCAGCGGGCCGTCGGCCGCGTCGAACACGCCGTACGGCACGATCGACGGGTGCGAGTTGCCGTAGCGCGGCGGGTCTTCGCCCATCAGCAGCGCTTCGAGGCCGTAGTAGGCGGTGATCATCAGGCCGCAGTCGAACAGCGCCATCTCCACGTGCCGGCCCTTGCCGGTCTTCTCGCGCTGGTAGAGCGCGGCAAGGATGGCCTGCGCCGAGTACATGCCGGTGAACAGGTCGACCACGGCCACGCCGAACTTCAGCGGCGGCTGGTTGGCTTCGCCGTTGAGCGCCATCAGGCCGGCTTCACCTTGCACCACCAGGTCGTAGCCCGGGCGCGCGGCCTCGGCGCCGGTGCGGTCGTAGCCCGAGATCGAGCAGTAGATGAGGCCGGGCTGTTCCTTGCTGAGCTGCTCGTAGCCCAGGCCCAGCTTGTCGATGCCGCCGAACTTGAAGTTCTGGATCACCACGTCGCACTGCTTGGCCAGGTCGCGCGCGATCTGCTGGCCCTCGGGCGTCTGCAGGTCGAGCGTGACCGAGCGCTTGTTGCGGTTCACGCTGTTGAAGTAGGCGGTTTCGGTCTTGCCGACACGCAGGCCCCAGTCGCGCGTGTCGTCGCCGCGGCCCGGGTGCTCGACCTTGATCACCTCGGCGCCCATGTCGGCCAGCACCATGCCGCACCAGGGGCCCGCCAGGATGCGGGACAGGTCGAGGACGCGCACACCGGCGAGCGGCAGCGATGAATTCAATAGAGGCATGACACAGACTTCGGAGAAACGAGAAAGCCCCGCACAACGTGCGAGGCATGAAGTGAAGGCAGCACGGGTCGGGTCAGGACGCGTCCTTTGCCTTGTCGTGGCGCAAGGCGACGAAGTCGGCCTTGCGCTTGCCCAGGAACGCGCCGATGCCTTCGGCCGCTTCGGCGTCGCCCTGCGACTCGACCATGAACACGGCCTCGGCGTCGAGTTGCGCTTCGAGCGTGGCGTGGTGCGCCTGGCGGCACAGCGTCTTGATGCGCGTGGTGGCGCGCTGCGGGCCGGTCGCGACCTTGGCCGCGAGCGCCACGGCCTCGGCCAGCGCCGCGCCCTTGTCGGTCAGGCGGTTGACCGCGCCCAGCTGGTTCAGCCGCTCGGCCGTCATGCGGTCGCCGGTGAGGCACAGCTCGGTGAGCACCTGGCGCGAGACGAACTCGGCCAGGAAGGCGGTGGCGCCGCCGTCGGGCGTGAGGCCGACCTTGACGTAGGCCACGGTGTAGAACGCGTCGCGCGCCGACACCAGCATGTCGCAGGCCAGTGCCATCGACAGGCCCGCACCGGCCGCGCCGCCTTCCACTGCTGCGATCACGGGCTTGCTGCAATCGCGCAGCGCGCGGATCAGGTTGTTCAGGCCTTCGAGGATCTGGCGGCGCTCTGCCATGGGCAGCTCGCGGCGCTTGGCCAGCAGGTTCAGGTCGCCGCCGGAGCAGAAGAAGTCGCCCGCGCCGGTGAAGACGATGGCGCCGACCTCGGGGTCTTTTTCTGCGTCGGCCAGCGCGGCCGAGAGTTCGGCATACAGCGTCGGCGTGATCGCGTTGCGCGCGCCGGGGTTGCTGTTGGTCAGGATGCGCACGGCGCCTTCCTGCGAGACCAGCACGGTCTTGTTCGTCGTGTCCGTCATGCCGCGATCTCCTTGCCGAGCTGGATGTAGCGCTGCAGGTGATGGTCTTCGTCGCCCAGCTGGTGGTCGATCATCACCAGGCGCTTGGCGTAGTGGGGCAGGGGCAGCTCCCACGTCATGCCGATGCCGCCGTGCATCTGGATGCTTCCTTCCGCCACCAGCGCGCCGATGCGCCCGATGCTGAACTTGGCCGCCGACAGCGCGCGCTCGCGCGTCACGCGCTCGCCCGTGTCGATGGCGGCCGCGGCGTTGATGACGGCCGAGCGCGCCTGCTCGATCTCCAGCAGCAGGTCGGCCATGCGGTGCTGCAGGGCCTGGAAGCTGCCGATGAGCGTGCCGAACTGCTTGCGCGTGCGCAGGTACTCCAGCGTGGCGGTCTTGGCGGCTTCCATCGCGCCCAGCGCTTCGGCGCACAGCGCGAGCACGCCGCGGCCGATGGCGCGCTCCAGCGTGGCGTGGCCCTGGCCTTCGGCGCCCAGCAGCGCGTCGGCGCCCAGCGTCACGCCGTCGAACGCGAGTTCGGCCACACGCCCGCCGTCGATGGACGGGCAGCCGCGCACCGTGAGGCCCGTGGTCTTCGCGGGCACGAGGAACAGCGAGATGCCGCCTTCGTCGTCCACGTTGCCCGAGGTGCGCGCGGAGACCAGGAACAGGTCGGCCTGCTCGCCCTGGGGCACCACGGCCTTGGCGCCGTGCAGCACCCAGCCATCGCCATTGCGTTCGGCCTTGGTGGCCACGCGCGTGCGTTCGTAGTGCGTGTCGGCTTCGTCGTGCGCGAAGGCCGCTACGGCAACGCCGTTGATGATGTCGCCGAGCTTCTCTTTCTGCGCCTCGTTGCCGGCGGCGCTGAGCGCCTCGCCGACCATCACCGCGCCCAGCAGCGGCTCGATCACCAGGCCGCGGCCCAGCGCCTCGAAGACCACGGCAATGTCGAAGCCGCCGCCGCCGAAGCCGCCGTCGGCCTCGCTGAACAGCGCGCCGATCACGCCGAGTTCGGCGAACTGCTGGAAGATTTCCTTGCTGAACCCGTGCTGCGACTTCGCGATGCGGTCGCGCGCGTCGAAGGCGTACTGCTCGCTGATGAAGCGGTTCAGGCTGTCGGCGAGCATGCGCCGGTCTTCGGTGTGTTCGAAGTTCATTGCGTGTCTCCTTACAGGCCCAGGATCATCTTGGAGATGATGTTCTTCTGGATTTCATTGGAGCCGCCGAAGATCGACAGCTTGCGGTTGTTGAAGTAGCGCGAGGCGGCGGCCGACGCGTAGTCGGGCCCGAAGGTCTCGCCGGTGTATCCGTCCTTCAGCGCCTCGGCCACGAAGGGGCGGCCGTACACGCCCATCGCGCGGCGCGCCAGCGACGAGATTTCCTGGCGGATCTCGGTGCCGCGGATCTTCAGCATCGAGCTTTCCGCGCCCGGCACGCCGCCGCCGGCCACCGCCGCGATCACGCGCAGGTTGGTGGTCTTCATGTTCTCCAGGTCGATCTCCACGCGCGCCAGGCGCGCCGCGAAGGCCGGGTCGTCGGCCAGGGGCTTGCCGTTCTTGGTCTGCGACGCGGCAATGCCCTTCAACTGTTCGAGCGCGGCCACCGAGAAGCCCACGCCGGCGATGTTGGTGCGCTCGTAGGTCAGCAGGTACTTGGCGCAGGTCCAGCCCTTGTTCTCCTCGCCCACCAGGTTCTCGGCCGGCACGCGCACGTCGGAGAAGAACACTTCGTTCACTTCATGCTCGCCGTCGAGCGTGATGATCGGGCGCACTTCCACGCCGGGCGAGGTCATGTCGATCAGCAGGAAGCTGATGCCCTCCTGCTTCTTCGCCTCGCGGTTGGTGCGCACCAGGCAGAAGATCATGTTGGCGTGCTGGCCCAGCGTGGTCCAGGTCTTCTGGCCGTTCACGATGTAGTGGTCGCCCTGCGCGTCGATGCCGCGCACGGCAGAGGTTTTCACCGCCGCCAGGTCGGAGCCCGCGCCGGGTTCCGAATAGCCCTGGCACCACCAGTCGGCACCGTTCAGGATGCGCGGCAGCCAGTGCTGCTTTTGCGCCTCGTTGCCGTACTTGATGAGCACCGGGCCGAGCATGTTCACGCCGAAGGGCACGATGCGCGGCGCGAAGGCCAGCGCGCACTCGTGTTCGAAGATGAACTTCTCGACCGCCGTCCAGCCCGGGCCGCCGTACTGTTCGGGCCAGTGGTTGGCGAGCCAGCCGCGCGCGTTCAGCGTGGCGTGCCATTCCTGCATGTCGGCCTTTTCCAGGATCTTGCCGCCGCGCACTTTCTCGGACAGCCGCACCGGCAGCTTGTCGGCCAGAAAGGCGCGCACTTCGCTGCGGAAGGCTTCTTCTTCGGGGGTGAAGTTCAGGTCCATCGCGCGTTCCTCAGTAGATTTCGAACAGGCCTGCGGCGCCCATGCCGCCGGCGATGCACATCGTGACCACCGCGTACTTGGCGCCGCGGCGCTTGCCTTCGATGAGCACATGGCCCGTGAGGCGTGCGCCGGTCATGCCGAAGGGGTGGCCGATGGAGATGGCGCCGCCGTTCACGTTCAAACGTTCCGACGGAATGCCCAGCTTGTCCTGGCAGTAGATCGACTGCGAGGCGAAGGCTTCGTTGAGCTCCCACAGGTCGATGTCTTGCACCGTGAGGCCGTGGCGCGCGAGCAGCTTGGGCACGGCGAACACGGGGCCGATGCCCATTTCGTCGGGCTCGCAGCCGGCCAGCGCCAGACCGCGGAAGGCGCCCAGCGGCTTGATGTTGGCGCGCTCTGCATCCTTGGCTTCCATCAGCACGCAGGCCGAGGCGCCATCGGAGAGCTGGGAGGCGTTGCCGGCGGTGATGAACTTGTCCTCGCCCATCACCGGCTTCAGCTTGGCGAGCGCCTCGTAGGTGGTGCCGCGGCGGTTGCAGTTGTCTTCGGTGGCGGTGACTTCGCGGTGGGTGACTTCCTTGGTCTCCTTGTCGGTCACGGCCATCGTGGTGGTGCAGGCGACGATCTCGTCCTTGTAGCGCCCGGCGATCTGGGCCTCTTCGGTCTTGCGCTGGCTCTCGGCGGAGAAGCGGTCCTGCGCCTCGCGGCTGATGTTGTAGCGCTTGGCGACGATGTCGGCGGTGTCGATCATCGCCATGTAGAGCTCGGGCTTGTGCTCGACGATCCACGGGTCCAGGCTGAGGTCGCCGCCGTCGCCGGGGCTGCGGCCACGGATCTGCGAGATGCTTTCCACGCCGCCCGCGATCATGGCCGGCGCGCCGTCCACCACGATGCGGCCCGCGGCCATGGCAATCGCCTGCAGGCCCGAGGCGCAGAAGCGGTTCACCGTGGTGCCGGCGATGCTGATCGGCAGGCCCGAACGGATGATGGCCTGGCGCGCGATGTTGCGGCCGGTGGTGCCTTCGGGGTAGCCGCAGCCGAGGATCGCGTCCTCGATGAGCGCGGGGTCGAGGCCCGAGCGCTCGACCGCCGCCTTCACGGCGAAGGACGCCAGCGTGGCGCCGGGGGTGATGTTGAATTCGCCGCGGTGCGCCTTGGTGAGCGGGGTGCGGGCGGTGGAAACGATGACGGCTTCACGCATGGGGTGTCTCCTGGACGGATGTCTCTGTGATTACTCGGATTGATTGAGGCTGGCGAAATCTGCGCCGCGCTCCACCAGCTGCACCAGCAGCGGCGACGGCTTCCAGAAGATCGGGTCTTCCTTGGCGAACTCGCGGATGTCGGCCAGCACCTTCGGCAGGCCCACGGTGTCGGCGTACTTCATCGGGCCGCCGCGGTGGCGCGGGAAGCCGTAGCCGTAGAGGAAGGTCACGTCCACGTCGAGCGGGCGCAGCGCAATGCGCTGGAGCACCACGTTGGCGCCTTCGTTGACCATCGCGGCCATGTAGCGGCGCATGATTTCTTCTTCGGTGAACTGGCGCGGCTTGATGCCCGCACGTTCGCGTTCGGCGTCGATGATGGCCAGCACCTCGGGGTCGGGTTGGCCGGTGCGCGCGCCCTCGGGGTACAGGTAGTAGCCGCGCTGCGTCTTCTGGCCGAACCAGCCGCGCTCGCAGATGCGGTCGGCAATCTGCACGTAGCGCGCCTGCGGGTCGCGCGTGGCGGCCTTGCGCTTGCGCGTGGCCCAGCCGATGTCGCCGCCGGCCAGGTCGGACACCTGGAACGGGCCCATCGGGTAGCCGAAGTTGCGCACGGCCGCGTCGATGTCGTAAGGCGAGGCGCCGTCTTCCATCATGTGGTCGGCCGCCTGGCGGTACACGGCCAGGATGCGGTTGCCGATGAAGCCGTCGCACACGCCGGCGCGCACCGGCACCTTCTTCAGCTTCTTCGCGAGTTCGAAGCCCGTGGCGACCACGTCGGCGCTCACCTTGGCGGGCACCACGATCTCCAGCAGCTTCATGATGTTGGCCGGCGAGAAGAAGTGCAGGCCCACCACGTCCTGCGGGCGCGAAACGCTGGCGGCGATCTCGTCGATGTCGAGGTAGGACGTGTTGGTGGCCAGCACCGCGCCTTGCTTGCACACGCGGTCGAGCTCGGCGAACACGGCCTTCTTCACCGCCATGTCCTCGAACACCGCTTCGACCACGATGTCGGCGTCGGCCAGAGCGTCGTAGCTGGTGGAGCCGTTGAAGCGCGCCATCACCGCGGCCTTGGCCTCGGGCGTCATGCGCTCCTTCTTGATGAGGCCGTCGTACACCTTCTCGACGTTGGCGCGGCCGCGCGCAAGCTGGGCGTCGTCGCGCTCGATCATGGTCACGGGCATGCCCGCGTCCAGCATGGCCACCGCAATGCCGGCGCCCATGGTGCCGCCGCCGACGATGCCGGCGGACGCCAGCGCGCGCGGCTTGGCCGACCGGGTCTCGGGCGCCTTGAGCACTTCGCGCTCGGCGAAGAAGGCGTGGATCAGGCCGGCGCGCTGCGGGCTGTCGATGCACTGCAGGAACAGCTTGCGTTCCAGCGCCATGCCTTCGTCGAAGGGCAGCGTGAGCGCGCCTTCGACGGCTTCGATGATCTTCATCGGCGAGAACAGGCCGCGGCTCTTCTTGGCGGTGTCGGCGCGCGCGGCTTCGAGGGCGGCGCGGCTGGCTTCCTTGTCGGCGAGGCCGGTGGCTTCGCGCGTGCGGCGCACGGGCGCGTTGGCGGCCACCAGTTCCTGCGCGTAGGCCAGGCCTTCGGCGCGCGCGTCGGCGTCGGTGGCCAGGCGGTCGACGAGGCCCAGCGACAGTGCTTCCTTCGCGCCCGCATGGCGGCCGCTCAACATCAGTTCCAGTGCGGGCTTCACGCCGATCAGGCGCGGCGCGCGCTGCGTGCCGCCCGAGCCGGGCAACAGGCCCAGCGCCACTTCGGGCAGGCCCAGCTTGGCGGTGGGCGAGGCCACGCGGTAGTGGGCCGACAGCGCCACTTCGAGCCCGCCGCCGAGCGCGGCGCCGTGGATGGCGGCGACCACCGGCTTGGTGCAGTTCTCGATCTTCAGGCAGGCCTCGGGCAGCGAAGGCGCTTGCGGCGGCTTGCCGAACTCGCGGATGTCCGCGCCGGCGATGAAGTTGCGGCCGGCGCCGACGATCAGCACCGCCCTCGCGGCGCCGTCGGCCTCGGCCGCGTCGATGGCGGCCACGAGGCCGCGGCGCACGTCCACGCCCAGGGCGTTGACGGGCGGGTTGTCGATGGTCACCACGAACACGTCGCCATGACGCTCGAAGGTGACGGGACCGGAAGACGTGGAAGGGCTGGTATCGGTTGTGGCCATGGTGCTTGTCTCTTGCGTGGCGGGCCCGCACGCGCGTCGCGCGAGGGGTCCGGAGGCTCTGGGGGGTGAACCCCGCATTCTTTGCCCGTAGCGGCGCTTTGACAATTGCATAGCTGGTTGACAGACTGTCAAAGAATTTTTGACACAATCCGGTGCATGGACCTGCAATCGCTCACCCTGCTGGTGGAAATCCTCGATGCGGGCAACCTGAGCGCGGCAGCCCGCCGCCTCAAGATGACCCGCGCCAACGTCAGCTACCACCTGAACCAGCTGGAGCGCTCGGTGGGCGCGCAGCTGGTGCGCCGCACCACCCGGCGCGCCGAACCGACCGAAATCGGCCTGCGCCTGTACCAGCACGGCGTGGCCATCCAGGGCGAGCTGCTGGCCGCGCGCGAATCGGTCACCGAGCTGGGCCAGGGCCTGCAGGGCCGCGTGCGCCTGAGCGTGCCCAGCGGCTACGGGCAGCTGGTGATGGCCGACTGGCTCATCGACTTCAAGCGGCAGTACCCGGGCATCGTGCTCGACGTGGTGTTCGAAAACCGCATCGAAGACTTGCTGCGCGACGAAGTCGACATCGCCATCCGCGTGATTCCCGAGCCGCCGCAGAACCTGGTGGCGCGCGAGATGGGCCCGGTGCGCTACGTGGCCTGCGCGTCGAGCGACTATGCGGCCCGGCACCCGCTGCCGGTGCAGCTCGACGAACTGCAGGGCGCGCCGGTGGTCACGGCCGCGGTCATCGGCCGCCAGCTGCGCGTGTCGGCCTACCAAGGGGAGACGCGGCGCGAGGTGATCCTGGAGCCGACCCTCATTTCGGAGAATTTCCTGTTCCTGCGCCAGGCCATCCTCGCGGGGCTGGGCATCGGCCTGGTGCCCGACTACGTGGTGCAGGACGACGTGCGCCGTGGCGACGTGGTGACCACGCTGGACGACTGGCGCCTGAGCATCTTCGGCACGCAGATGTTCATGCTCTACATGCCCAACCGCCAGCACACGCGGGCGATACGGACCTTCATCGACTTCGTGCTGGAGCGGGTGCGCGGGCCGGGGGATGGGCCAGGGGATGGGCTGGGCGAGGTGCCGTAGCCGCTCGGCTACGTGCGCCGGTCGAGGCCGGTGCTCTCGTAGTACCGCGCCTTGTCCACGTACATCGCCCGGTCCGCGCGCTGCAGCGCGGCTTCCAGAGACTCGCCGGCATTGCAGGTCGCCAGCCCGATGGCCAGGCTCAGCGGATGGCCGCTCTGGCCCGCATGGAACTGGTTGTTCAGCTCCAGCAGCATGAGGATGCGCTCGCGCATCGCGTCGGCGCCGCGCTCGTCGGTCATCGGCAGCAGCACGGCGAACTCGTCGCCGCCCACGCGCGCAGGCCAGGCCGGCGGCGCGACGGCCTTGTCGAGCACCTCGCCCATGCGGCGCAGCATCGAGTCGCCGGCGGCGTGGCCTTCCTGGTCGTTGAGCTGCTTCAGGCCGTTGAGGTCAATGACCACGATCGACACCGGCCATGGGCCCTTGCGCGACAGCCGGTTGAGCTCCTCGGTGTAGTAGGTGCGGTTGCACAGCTGCGTGAGCACGTCGTGCTTGCCGAGGTACTCGAGGTAGGCCTCGGCCTTCTTGCGCGCGGTGATGTCCACCAGCGACACCAGCACCAGGTCCCAGGTGTCGAGCCGGTCGTCCTGCACCGCGAACTGCATGTGGATGTTGAGCGCCTCGCCCGACAGCGAGTAGTTGAGCACCTCGCGGTGCTGCACCGTCTTGCCGTTCCACAGGTCGTGCAACTGCTCCGCGAAAGACTCGCGCATCTCGTCGCGAAAGACGCGCGACAGGCTGCCCAGCAGCGTGGTCAGGTCTGGCGCGCCGAACATGCGCAGGGTTTCCTGGTTCACGTCGATCACGCGGATCTCCTGCATGCAGCGCGTGACGAACTCGGGGTGCACCTTGATGAAGGTGGCGAAGTCGGTGATGCCGCGCGCGCGGATGTTGTCCATCAGCGTGCGCACCGCGCTGAAGTCTTCCACCCACAGCGACACCGGCGAGCGGTCGAACAGGCTGCGCGCGTACCTGGCGCTGTCGTCGCGCAGGCGCTGCGCGGCCACGCGCTCGGTGATGTCGTCGAGCGAGACCAGCACGCGCTCCCAGGTGGCCTCGTGGCCGGGCAGCACGCGGGCGCGCACGCGCACGTCGAGCCGGCGGCCGTCCAGGGCGTAGTTGACGGTCTCGCTTTCGAAGGTGAGTTCGCCGCGCCACAGCCGGTCGAGCTCGTGCACCACGGTGGCCGACATGTCGCCGCGGAACACGCGGTCGAGCGCGCCGAGCAGGGTTTCCTGGCTGTCGGCGGCAAAGAGCTTCAGCGTGTGCTGGTTGACCCGCAGCACCTTCAGCAGCGCCATGCAGTCGCTCACGCGCAGGGGGTCTTCGGCCAGGTAGGCGACCAGGTCGGTCACGCCTTCGGTGCGCCAGCCGTCCAGCTTGCGCTTGAGGTCGCTGTAGTCCTCGACCCAGAGCGAGACGGGCGCCAGGTCGAACATGGCGTCGAGGTCGCCGGCGGACGGTGGAGCGGTGGAGCCCGCGGAAACCGTTGAAGAGGCGGACGCGGCTGCTGGCATGACCATCGATGAAGCTTTCGGAAAAGCGGCAGCAGCCATGGCTGACCGGCGCCGGCGAACGGGAGCCTTAATTATTACCCGCGTGCATACCTTTGCACTTGACACGCGGCGCCCCCGTTGACGCGCCCCCAGCGGGTCTTGCGCAACGACAGCACCGGCGGCATCAGCGGCATCAGCGGCTGTACAGGCCCACCACGCTCTGTCCGCCCAGCGCATGGCCCTTGAGCGCGGCCACCAGCGCGTCGCGCGACAAGCCGGCAGGCAGCGCGCCCGGTGCGAGGTCGGAGGCGACCACGGTCATCACGTAGTGGTGCGGCCGGTCGCCCACCGGCGGGCACATGCCGCGGTACGCGGGCGCGCCGGCCACGTTCGGGC
This sequence comes from Variovorax sp. AC103, assembly GCF_979254005.1. Classification (NCBI taxonomy): domain Bacteria; kingdom Pseudomonadati; phylum Pseudomonadota; class Betaproteobacteria; order Burkholderiales; family Comamonadaceae; genus Variovorax; species Variovorax sp. AC103. Next base: position 34,302 of record NZ_CEEDFC010000031.1, on the reverse strand, counting down.
CCATGGTGAAGTTGAAGTTCGAGCCCGCCTGGCCTTCGCCGGCCTTGAGTTCGCCGCGCTCGGCCGCGATGTTGTAGGCCACCCAGTGCGACACGCCCAGGCCGGCCGCGCCGTCCGGGTCGAAGATCAGCACGGCCACCGATTTGGTCTTGGCCGGCAGGTTGCTCCATGCCACCGGCGGCGAGACGTTCTTGCCGCCGCACTCGCCGGCCCCGGCGTGCTCGGCCGGGATCAGGCCGTTGTCGGCGAAGGCGCTGGAGCTGACGCGCATGCCCGTGAAGGCCTTGCCGCCGGCGCCGGTGCCGCCCGACATGCCGGTGCAGCCGGCCATGAGGCCCGCGAGGGCGAGGGCCGCCACTGGCGAGGCGAGGGAGTGAAGCTTGTTGCGCATGGAATCTCCTGTAAAGGTTGTGTTCATCCGGCGTGGCCCAGCCACACGCTGCCGTCCGTCTTCTCGTGCACCGCCAGCGGCGTGAGCCGCGCGCCGCGGCAGGGGCCGCCGACGCACTTGCCGGTGTCGGGCTCGAAGATGGCGCCGTGGCGCGCGCACATCAGGAAGCGCCCCGAGCTTTCGAGCACCTGGCCCTCGAAGTCGAGCGGGCCGCCCGCATGCGGGCACTGGTTGAGGTAGGCGTACACCCCGCCGTGCCAGCGCACCGCGAAGGCGGGCACGCCGTTGGGAGCGGTGAACTTGCTTGCGAGGCCATCGTCGGGGAGGTTGGCGCAAATCGGGCCTGGGGCGGGTGCCGAGGCGCCGTCATCGGGCGTAGGGGCGGGCGCTGTGGGGTCGTCGGTCATCTGCCAGCGAGGGTAGCCAAGGTTCGGAGGCTGCGCAATGCGCGATGGCCGGCTTACAAATCTCAGCCAGATGACAGGATTTCCGCGGGACGGCCGCGGTTTAAAACTGTATATTCATACAGTATCTGCTTCATCAAGGCCCCCGTGGACATCCAGCGCAAACTCGCCATCCTGGCCGACGCCGCCAAGTACGACGCCTCCTGCGCGTCGAGCGGCTCGCAGCCGCGCGACTCGCTGGGCGGGCGCGGCATCGGCTCCACCGAAGGCGCGGGCATCTGCCACAGCTACGCGCCCGACGGCCGCTGCATCTCGCTGCTGAAGGTGCTGCTGACCAACCATTGCCAGTACGACTGCCTCTATTGCGTCAACCGCGCGTCGAGCAACGTGCCGCGCGCGCGCTTTCGCGTCGACGAAGTGGTGCAGCTCACGCTGGACTTCTACCGCCGCAACTGCATCGAGGGCTTGTTCCTGTCCAGCGGCATCATCAAGTCGCCCGACCACACCATGGAGCAGGTGGTCGAGGTGGCGCGCGTGCTGCGCGAGGAGCACGACTTTCGCGGCTACATCCACCTGAAGACCATTCCCGATGCCAGCGACGAACTGCTGGCGCGCGCCGGCCGCTATGCCGACCGGCTCAGCATCAACGTCGAGATGCCCACCGCCGAAGGGCTGCAGGCCCTGGCGCCCGAGAAGAACGAAAGCGCCATTCGCCGCTCCATGGCACGGCTGCGCCTGCGCATCGACGACACGCGCGAGGAGGCGCGCCGCGTGGTGCCCATTCGCGCGCTGCCGGGCGCCGCGCCCACCGCCGCCAAGCCGCCGCCTTTCGCGCCGGCGGGCCAGAGCACGCAGATGATCGTGGGCGCCGACGCCACCGACGACCGGCGCATCCTCGCGTCCAGCGCCACGCTGTACGGCGCGTACAAGCTCAAGCGCGTGTACTACTCGGCCTTCAGCCCCATTCCCGACGCGGCCCGCGCGCTGCCGCTGGTGGCGCCGCCGCTCATGCGCGAGCACCGGCTCTACCAGGCCGACTGGCTCATGCGCTTCTACGGCTTCGAACACCAGGAGATCGTGGCCGCGCCCGACGGATTGCTGCGGCTGGACGTCGACCCCAAGCTGGCCTGGGCGCTCGCGCATGCCGAGCGCTTTCCGGTCGACCTGAACCATGCGCCGCGCGAGATGCTGCTGCGCGTGCCCGGGCTGGGCGTGAAGGCGGTCGAGCGGCTGCTGCAGGCGCGGCGCGTGCGCCGGGTGCGCGCCGACGACCTGCGGCGCCTGCACGTGCCGGCGCGCAAGGTGCTGCCGTTCGTGGTGGCCGACGGCCACCGGCCGGCTGCGGGTGCCATGGCGTCGGCCGCGCCGGCGGCCCGGCCGGCGCCAGCTGCTGCGCAGGCCTCGCTGTTCTGAGCAAGGGCTGAAGAAAGGCCGAGGACCAGGACCATGCGCATACGGCTCGAAGACCCGGTCGACCTCGATGCCTTCCGCCGCCATGCGCGGCGGTTGCTGGCTGGCGGCGTGCCGCCCGACGAGGTGGAATGGAGCGATGGCGCGGTCAGCGAAGGCACGGCCGATGACCTGTTCGGCGGGGGTGGCGACGAAGGCGATGTGTTCGACCTGGCACCGTCGCCATCGGCCGCCAGTGCCGCGCGGCATGCGGTGCCCGCGTCCTTCGTCGCGCTGTGTGCCGACGTGATCCTGCACCGCGACCCGCAACGCCTGGCGCTGCTGTACCGGCTGCTCTGGCGCCTGACCCGCGAGCCGGCCCTGCGGCACGACCCGCTGGACGCCGACATGATGCAGGCGCAGCAGATGGCCAAGGCCGTGCACCGCGACATCCACAAGATGCGCGCCTTCGTGCGCTTCACCCGCGTGGCGGACGCCGACGTGGGCGAGCGCCACGTCGCGTGGTTCGAGCCCGACCACCGCATCGTGGCGGCCAACGCGCCGTTCTTCGCGCGCCGCTTCGCGCAGATGCGCTGGGCCATCCTCACGCCGGATCGCTGCGTCGAATGGAATGGCGAGGCCCTGTCTTTCCGCGACGGCGCCGACCGCCGCGAGAAGCCGCCGCCCGATGCCGGCGAGCAGCTCTGGCTGACCTACTACGCGCACATCTTCAACCCCGCGCGCCTGAAGGTCGCCATGATGCGGCGCGAGATGCCGCGCCGCTACTGGCACAACCTGCCCGAGGCCGCGCTGATCCAGCCGTTGACGGACGCGGCGGCGGCGCGCAGCCAGTCGATGATCGATGCGCCGCCCACGGTGGCCCGGCGCATCCGCGCACCCGTGCCGCTGCACCTGCGGCCGGCCGACGGCGTGGCGCCGGCCAGCCTCGACGAGTTGCGTGCCGCCGCGCATGCGTGCCGCGACTGCCCCATCGGCGCACTGGCAACGCAGGCCGTGTGCGGCGAAGGCCCGCAAGGCGCGCAGCACATGCTCGTCGGCGAGCAGCCCGGCGACCAGGAGGACCTGGCAGGCCGCCCCTTCGTCGGGCCGGCCGGCCAGCTGCTGGACCGCGCCATGGCGCAGCTGGGCTGGGCGCGCGACAGCGTGTACCTGGCCAACGCCGTGAAGCACTTCAAGTACGAGCTGCGCGGCAAGCGCCGCATCCACAAGACTGCGGCGCAGCGCGAGGCGCTGGCCTGCGCGCACTGGCTCGACAGCGAGATCGCGCTGGTGCGACCGCAGGCGCTGGTGGCGTTGGGCGCCACGGCGGCGCGCTCGCTGCTCGGGCGGGCGGTGGCGGTGCAGGCCGAGCGCGGCGCCTGGCTGCATGAGCGCGCGGACGGGCGGCCCGTGTTCGTCACGCTGCACCCGTCGGCGCTGCTGCGGCTGCCCGACGGGGAGCGCGCCGAGGCCTTCGAGCGCTGGCTGGCCGACCTCGCGTTGGCGCGCGGCACGCTTTCTGCTGCAATCGCGGCATGAACGATGCCCTTTCCATCGGCGCCGCGCCGCTCGCCGCGCAGCCGCTGACCGCCCAAGCCTTCGCGCCGTACGGCACCGTCATCGCGGCGCCCGCCACCGACCCCGGCCGGCCGATCAACGGCGGCAACGCCACGCGCTTCGACCTGCTGGACGACCTGCAGCTCGGCGCCGACGGCGGGCGCCCGATGCTCGCGCTGTTCCGCGCGCAGGCGCGGCGCTTCCCGCATGCCGTCACGGAAATGGAGCGTCATGCCCTCGGCAGCCAGAGCTTCGTGCCGCTGGGCGAGCGCCGCTTCGTCATCGTGGTGGCGCGCGCCGGCGATGCGCCCGTGTCGGCGGGCGAGCTCGCTGCTTTCGTCACCAATGGGCGTCAGGGCGTGGTGCTCGCGCCCGGCACCTGGCATCACGCGCTGCTGGCGGTGGATGCGGGCGACTTCGTGGTGGTGGAGCGTGCGGGTGGCGAGGTCGACTGCGACATCTGCCACCTGGAAGTGCCGGCCGTCATCGAGGGATGACGCTGCCGCAAGCGAGGGTTCGGCGCGGCACTAGCGGCCCCGGTTCAGTTCAGGCTCAGGCTGCCAGGCGCTCGGCCAAGGCGACCAGCGACCGGTCCGACCCCGCCGGCCCCAGCAGCGAGAGGCCCAGCGGCGCGCCGTCGCGCGTCGCCAGCGGCATCGACAGCTGCGGAAAACCGGCCAGCCCCGCAATGCACAGCATCCGGATCGCGCGGTTGCGGTAATCCTCCAGCGAGGCCTCGCTGTCGCTGCGCAGCGGCGCGATGTCGGGCATGGTCGGCATCAGCAGCACGCCGTCGTCGCCGAGCAGCGCAGCCAGGTGGTCGCGGAACGCGGCGCGGAAGCCGCGGGCCGCGGCCACCTGCGCGTCGGTCACTTCGCGGGACCACGCGAAGCGCTCGGCCACGCCGGGGCCCAGCGGCGGCGCGTAGCGCTCGATCAGCGGGCCGTCGGTGAGCCAGGCCTCGCGCGACTGCAGGTAGCGAAAGTTCCAGAACATCGTGTCGAAGGACTCGAGCGCCACGGTGGTCCCTTGCGCGGGGCCGAACAACGCCTGCGCGCGGTCGGCCGCGCCCTGCAGCGCGTTGGCGGCCGCGGGCACGGCCAGCGCCCACACGTCGTCGGGGCGCAGCAGGCGAACCCGCGCGGGAAGGCGGGCCGTGTCGGCGCCCAGCAACACGTCGGCCACGCGCGCGAAGGTGCCGACGTCGCGCGTGAACCAGCCGCAGGTGTCGAAGCTGGGCGCCAGGTCGAGCGCGCCTTCCAGGCTCACGCGGCCGTGCGTGGGGCGCAGGCCGTACAGGCCGCAGTGGTTGGCCGGTGCGCGCACCGAGCCGCCGGTGTCGGTGCCCAGCGCGAAGTCGCACAGGCCCGACGACACGGCCGAGGCCGAGCCCGACGAGCTGCCGCCGGTGATGCGGTCCCTGGCGGCGCCGTTGAGGGGCGCGCCGAAGTGCGCGTTGTTGCCGTTCATCGAGAACGCGAGTTCGTCGGTCACGGTCTTGCCCGCGAAGCGCGCGCCGGCGTCGAGCAGCTTTTGCACGGTCGGCGCAGTCTGCGTCTTGATGCCCGACATCGCCAGCACGATGGGGTTGCCGCCGCCCGTGGGGTAGCCGGCCACGTCGAACAGGTCCTTCGCGGCAAAGCTCAGGTCGGCCAGCGGGCCGGTCGCGGCGCGCGGCACCGGCGCGTCGGGGTAAGGAACGAAGGCGTGGGCGGGGTCGTGCAAGGGCATGGCGATGAAGGGCGATGAAGGCCGATGAAGGCGATGAAGGCGATGGGACGGGGGCTGAAAGGGTCGGGCGCAGCTCAGGCCATTCACGCAACGAGCACCGGCGCGATGGCCGCCGCCGCGTCGGTGTGGATGCAGCGTGCACGGTGATTCTGCGCGAGCTCCACCACGGGCGGTTGCGCGGCGCGGCAGGCGTCGCTGGCGAGCGCGCAGCGCTCGGCGAAGGCGCAGCCCGGCGGCAGCGCGGACAGGTCGGGCGGCGCGCCGCCGATGGTCTCCAGCCGCGTGCCGCGCGCCAGTGCGCCGTGCGCGCGGCTCTTGAGCAGCGCAATGGTGTACGGATGCCGCGGCGAGCGGATCAGCTCGCGCGCCGTGCCTTCCTCCACGATGCGCCCCGCGTACATCACGGCGATGCGGTCGGCCACCTCGACGGCGGCGCCGATGTCGTGCGTGACGAAGATCACCGACAGCCCGAGGTCGCGCTGCAGCTCGCGCAGCAGCAGCAGGATCTGGATCTGCACGGTGGCGTCGAGCGCCGTGGTGGGCTCGTCGGCCAGCAGCAGCTGGGGCTTGCAGGCCAGCGCCAGCGCGATCATGGCGCGCTGGCGCATGCCGCCCGACATCTCGTGCGGGTAGGCCTGCAGCCGCCGCTCGGGGCTGGGAATGCGCACGCGTTCGAACAGCGCGAGCGCGCGTTGCTGCGCCTCGGCCGCGCTGACGGATTCATGGCGGCGGATCGACTCGACGATCTGCGCGCCCACCGAGTACACCGGGTCGAGCGCCAGCAGCGGCTCCTGGAAGATCATCGACGCGACCTTGCCGCGAAAGTCGGCCAGCTCGCGTTGCGACATCGCGAGCACGTCGCGCCCGGCCACCTGCACCGTGCCGCCCATGCGCGTGCGGCGCTCGGGGTGCAGGCGCAGCAGGGTGCGCATGGTCACGCTCTTGCCCGAGCCCGATTCGCCGATCAGCGCGACCACTTCGCCGCGCTGCACCTCGAGGCTCACGCCGCTGACGGCATGCACAGGCTTGCGAGCACCGCTGAAGGTGACGCTGAGGTCGCTCAGGCGCACCATCGGCCCTGTGCCGACAGCGGCGTCGTTCGTGGCTGTTGCTGTTGCTGTTGCGCTCATGCGGCCTTCCTCTGGAGCGTGGGGGCCATCGGATGGCCGCTGCCCGCCTCGTGGATGAGGCAGCTCACCGCATGCTGCGCACCGGTGGCGATGCGCTCGGGCACCACCCGGCTGCACACCGGCGCGGCGAGCGCGCAGCGCGGATGGAAGCGGCAGCCCGAGGGCGGGTTGATGGGGTTCGGCGGATCGCCCGCGAGCGCCGCCTCTTCGGTGCGGTGGTCGGGGTCCATCGACGGCATGGAGGACAGCAGCGCGCGCGTGTAGGGGTGCGCGGGCGCCTCGTACAGCGCGTCGGACGGGCCGATCTCCGCCACCTGGCCCAGGTACATCACCATGACGCGGTCGCTCACGTAGCGCACCACGTTGAGGTCGTGGCTGATGAACACGTAGGTCAGGCCGAACTCGGCCTTCAGGTCGAGCAGCAGGTTGATGACCTGGGCCTCCACGGACTTGTCGAGCGCGGACACGGCTTCGTCGAGGATGACCATGCGCGGCTGCAGCGCCAGCGCGCGCGCGATGTTCACGCGCTGTCTCTGTCCGCCGGACAGTTCGTGCGGATAGCGTTCGGCAAAGCGCTGGGGCGCAAGGCCCACGCGCGCCAGCAGGTCGCGCGCCCGAGCCACCGATTCGCGCCGCGACACGCCGTGCACCTGCGGGCCGAAGGCAATGGAGTCTTCGATGGTGAGGCGCGGGTTGAGCGAGGCGTAGCTGTCCTGGAACACCATCTGCACCTGGCGGCGAAACTCCTTGAGCGGCAGGTCGCGGCTGCCGACCTCGCGCCCGTCGAAGACCACCTCGCCGCGTGTGGGCTCGATGAGCTGCATCAACAGGCGCGCGGTGGTCGACTTGCCGCACCCCGATTCGCCGACCACGCCGAGCGTTTCGCCCTTGAGCACTTCGAAGTCCACGCCGTCCACGGCGCGCACCACGCCGCCGCCTCTGCCCAACGGGTCTTTCTTCAGCGGGAAGTGCTTGACCAGGCCCGTGACCGTGAGCAGCGGCTGGGCCGGGCCGCCGACGTCTTTCAGTGCATCCATGGCTTCAGCCCTTGTTGTCCATCGCCGAGCGCAGGCCATCGGACAGGATGTTGAAGGAGATCGAGGTGATGAAGATCATCGCCCCCGGCAGCGCCGCCACCCACGGCTGAACGTAGATCGCGGTGCGCAGCGTGTTGAGCATCAGGCCCCATTCGGGTTCGGGCGGCTTCACGCCCAGGCCCAGGAACGACAGGCCCGAGGCCAGGATCATCGACACCGCGATCAGGCTCGTGGCGTACACGAAGATCGGGCCCAGCACATTGCCCAGCACATGCACCCGCACGATGGTGAAGGGGCTGGCACCCGAGGCGCGCGCGGCCTCCACGTAGTCGCGCGTGCGCACCTGCGTGGTCACGCTCTCGGCCACGCGCGCGATCTGCGGAATGAACACGATGGTCAGCGAGATCAGCGAATTGACCACCCCCGCGCCCAGCGTGCCCGACAGCGCAATCGCCAGCAGCACCGACGGGAAGGCGTAGAACACGTCGATGGTGCGCATGATGAGCGTGTTGACGATGCCGCCCGCGTAGCCCGCGACGATGCCGATCACCGTGCCCAGCACGAAGGCGCACAGCACCGGCGTGATGCCGATGAACAGCGACAGCCGCGCGCCCACGATCAGCCGCGAGAGCATGTCGCGGCCCAGCTCGTCGCTGCCCAGGGGCAGGCCCTCGGTGCCGATGGGTTTCAGGCGCTTGAGCATCGACGCCTGGTAGGGGTCGGACGGCGCGAGCCACGGGCCGAACAGCGCCAGCGCGACCAGCAGCAGCACCACGACGGCCGCGCCCACGGCCACCGGGTCGCGCCGCAGGCGCAGCCACACCGAGGCCCAGTAGCCGCGCGAGCGCTGCATCGGCAGCGGCTCGGGCGTGGAAGAGGAGGAAGGAGAAGAAGCGAGCACGGTGGACATGGGGTGTGTCTTTGGGGTGTCTTTGTCTTCTTCAGGCGCGCGCGATGCGCGGGTCGAGCAGGGTCTGCAGCACGTCGACCAGCAGGTTGAGCAGCACGAAGAACAGCGCCAGCACCAGGATCGTGCCCTGCAGCAGCGGCAGGTCGCGCTGGAAGATGGCCGAGTTCAGCAGGAAGCCGGTGCCAGGCCAGGAGAACACGGTCTCGATGAGGATGGAGCCGCCGAGCAGGTAGCCCAGCTGCAGGCCCATGACCGCCAGCGCCGTGGGCGCCGCGTTCTTCACCATGTGGCGGAACACGCCCACGTGCGTGAGCCCCTTGGCGCGCAGCCCGACGATGAACTCCTGGTCGAGGATGTCGGCCACCAGCGCACGCACCGTGCGCGCGATGATGCCCATGGGAATCACCGACATGGTGAGCGCCGGCAACACCAGGAACTGCAGGTGCTCCCAGTTCCAGGCCCACTCGCCCGAGCCGCCGGGCCCCGCGCCGGTGGCCGGCAGCCACATGAGCTGCGACGAGAACACGATGACCATCACCATGCCCAGCCAGTAGTGCGGCACGCTCACGCCCAGCACCGAGAACATCGAGGCCAGGCGGTCGACCCACGAGCCGCGGAAGTAGCCCGCCACGAAGCCGAACAGGCAGCCCAGCACGAAGCCGATGAAGGTGGCCACCACCGCCAGCCGCAGCGTGTTGCCCACGGCGGTGAACACCTCGCCGGCCACCGCGCGGTTGCTGGCGATGGAGGTGCCCAGGTCGCCGTGCAGCGCGCGCCACAGCCACATGGCGAACTGCTCGGGCAGCGAGCGGTTGAAGCCGTAGAGCTCGCGCAGCTGCGCCTGCAGCTCGGCCGAGGCGTCGGGCGGCAGGATCGACACCAGCGGGTCGCCCGGCGCGATGTGCACGAGCAGGAAGCACACGAGGGCCACGCCGATCATGATCGGCACGGCGTAGAGCACGCGGCGCAGGAGGTAGGCGAACATCGTCTGGAATGGCTGGCGGGGGGGGCTGGCCGAACGACGCGCTCAGTCCATCGTCATGGTCGCGATGTCGATGAACCAGCTCTTGGGCTGCACCACGTTCTTGACCTTGGCCGACATGGCGCGCGGACCCACGTCGTGCGCGATCCACACGAAGGGCGCGTCGTCCACGATGTGCGTGTGCAGCTTGGCGAGTGCGGCGTCGCGCGCCTTGTCGTCGAAGCTGGTGCGTGCGTCGGCCACCAGCTTGTCGACTTCGGGGTTGCCGTAGTAGCCCCAGTTGTTCGACACCGGCGGAAAGGCCTTGGTGCTCACGAAGCGCACCATCGCGAAGAACGGGTCCATGGCCGCGAAGCTGATGTTGACCGCGTTGGCGCCGTTGGCCGACGGGTCCTTTGCGCCCTTGCGCCAGTTGGTGAACAGCGTGTTCCATTCGATCACGTCGAACTGCACGTCGAAGTAGCACTGCTTGAGCGACTGCTGGGCGAACTCGTTCATGGGCAGCGGCTGCATCTGGCCCGAGCCCGAGGCAGAAATCTGCACCTTCACCTTGATCGGCTTGGCCGCCGAGTAGCCGGCCTGCGTCATGAGGGCCTGCGCGGCCTTCACGTCGTACCTGATGTCGAAGGTCGGCTTGCCGAACCACGGGTGGCCCGGCGGCACGGTGCCCTTGGGCTCGGCCATCATCCCGCCCAGCAGCTGCTTCATGCCGCCGCGGTCGATGCACAGGTTGGCGGCCTGGCGCACGCGCTTGTCGAGCCAGGGCGAGCCTTCGGCGAATGACAGCTGCCACGGCCACACGTGCGGCTGCGCGTTCGAATAGACCTTGAAGCCGCGCTGCGTGATCTGCGCCATGGCGTCGGGCGAGGGCGCCTCGATCCAGTCGACCTGCCCGCCGAGCAGCGCGGCGGTGCGCGCGTTGGCCTCGGGCATGGGGATCATCACGACCTTGTCGATCTTGGGCACGCGCCTGGCGTCCCAGTACGTCTTGTTGGCGGCGAGCTCCAGACGCTCGCGCGCCACGAAGCGCGTGACCTTGAACGGGCCCGAGCCCGAGGGGTCGGCGGCGAAGGCGGTCCAGGCGGCCTTGGCCTTGTCGGCGGGCGTGGCGCCGGCGGCGGCGTCGAACTTCTTCTGCCAGTGCGCGGGCGAGGCCATGAACAGGTTCGACAGGTTGATCGGCAGGAAGGCGTCGGGCTCGCTGGTGGTGAGCTCCACGGTCAGGTCGTCGATCTTGCGGGCCGACTTGAGCGTGGGCATGCGCGAGGCCGTCACGCCGACCTGGCTGGGGTCGAACTGCGGGGCGTCCTTGTCGAGCACCTTCTGCACGTTCCACACCACGGCGTCGGCGGTGAAGGCCGAGCCGTCGTGGAACTTGACGCCGGGGCGCAGCTTGAAGACCCACTTGGTCTTGTCCTTGGCATCGACCGCCCATGCGGTGGCCACGCCCGGAATGAGCACGCTGGGCGCGTCGGCCTTGGACAGGTCCCACTGCGTGAGCGAGTCGTAGATGGGGATGCCGGTGAAGCGGTTGCCCTCGAACCCCTGGTCGGGCTGGCCCAGCGTGCGCGGAATGTCGGCGGCCGTCATGGCGATGCGCAGCGTCTTCTCCTGCGCCATGGCGCCGGGCGCGGCCAGCATCAGCGCAGCGAGTGCCGCGCAGGCGGCCAGGGGGTTCAGGAACAGGGCAGGGGCGGCACGCTTCACATGGAACTCCGGTGGATGGGTGACTGAAAGGTTCAGGAGAAGCTCTCAAGCACGACATGTGCCAGCCGCTGAAACCGTTGGCGCTTCCGCTGCGTACATGACCTGACGGCTACGCCATCCGGCGAATAGACGCGCTGCGGCTGCGTTTTGACAATGCAAACACGCTTATTCCAGAGTCCGCGATTCAAGCGTCAGGAGAGGGAATCCCAATGATCACGCTGAAACAGGGTTGGCGCGGCGCCGACGTGCGCCGCTTGCAGGAGGCGCTGAACCGCAAGCTGTCGCCCAGCCCCGCGCTGGCCATCGACGGCGACTACGGCCCGCGCACCCGCGCCGCGGTGCTGCGGCTGCAGGCCGCGCACTGGCTGGTGGAAGACGGCGAGGCCGGCCCGTGCACGCAGAACGTGGCGTTCGACGGCGAGCGCGAGGCGCCCATCCTGCATCCCGTGGCGCTGATTCCGCCGCTGGAGCCTGCGCTGTGCTGGGCCGCCGGCATCGCGATGATGACCCGCTCCACCGTGGCGGCGGTGCTGGCGCGCACGCCCGGCGACCTGCTGGCCACCGACGGCGCGTTGCACCCCTTCGTCGGCACCCGCGAAGAGGGCGCCGAAGGAGGGACGGAAGGCGATTGGCGCTTCGCGCAGGCGCACGGCCTCACGGTGCGCGCGCCGTCGCCCTGGTCGCTCGCATCGCTGCGCGCCGCGCTGCAGGAGGGCCCAGTCATGCTCGACATGCTGTGGGGCCCCAAGGGCTATGCGCAAGGCGTGGGCCGGCCTGGCCACACGGTGGTGGTCGCGGGCATCCGCGGCGACTGCGACCCGAGCGGACGCGGCACCACGCTGCGCGTTCTCGACCCCTGGCCGCCGAAGAAGGGCGCACGCAGCTCGGTCAATTTCTTCAAGTGGGTGCAGGCCGCGGGGGCGCGCACCTGCCGGGTGTTCCAGCGGTAGCGGCCGCTGACGAAGGCCGGGGGCAACGCTGGCCGCAGCGCCGCGCGCGCCGCGGGGCCGATGCGACAATCGCCCCCGCCATGACAGACACCCTCACGATCACCCGCCCCGACGACTGGCACCTGCACGTGCGCGATGGCGCCGCCCTCGAAGCCGTCGTTCCCCACAGCGCCCGCCAGTTCGGCCGCGCGCTGATCATGCCCAACCTGCGCCCGCCCGTGACCACCGCCGCCCAGGCGCTGGCCTACCGCGACCGCATCCGCGCCGCCGTGCCCGAGGGCGTGGCCTTCGAGCCGGTGATGTCGCTCTACCTCACCGACAAGCTGCCGCCCGAAGAAATCGCCCTGGCCGCGCAAGCCGGTGTGCGCGCGCTCAAGCTCTACCCGGCCGGCGCCACCACCAACAGCGATGCCGGCGTGACCGACATCCGCAAGACCTACAAGACGCTCGAGGCCATGCAGAAGCACGGCCTGCTGCTGCTGGTGCACGGCGAGGTGACCGACCCCGCCATCGACCTGTTCGACCGCGAGGCCGTGTTCGTCGACCGCGTGATGATTCCGCTGCGCCGCGACTTCCCCGAACTGAAGGTGGTGTTCGAGCACCTGACCACGAAGGAAGGTGCCCACTACGTGCGCGACGCCGGCCGCTTCACCGCCGCCACCATCACGGCGCACCACCTTCTGTACAACCGCAACGCCATCTTCACCGGCGGCATCCGTCCGCACTACTACTGCCTGCCCGTGCTCAAGCGCGAGACGCACCGCGTGGCGCTGGTCGAGGCGGCCACCAGCGGCAGCGACCGCTTCTTCCTGGGCACCGACAGCGCGCCGCACCCGGCGCACCTGAAGGAGCACGCGCTCGGCTGCGCGGGCTGCTACACCGCGCTGACTGCCATCGAGATGTACGCCGAGGCCTTCGACAGCGTGAACGCGCTCGACAAGCTCGAAGGCTTCGCGAGCTTCCACGGCCCCGACTTCTACGAGCTGCCGCGCCACACCGACACCGTCACGCTCCAGCGCGAGAGCTGGACCGTGCCCGAGACCGTGCCCTACGGCGAGGCCACGCTCAAGCCCTTGCGCGGCGGCGAAACGATCAACTGGAAGCTCGCATGACCCCGACACCGCGCGTGATGCTGCTGATCGACGCCGACAACGTCTCGGCCGACGTGATCGAACAGGCCGTGCAGCGCACGATGGACGACTACGGCGCCATCCATGTGCGCCGCGCCTACTGCAACGCCGAGATGGCGGTGAACCGGCAGGCCATGTTCAAGCGGCTGCAGGTGCGCCCGATGGTGAACCTGTCGACAGGCAAGAACAGCACCGACATCGCGCTTGCGGTCGACGCCATCGACCTCGTGATCGACGAGCGGCCCGACGTGGTGGTGCTGGTGTCGTCCGACTCCGACTTTGCGCCGCTGGTGATCCGGCTGCGCGAAAAGGGCTGCCGCGTCTGCGGCATCGGCCAGCAGGGCAAGACGGGCGAGGAAACGGTCGGCATCTACGACGCGTTCATCGACCTGGAACACCACGGCGTGAAGCCCGCGGTGCGCACCGCGACCGCGAAGAAGGCGGCGGCCAAGTCGGCACCCGCCAAAAAGACACGAACGACGCGCGCGAGCAGCGCGGCCGCAGCGCCGGCGGCCCCCGCGTCCGCGCCTGCACCGGTTGCCCGCAAGGCCGCGGCCAAGACGCCAGCGCGCAAGACAGCCAAGGCCGCCAAGCCGCAGGTGCCGCAGAAACCGCCCACCTCCGAGGCGGCGGAATTCATCCTGCAGGCCGTGCCCGCCTTGCGCAGCGGCGCCGACGTGCAGCTCAACGACGTGGCCCAGGCCCTGCGCGCCGCGGGCCTGCTCGGCAAGCACGGCAGCTCGCTCAAGCTGTTCGACAAGCTCACGGCGGAGTTCGTGGTCATGCAGCACCCCGACCGCATCCGCTGGACGGGCGCCTCCACCTCTTGAGCCTGCCGGCCGTCGACTGGGCGCAGCCCTGGCTGGCGCCCTATCGCGCCCACGGCGAAGCGGTGGCGCAGGCCGCGCTGCACACCTCGATGGCCGCGGCGCTGCAAGGCGCCAGGCCCGCTTCGGCGCCCGACTTCGTGGCCCAGCACGCGCTGCCCGCGGGCCGGGCCTACGAAGCGCATATCTTCCAGACCCGCACCGTTCCCACCCGCGACAACCTGCACGACCTGTTCAACGGCCTCGTGTGGCTCGCCTTTCCGCAGGCCAAGCGCCGCCTCAACGAGCTGCAGGCAAGCGAGATCGCGCGCGCGGGCGTCGGCGACGTGCGCGGGTCGTTGCGCGACGCGCTCACGCTGTTCGACGAGAACGGTGCGCTGCTCGATGCGCCGCCCGCGCTGTGGCAGGCGCTGGTCGCACGCGACTGGCACACGCTGTTCGTCGCACGGCGCGGGCTGTGGAACGAAGCGCGGCTGCTGCTGTTCGGCCACGCGCTGCTCGAGAAACTCGTGACACCGCGCAAGCCGATCACCGCGCACGTGCTGCTTGCGCACGACCTGCGCGGGTTCATCGCCCCCGGCGGTGCGGCCGACGAGGCCGACGCCGCGATTGCGCGAAATCTCGATGCGAAAAGCCTGGAAACGAAGCCTTTCGTTCCCCTGCCGGTGCTCGGCGTGCCAGGCTGGTGCGCGGACAATACGGCCGCGTCCTTCTACGCCGACGCGCAGGTCTTCCGGCCGTTGCCGCAGACGCCGACCCCCTAGCTTTTGCAGCGCTTCGTGCACGCGGCCCCAGGGCCCCGCAGCTGCGTCTCGCGCCGCGTCTCGGCGTGTCGCACAGAATTTCAATCAGAGGAGAGTCAATAAAAACATGGACACCGTCATCATCGTTCTCAAGGTCGGGCTGATCCTTTACGCGATCTACAGCCTCATCGTCTATGCCTCGCGCCGCTCCGGCAACAAGAGCGCGCTGAAGGGCTTCCGTGACAGGCCGGTGCTTCGCCGCATCACCGACGAAGAAAAGTCCGCGCTGCAGCCGTTCCTGATGGGGCAGGGCCTCACCGTCGAGGACGACGTGCGCGAACTCAGCGGCGCCTTCCTGCGGCACGGCCTGCAGTCGCAAGGTTCGTCCACCGAGCACGACACCATCGGCGACGTCGACGTGCTGCTGCCCTACGATGCCATCGAGTACGTCGAGGCGTACAACGAGGCGCTGGTGGTGTTGAGCAAGAAGTGCGCGGTGGTGATCCGCGTGAACGGCTTCGACCTGCTTGAAGGCCGCCAGCGCGCGCAGCGCCAGCAGGCGCAGGACGCGCAATGGAAGCGCGGCGAGCCCGGCGCGCTGCCCAGCCTGGACGACGTGGAACCCGGCGCCGGCCTGCGCGCACCCGAGGCCGCCGCCTCGGTGGCGAGCGACCCGGACGCGCGCTACAAGCGCGGCGAGGTCGTCATCCTGAACCAGCGCGCCGAGACGCCCGAGGAAGTCGAGAGCCGCGTGGGACGCGGCAGCGGCTGGGGCTCGGCGCTGGTGTGGCTGCTGGCGTTCGCGCTGCTGTGGCTCGCCACCTGGGACGCCACGCGCGCCGCGCAGGCGTACCTGCTGGGCGCGGGGCTGGTTGCGGGCCTGTGCGCCGCATGGCTCTTCGTGCGCCGGCCTTCCGGCACCTCGGCCGAGCGCCATCCGCAACAGGTCAACCGCGTGCGCGGCATGCTCAACGAGATTGCCGTGGTCAACGCGGGCAACGTGGCGATCAAGCGCGTGGGCCTTTTTCTCGGCGACAAGCTCAGCGTCGCACTGCCTTCGCACTGGGCGCATGCGCCTTCCACGCCGTATGGCGAGGTGATCGAGGCCGAACTGCGCGCCAGCGACTGCAGCGCGTTGAGCTTCGGCGACAAGTGGTCGGTGGCCGACGAATGGCGGCGCTTCCGCCCCGCGTACTGGGGGCGCCATCTGCTGCACCTGCTGGTCGGCCTGCTTGCGCTGGCGGCGTTGGCGCTGTCGCTGCCCGATCCGCGCGCCGACCTGCGCGGCGACCTGGCGCTGGTCGCGCAATCGGTCCTGCATGAAGAAGCGCCGGCGTACACCGACGCCGCGCAGCTGGCCGCCCAGCCGCCCAAGTGGGGCAGCCTGGTGAGCCTGAAGGGCGAAGGCCGCTGCGAGATCGGCATGGGCGGCCACGGCGACGGCAACCGCACGGCGCCCGTGGTCGACTGCACCCAGGTGCGCTGGAACGGCCAGGCGCCCGTGGTGCCCGAGCTGAAGATCCCCGAAAGCATCGTGGCCCTCGGGAGCCCCGACTTCATCCGCGCATCGGAAAACGGCATTGCCGCCAGCCTCATGGCGATGCTGCGCATGCAAATGGGCCAGGGCGCCGACCCGCTGGCCGCGTACCGCGCGCGCGAGAACGTGCCGATGATCGTGCGCCGCTTCGATCGCACCGTGGCCACGGTGGAGGCGGCCTGCAAGGACAGCGAAGGCCTCTCGCCGGGCGGCTGCCGCAACCTGCAGCAGGCCATCGTGAACACGGTGGAAGCCTCGGTGGAGACCGACGGCACCGACACCCCGATCCGCAGCTGGGCGGCGCTGGCCGCGAGCGCGGCGCCGGACAAGGAAAACGCCGACCTCGTGCTGACGCGCAGCCAGCTGGCCACCCTGCAGCGCGCGGTGCGGCAGTCGGTCGACGGCCTGGTCGCCGCGAAGATCGAGGCGGCGCGTCCCGCCATCGTGCCGGCCCGCGGCGGCGTGGTGCTGGTGTCCACGGCGCCGATCGGCGGCGTGCAACGCCCGGCGAACGAGGAAGGCACCACCGTGGCCGACGACGCGGATGCGGCCGTGGTCGAAGCCGCGGCGGCCGTCGACGGCGAGGACACCGGCGACGATTCGCTGCTCGGCCGCTGGGCGCGCCTGCAGCGCAATGCCGCGCCCGAAGGCGTGAAGCCCTTCGTTCTTGCGGGGCTTGTGACGGCCAGCGACACGGACGGCTCGGGCGCGGTGCGCCTGCACATCGACCCGCACCGCGACGCCACGCAGGCCGCGGCGGCCGGCGCGCACACGCTGTGGGCGCTGTTCGGGCTGGCGCTGGTGCTGGTCAACGGCGTGCTGTTCGCGTGGCGCTTCGCGCAGGGCATGCGCCGCCGCAGCCGGCTGCATGCCGACATCGCCACCCGCCCGGCACCGGGCGCGACGGGCCTTTTCTGAAGGGGCTACAGGCCTTTGCGGCAGCGGGGAATACCCGGGCGCCGCAACTTTTGCTCCTATCATGGTTCTCCCTGCTGCCGCCGCGCGGAGTGCCCTGCAACACACCACGACACCCGGGCCCTCCATGCCGCGCATGGCTTGAAGAGGGCCCAGGGGCCCTTATCTAGGTGGCAAGTTTCCCCACGGAGAATTCAACTTGAAACGTATCCTGCTGTTCGTCCTGACCAATGTGATGGTCGTTGCCGTGCTGGGCGTGGTCGCCAGCCTGCTCGGCGTGAACCGCTTCCTCACGGCCAACGGGCTCAACCTGGGCGCGCTGCTCGGCTTTGCGCTGGTGATGGGTTTCGGCGGCGCGATCATCTCGCTGCTCATCAGCAAGCCCATGGCCAAGTGGACCAGCGGCCTGCGCATGATCGACAACCCCCAGACGCCCGACGAGGCATGGATCGTCGGCACGGTGCGCAAGTTTGCCGACAAGGCCGGCATCGGCATGCCCGAGGTCGGCATCTTCGAGGGCGAGCCCAACGCCTTCGCCACCGGCGCATTCAAGAACTCGTCGCTGGTGGCGGTGTCCACCGGCCTGCTGCAGGGCATGACGCGCGAAGAGGTCGAGGCCGTCATCGGCCACGAGGTGGCCCACATCGCCAATGGCGACATGGTGACGATGACGCTGATCCAGGGCGTGATGAACACCTTCGTGGTGTTCCTGTCGCGCGTGATCGGCTATGCGGTCGACAGCTTCCTGCGCCGCGGCGACGACCGCTCGTCGGGCCCGGGCATCGGCTACTACGTGAGCACCATCGTGCTGGACATCGTGCTCGGCTTCGCCGCCGCGATGGTGGTGGCCTGGTTCTCGCGCCACCGCGAATTCCGCGCCGACGCCGGCGCCGCCGCGCTCATGGGCCAGAAGCAGCCCATGATCAACGCGCTCGCGCGCCTGGGCGGCCTGCCGGCCGGCGAGCTGCCGAAGGCGGTGGAGGCCATGGGCATCACCGGCAGCATGGGCAAGCTGTTCGCCACGCACCCGCCGATCGAAGAGCGCATTGCGGCGCTGCAGAACGCGCGCTGAGCCCGCGGGCAGCGGCGAGGCGGCGACGACGGCCGCACCATGAAAAAAACCGCCACATCGCTGTGGCGGTTTTTTTTCGTGCGCGGCTTGCTCAGTCTGCGGCGGGCGCTTCGGGCGTGGCGGGTGCGGCAGGTGCTTCGGCAGGCGCTTGCGATGCGGCGGGCGTTTCAGCAGCCTCGGCAGCCGCTTGCGCTTCCGGCGCTGCTGCTTGTGCGCCGGGTGCCTGCGTCGCCGCCGGCGCCGCTTCCGGCGCCTTGGCTGCCACAGGCGCTGCACGGTCGGCGCGGGCGCGCTGCAGGGTGCGCGTCACGTCGCCGTGCTTCATGCCGTACATGTCGGCGAACTCCTGCTCGCTGCGGCCGCTGGCCTCGAAGGCGCGCAGCAGCGCTTCGCGCTTGGCCGCCTGCTGGGCGAGTTCGGCCAGGGCTTCGTCGACCACGGCGTTGTTGTTCTCGTCGCGCGAGCGCACCAGCACCGCATAGGCTTCGCGGTCCAGGCCCGAGGCCTCGACCGCCTTGGCGATGCGCGCCACCAGCTGCGGGCGCAGGTCTTCGCCGTTGTTGCGCTGCGAGCGGCGGCGGTGCAGCTCCAGGATGGCGTGGTGCACATGCTCGGGCGCGACCGGGTCGAGCGCGTTGCCGTCGAGGTCGTGGCGCGCCAGGCCGGCGGCCACGCTCTCCAGGTAGCGGGTGGAGCGCGCGTGCTGGCCCATGGCGATCTTCAGGTCTTCGGCCTTGAAGTCTTCCGGGTGGCGCGCAAGCAGCTCTTCGTACACGCCGAGCTTCAGCGGCACGAAGCGCGCGCCGAAGAGCTGCGGGTACAGCTCGAACAGCCGTTCGAGCACCGGGCTGACCTTGCGCGGCGTGCGCTGGGGCTGGGCCTGGCCCTGGCCCTGGCCTTGCGCTGCCTGATTGCGGGGTTGCTGCTGCTGGCGCTGCGGGCGCTGGTTGCCGCCGCCCTGGTTGTTCTGCCGGGGCGGGCGGGACTGGCGGGGTTCACGTGGTTCACGGGGTTCGCGTGGCTGCTGCGGCTGCGCGGGCGATTCCGCGCTGGCGCCCGTGCCCGCATCGGGACCGGCCTGCAGCTGCTTCAGCTGATCGGCCATGTCCAGTTGCTGGCGCCGGGGCGGGCGCGCGTTCGTCTTCGGGTTGGCGGTGGAAGCGTCGGTCATGCGGGGGGCGCGGCGAGGGGCGCGGTGGAATGAAAGAGGAAAGAAATGAAGCCCGGTGCGCGTTCAGCGCGGCCGGAACATCTTGAAGAGATTGTCGGGGCTGACTTCGAAATAGTCCGCCGGTCCGCCGCCGCGCAAGATCGGTTGCGCCGCGGCGGTGTCGTAGATGCCGTTTTTCAGCAGGTGGCGGGCAATGTGCACGCCCACCACTTCACCCAGCACCAGCCAGGTCTGCACGGGCGTGCCGTCGACCCCTTCGAGCTGCAGGATCTGCGTGAGCCGGCACTCGAAGGACACCGGGCTTTCGGCCACGCGCGGCACGGCGATGGTTTGGGAGGCGGCCGTTGTGAGCCCTGCAAGCTCGAACTCGTTCACCTCGGGCGGCACGGCGGCGCACGAGCGGTTCATCTGCTCGGCCAGCGGGCGCGTGGCCAGGTTCCAGCCGAACTCGCGCGTCTGGCGGATGTTGTGCAGGCTGTCCTTGGCGCCGATGCTGGCGAAGCCCACGATGGGCGGCGTGTAGTTGAAGGCGTTGAAGAAGCTGTAGGGCGCGAGGTTGAGCACGCCGTTTTCGTCCTGCGACGAGATCCAGCCGATGGGGCGCGGCCCGACCATCGCGTTGAACGGGTCGTGCGGCAGGCCGTGGCCCTTGGCCGGTTCGTAGAAGTGAAAGCCGTCGTTCGACATCGTTGGACCTCAATGGCTCAGGGCCGAAGCCCGGGCGGCCTGCCGGCCGATCAGCAGCCGGAACGGCAGCAGCATGAGCACGCCCACGCCCAGCTTCACCCCGAGGTCGCCCAGCGCCCAGGTGAGCCAGGGCCCGTTGGTGCCCGCGAAGGCGATGCCCCAGAACACGATGCTGTCGAGCACCGCAGCGATCACCGTGGCCACCAGCGGCGCGCGCCACCAGAGGCCGCGGCGCAGGCGGTCGAACACGCCGATGTCGAGCAGCTGCGAGGCGATGAAGGCCAGCCCCGAGGCCGCCGCGATGCGCGCGGGCGCGAGCAGCAGCGACACGCCCACGGCCACCGCGAAGCCGACCCACGCCACGCGCCGCGCCATGCCGGGGCCGAAGCGCCGGTTGACGAGATCGCTCACGAGGTAGGCCACCGGGTAGGTGAAGGCGCCCCAGGTCAGCCAGTCGTTGAGGGCGAACTGCACCAGGATGTTGGACGCCAGCACCACCGCGGCCATGGCCAGCGTGGCCGCGGTCAACTGGCCGAAGGTGGGGCGAGCGAAAGAGAGGGCGTGCATCAGACGTTCGCGGTGCGTTCGCGCTCGGACGCGGCCAGCACGGCATGCGCCACGGCCTCGGCCACCTTGATGCCGTCCACGCCGGCCGACAGGATGCCGCCCGCGTAGCTCGCGCCTTCGCCGGCGGGGTACAGGCCGCGCACGTTGAGGCTCTGGAAGTCGTCGCCGCGCGTGATGCGGATGGGCGACGAGGTGCGCGTTTCCACGCCCGTGAGCACCGCGTCGTGCGTGTCGAAGCCCTTGATCTTGCGGCCGAAGGCGGGGAAGGCCTCGCGCATGGCCTCGATGGCGTAGGCGGGCAGGGCCTGGTGCAGGTCGGTGGGCGTCACGCCGGGCTTGTACGACGGCGTCACGCTGCCGAGCGCGGTGGAAGGCTTGCCCGCGACGAAGTCGCCCACCAGCTGGCCGGGCGCGTGGTAGTTGCTGCCGCCGAGCACGTAGGCATTGGATTCGAGCTCGCGCTGCAGCACGATGCCCGCGAGCGCGTCGCCCGGTGCATCGGCTTTCCAGCCTGGGAAGTCCTTGGGGTCGATGCCCACCACGATGCCCGCGTTGGCGTTGCGTTCGTTGCGCGAGTACTGGCTCATGCCGTTGGTGACCACGCGGCCCGGCTCGCTGGTGGCCGCGACCACGGTGCCGCCGGGGCACATGCAGAAGCTGTAGACCGAGCGGCCGTTGCTCGCGTGGTGCACCAGCTTGTAGTCGGCCGCGCCCAGCAGCGGGTGGCCCGCATGGCGGCCCCAGCGCGCGCGGTCGATCAGGCCTTGCGGGTGCTCCACGCGAAAGCCGATGGAGAAGGGCTTGGCCTCGATGTGCACGCCGCGCGCATGCAGCATCTCGAAGGTGTCGCGCGAGCTGTGGCCCAGCGCCATCACGACGTGGTCGGCGCGCAGGTCGCTGCGGGTGCCGGTCGTCTGGTCGAGCACGGTGAGGCCACGCAGATGGCCATCTTCGATGTGCACGTCGGTCACGCGCTGCTCGAAACGAATTTCGCCGCCCAGCGCCACGATCTGCTCGCGGATGTTCTCCACCACCTTCACCAGCTTGAAGGTGCCGATATGCGGATGCGCGACGTAAAGAATCTCGGGGGGCGCGCCGGCCTTCACGAACTCTTCCATCACCTTGCGTCCGAGAAAGCGCGGGTCCTTGATCTGGCTGTACAGCTTGCCGTCGGAGAAGGTGCCGGCGCCGCCTTCGCCGAACTGCACGTTCGACTCGGGGTTGAGCGTGCTCTTGCGCCACAGGCCCCAGGTGTCGCGGGTGCGCTGGCGCACGGTCTTGCCTCGTTCCAGCACGATGGGCCTGAAACCCATCTTCGCGAGCATCAGCGCCGCGAAGATGCCGCAGGGGCCGAAGCCGATGACCACCGGCCGCGCCGTGCCCTCGGGTGCATCGGCCGGCGGTGTGTAGCGCATGTCGGGCGCGGCCTGGATGTGCGGGTGGCCCGCGTGCTGCGCAAGCAGGCTGGCCTCGAGCTGCGCGTCGGTCAGCTGCACGTCGCAGATGTAGACCGTGAGCAGTTCGACCTTGCGCGCGTCGAAGCTGCGCTTGTAGACGGTGTGCGAGGCGATCGCGTCGAGCGGAACGGCCAGCGTTCTTGCGATCAGGGTGACCAGCGCGTCGGGCGCGTGGTCGAGTGGGAGTTTGAGTTCGGAGATTCTCAGCATGGGGGCGGCGTAGGGCTTGTGGTTATCAAGCAGGCCGCGCATTTTAAGCGCCGCAGGCGCTATGAAAGGGATAGCTGACGGATGGCCCTGTTACCGCCTGTCAGGCCGGCAGGAAGCCTTCGACCGACAGGTACCGCTCGCCGGTGTCGTAGTTGAAGCCCAGCACCACCGCATCGGGTGCGAGCGAAGGCAGCTTCTGGGCGATGGCCGCGAGCGTGGCGCCCGACGAGATGCCCACCAGCATGCCTTCTTCCTGCGCGCAGCGACGCGCCATTTCGCGCGCCGGTTCGGCGTCGACCTGCAGCACGCCGTCGAGCAGCGAGGTGTCGAGGTTCTTCGGGATGAAGCCCGCGCCGATGCCCTGGAGCGGGTGCGGCGCCGGCGCGCCGCCCGAGATCACAGGCGAAGCCACCGGCTCCACTGCGAACACCTGCAGCTTCGGCCACTTCTTCTTGAGCACCCGCGCCACGCCGGTGATGTGGCCGCCCGTGCCCACGCCGGTGATGAGCACGTCGATGCCGTCGGGGAAGTCGGCCGCGATTTCCTCGGCCGTGGTGCGCACGTGCACCTCGACGTTGGCCGGGTTGTTGAACTGCTGCGGCATCCACGCGCCCGGCGTGCCGGCCACGATTTCCTCGGCGCGGGCAATGGAGGCCTTCATGCCGCCGGCGCGCGGCGTCAGGTCGAAGCTGGCGCCGTAGGCCAGCATCAGGCGGCGGCGTTCGACCGACATGCTGTCGGGCATCACCAGGATGAGCTTGTAGCCCTTGACGGCCGCCACCATCGCCAGGCCGATGCCGGTGTTGCCCGAGGTGGGCTCCACGATGGTGCCGCCGGGCTTGAGCGCGCCGCTCTTCTCGGCGTCTTCCACCATTGCGAGCGCGATGCGGTCCTTGATCGAGCCGCCGGGGTTGGCGCGCTCGGACTTGATCCACACCTGCTGCTTCGCATTGCCGAACAGGCGGTTGATGCGGATGTGCGGCGTGTTGCCGATGGTCTGGAGGATGTTCTGGGCCTTCATGGGTCGGGTCTCCTGGGATGCAATGCGTTGGTCGGACGGACAGCGCGCATTGTGGGACCAGCCCGCCGCGCTTTCAGCGCGAGGGTGTTGCGGATGGCAACAGGCTGCCCTGCACCAGCAGCGCAAGGGTCTTGGCCACCATCACGCCGATGATCAGGTTGGCCGCTGCGAACAGCAGCGGCGCGAGCCATTCGACCGGACCTGTCGCACCGCCGGCGAGCAGGCGCATCGCGAGCGTGGGGAGTGCTGCCACGCCGAAGCTGAAGGCCCAGTAGGACGGCGTGAAGGCTTGCCGGGCGATCCACGGCAGCAGGCGCAGGAGCAGCAGCGCCTGGTACATGCCGTAGCCCAGCAGGATCTGCGCGAACAGGTCGGGCACGCCGCCGTTGATGCCCATGTACGTCACGCCGCCCACCACCGCCGGCGCCAGCTGGATGCCGAGCAGCGGGCGCAGCGTTTCGGGCAGGGGGTCCTGGATGGCGGCGCGGCTCAGGACCAGCGATTCGAGGGCGAACCACGAGAACAGGCCGGCGCCGAAGAACAGCATGCCCAGGTGCGGCCAACCAAAGCTGGCGGCCGCCGTGCCGGCGACGAAGTTCTGCGCCACCGCCGGCAGGTAGAGGGCGGGTGTCACCAGCTCGGGCTTGCGCCCGCCTTGCCACAGCCGGCCGTAGAGCCACAGGCCGAGCGCGAACTGCCCGGCGATGGACAGCGCGAACACCGCCAGCGCCACCGGCCGCGTGTACGGCAGCAGCGCCATGGCCGCGAGCATGCTGGCCACCGGCACCAGCGCGGCGAACGAGGACTGCACCGGGTGTTCGATCTCGGCGCGCGCATCGTCCGCATGGCGCAGCCACTTGTGCGCGTACAGCGCGAGCAACGCAACCCATGCGGCAAGGCCGCTCCAGGTGATGGCGGTGGCGATGTCCTGCGGCAGATGCCACAGCGGCGCCGCCACGCGCCAGGCGTTGCCCAGCGCCAGCAAGCCGACGGCCATGCTGAAAAAGGACACCGGAACGGGCGTGCGATCTGAGTTCATTTCTGTTCACCTCTTGGGAGTAGCTGAATGAACTGTAGGCCTGCATGCCAGGATTTTGAATGCTGCAGAATCTCTTGAAATTGCTCCAGCGTCTCACATCAAAGCCTATGGACCCCTTGAGCGAACTCGTCGGATGGCTGGACCCGCGCGGCCGCATGGACCTGCGCTGCCTGTTCGGCCACGACTGGGCTGCGCCGCACGAACCCGTCGGCCCGTGGCGCGCGCCGTTCCACATCTTGTTGCGGGGGCGCTGCGAACTGTGGCTGCCGGAAAGCGGCACGCTGGTGCCGCTGGAAGAGGGCAGCCTCGTGATCCTGCCCAGGGGCTCGGCGCATGTGCTGCGCACCGCGGGGCGCGAAGCCCGCACAGATGCAGATGCCGAAACCGCAGGCCGGGGTACGGGCCGCGCAATCCGGCTGCGGCATGGCGAATTGCTCGACCTGAAGACCAACCTGCGCCAACCGGCCAAGGCCGACACCGACATCCTCTGCGGCGAGTTCGAGTTCCCGGGCCGGCGGCGCAGCGCGCTGCTCGAGGCATTGCCCGAGTGCATGGTGGTCTGCTTTGCGCGGCGACCGGAGTTCGTGTGGCTCGAAGCGCTGGTGCGGCTGATGGCGCACGAGATCGAGCAGCAGCGCCCGGGCGCGGCGGCCATCGTGGCGGAACTGTCGGGCACGCTGTTCACGCTGGGGGTGCGGGCGTACCTCGAGACGCGGGCCGAACTGCCGGGCGTGCTCGGCCTCATGGCCAGCACCCGGCTGGCCGCCGGGTTGGAGGCCATGCTGGCGCATCCCGAACATCCATGGACCGTGGCTTTGCTGGCCGAGCGCTGCCATCTGTCGCGCGCCACCTTCGCGCGCGAGTTCGCCCGGCGCACGGGCACCGGCCCGCTGGAGTTGCTGACCTTGCTGCGCATGGAACTCGCGTCGCGGCTGCTGGCCCGCGGCGGGCAGGACACCGCCTCCGTGGGCGAAGCGGTCGGCTACCGCTCGGAGGCCGCGTTCAACCGCGCGTTCACACGCCATGCGGGCGTGACGCCGGGCCGCTTTCGGCGCGCGGCTGCGCGCCCCGCGCAGGAGGGTCAGGCCGTTCCGGGTGTGAACTTCATCGCCACGCCGTTCATGCAGTAGCGCAGCCCGGTGGGCTTGGGCCCGTCGTCGAACACATGGCCCAGGTGGCCGCCGCAGCGGCTGCAGTGCACCTCCGTGCGGGCCATGCCGAACGAGCGGTCGGTGTGCTCGCCCACGGCCTTGTCCAGCGGCTGCCAGAAGCTGGGCCAGCCGGTCTTGCTGTCGAACTTGGTCTTTGAGGAGAACAGGTCGAGCGCGCAGCCCGCGCAGGCGAAGCGCCCGGCCCGGTGCTCGTCGTTCAGCGGGCTCGTGTAGGGGCGCTCGGTGCCTTCCTGGCGCAGCACCGAGAACTGGTTGGCGTCGAGCAGCTTGCGCCATTCGGCCTCGGTGTGTGTGACCGCGAAGGTCTCGTTCTGCGCGGCCTGCGCCCGGCGCGTGCCGGCGCCGAACAGGCCGAGGGATTGGGCCACGGCCAGCCCCAGGGTCGAGGCGCCGGCGGCGAGGGCGAAGCGGCGTCCAGTTTTTTGCGTCATGACAGGCCTTCAGTCGGTGGTGGTCGAGGTTTTTTCGAATGCAACTCCTAGTTCGCACCGACGGGGCGCGGGGTTACAGCGGCCCGGCGCTTTCTTCATGAGGCGATAATCCGCCCCGTGAAGCACGCCAGACCGCCGCTGGTGCAAGCCCGAAAGGGGCGACGCCGCAAGGCGCCGTGTCGAAAGACCGCACTGGAGGAACGTCCGGACTGCACAGGACAGCGCAGGAGTTAACGACTCTCCACCGTGAGGTGAGGATCAGAGCAACAGAGACGAGCCGATTCAGTTCGGGTGAAACGGGCAATCTCTGCGCGCAGCAACACCAAGTAGGCCAGTATCGAGGTGGTTCCGCTGAGCTGGCGGGTAGGTGGCATCGAGCCGTTTGGCGACAAACGGCCCAGAGTAATGGCGGTCACGTCGAGGGTTTCGCAAGAGGCCCTCGATGCACAGAATCCGGCTTATCGGCGAGCTTCACACTTTTCTTTCTGGCGACGGCTGCATGCCGTCGTCATGCCTCGCGCGCATCGAGCGCGCCTTGGGGCAGACGATGCGACGCGTAGCAACTGCGCAGCGCGTCGACCCACGCCGATGACACCCCGGCCAGCGCCGCTTCCAGGATCAGGCCGGCATCGTCCGACAGGCAGGCCGCGAGGTCGTGGCTGCCGCAGGCAGCGAACACCTGCCTGAACACCGGTTCGCGCAACGCAGCCGAGGCCGCTTCGATCTGCTCGCGGGTCTTTGCTGGCTGGCGCTTCAGCGCACGTTGAAGGCCCGCGTGCGCATCGGACCAGTCGGTGTCGAAGGGCGCTTCGTCCCGGGCATCGAGGTAGTCGTCGGCCGAGAAGCTGGGCGAGGCCATGGCGCCTGCCAGCGTTTGCGCAATGTTGTGGGCGAGTTTTTCCGTTTCCATCGGGCCATTGTCCGGGCCGCATTGACCGGGCTGTAAAGGCTCGCCTGCACGAATCAGTAGTAACCCGTACAATCGGTAGCAGACTAACTAATAGGCAGCTACCGTGATCGAACCCGACACCCTCCCACAGCCGCGCGAACAGGCGCTGATGCGGCTCGGCACGTCGCTCGCGGTGCTGCAGCGCGGCTACCGCGCGGCGGCCGACAAGGCGGTGGCGCACGTCGGCGTGTCGCAGACGCTGGCCTACCCCATCGTGATGCTCGGGCGCATGAACGGCGAGGTGCGCCAGGGCGTGCTCGCCGAGGCGCTGGGCATCGAAGGCCCGTCGCTGGTGCGTTCGGTCGACCAGCTGGTCGAGGCGGGCCTGGTCGAGCGCCGCGAAGACCCGGCCGACCGCCGTGCCAAGACCCTGCACCTCACCGAGGCCGGCAAGGCCACCTGCGCCCCCCTCGAGGCCGCCTTGACGTTGATGCGCGCGTCGCTGTTCGACGGCGTGCCCGACGCCGACATTGCCGCCTGCCTGCGCGTGTTCGGCGTGCTCGAGGAGCGCATGGGCGTTCGCACCGTGCAGAACCTGCCCGCGCAGCCTGCGCTTGCCGAGGAAGGCCGCAAGTAGATGGCCACGCTCAGCCTTCCGCGCTTCACCCGCGCGGAGCTTCTCTTTTCCGCCAAGAGCTTCGCCGCCGCCATGCTCGCGATGTACCTTGCCAGCCGTGCCGGCCTGCCGCGCCCGTTCTGGGCGCTCATGACCACCTACGTCGTGGCCCATCCGCTGGCCGGCGCGGTGCGCTCCAAGGCGCTGTACCGCTTCTGCGGCACCCTCATCGGCAGCACCGCGACCGTGCTGCTGGTGCCCGCGCTGTCCAACGCCCCCGAGCTGCTGACGCTGGTGCTCGCGCTGTGGGTCGGCCTGTGCCTGTGCATCTCGCTGTTCGACCGCACGCCGCGTTCCTACGTGTTCATGCTCGCGGGCTACACCGCCGCGCTGATCGGCTTTCCGTCGGTGCAGACGCCGCTCGTGCTGTTCGACACCGCCGTGGCGCGCGTGGAAGAAATCGGCCTGGGCATCTTCTGCGCCACGCTGGTCCACAGCCTGGTGTTTCCCGCGGGGCTCGCACCGACCGTGCTCGGCCTGCTCGACCGCACGCTGGTGGACGCGCGCAAGTGGCTCGGCGACCTGCTGCAGCCCGCGGGCCAGGGCGAGCGCAGCGCAAGCGCCGACCCCCGTCGCCTTGACGACGACCGCCGCCGCCTGGCCGGCGACATCACGCAGCTGCGCCTGCTGTCCACCCACGTGCCCTTCGACACCACGCACCTGCGCTGGACGGCCGGCGCCATCCGCGCGATGCAGGACCGCGTGGCCGCGCTCACGCCCGCGCTCTCCGCCGTCGAAGACCGGCTGCAGGCGCTGGTGCAGGCCGAAGGCGCACTGGCGAGCGACGTGACGGCCGTGCTCGCGCAGGCCTCGCAATGGCTGCGCGAAGAAGCCGAACCTGCCGCCGATGCAGCGGCCCGTGCGGCCCGCGCCGAACGCCTGCAGGCCCTGCGCCGTGCCATCGACACGCTGAGCGCGAGCGCCACGCCTGACGGCGCGGCGGCAGCGCCCACCCCCTGGGGCCGCGCCCTGCGCATCGGCCTGGCCGGCCGCCTCGAAGAGCTCGTCGACGGCTGGACCGCCTGCGCGCAGTTGCGCCAGGACATCGACGAAGGCCTGAAGGGCGCCGCGCCGCTGCGCCGCACCGCCGCGCTCGGCGCCCGCGTGCTGCACCGCGACTACGGCATGGCGCTGCTGTCGGCGCTGGCCGCCGTCATCGCCATCTGCCTGTGCGGGGCGTTCTGGATCGTCACCGGCTGGCCCATGGGCTCGGCCGCGACCATGATGGCCGCCGTCTTCTGCTGCTTCTTCGCCACCATGGACGACCCGGTGCCGGCCATCCACGGCTTCCTGAAGTGGACGCTGTGGTCGGTGCCCATCTCCGCGGTCTATGTGCTGGTGCTGATGCCCACGGTGCAGGACTTCGGCATGCTGGTGGCCATCTGCGCGCCGCTGTTTCTGCTGCTGGGCCTGTACCTGCCGCGCCCCACGCATTTCATGCCGGCGATGGCGCTGATCTTCGGCGTGTGCGGCACGCTGGCGCTGCACGACACCGCCAGCTCCGACCTGGTGAGCTTCATCAACAGCATGATCGGCCAGATCGTCGGCGTGGTGGTCGCGGCGCGCGTCACCCGCCTTGTGCGTTCGGTGGGTGCCGACTGGAGCGCGCGCCGCATCCAGCGCGCCACCTGGCGCGAGCTGGGCGACATGGCCGCCTCTTCCCAACCGCAGTACGCGCAAAGCGACGCCTACGCCGTGCGCATGCTCGACCGCATCGGCCTGCTCGCGCCGCGCATCGCGCAGGCGGGCGGCACGGTCGAAGGCGTGGCCGCGAACGACGCGCTGCGCGACCTGCGCATGGGCGCCGACATCGCCGTGCTGCAGCGCGTGCGCGCGCAGTTGCCGATGGCCACTGCCGCTGCGTTGCTGGGCAGCATCTCGCGCTTCTTCCGCCAGCGCGGCGAAGGCGGCATGAACCCGCGCCCGCCCAGCCTGCTGCCGCAGATCGACGACGCACTGAATGCGGTGCTGCAGGCGCGTGACACCGCCGCGCCGGCCGCCTCGCGCGCCGCCGTCACCGCCCTGGTCGGCCTGCGCCGCAACCTCTTTCCCGACGCGCCGCCCCTGCGGGCGAGCGCACCTGTTCAAGGAGCTTCCGCATGATCGGCGAAGCCAGTTTCTACGGCCTGTACCTGCCCTGGATCATGGTGCTGGCCCTCGGCGCGTTCGTGGCCCTGTGGGCCGTGCGCCGCCTGCTCGCGGCCACCGGCGTGTACCGCTGGGTGTGGCACCCCGCGCTGTTCGACATGGCGCTGTACCTGCTGCTGCTCTACGCGCTGAGCCGCGCCACCTCCTACCTTCAATGATTGACGAGATTCCGATGAAAGCCAGTTTCCTCTCCGACAACCCCTGGGCACCGCGCCTGGGCCGCGTGCTACTGACCGTGGCCGTGGTGGCCGCCGCCGTGTGGGCGGGCCTTCGCCTGTGGGACCACTACGAGCTCGCGCCCTGGACGCGCGACGGCCGCGTGCGCGCCAACGTCGTGCAGATCGCGCCCGACGTGTCGGGCCTGGTCACCTCCGTGCCCATCCGCGACAACCAGTCGGTGGCCGCCGGCACGCTGCTGTTCGAGGTGGACCGCGCGCGCTACGACCTGGCCGTGCGCCAGGCGCAGGCCGCGCTGTCCGCGCAGCGCGCCATGGCCGCCCAGGTGCAGCGCGAGAACGCGCGCAACGTGGGCCTGAGCGACCTCATCTCCAAGGAGTCGCGCGAACAGACCCGCTCGCGCGTCGAGCAGATGCAGGCCGCCGTCGCGCAGGCCGAAGTGGCGCTCGACTCGGCCCGCCTGAACCTGCAGCGCGCCGAAGTGCGCGCGCCCACCGACGGCCTGGTCACCAACCTCGACCTGCGCCAGGGCAGCTACGCCGCGGCGGGCCGCCCGGTGCTGGCGCTGGTCGATGCGCAGTCGTTCTACGTCGAGGGCTATTTCGAGGAGACCAAGCTGCCGCGCATCCACCTCGGCGACCGCGTGCGCGTGACGCCCATGGGCGGCGGCGCGGTGCTCGAAGGCGCGGTCGACAGCGTGGCCGCCGGCATTGCCGACCACGACCGCTCCACCAGCGCCAACCTGCTGCCCAGCGTGAACCCCACCTTCAACTGGGTGCGCCTGGCGCAGCGCATTCCGGTGCGCATCAAGCTCGACCCGCTGCCGCAAGGCGCGCGCCTGGTCTCGGGCCAGACGGTCACCGTGCAGGTGCTGGACAACAAGACCGCGCAAAGCAGGACGGCCGCCGAGCCTGCTGCTGAACCCGCCTCGGCGGCACCGCAGAAGGGATGAACACCATGACGACCCGCTTCGTCTTTCGCATCGCGACGCTGGCCGCCGCGGCCGCGCTCGCGGCCTGCGCGGCGGTCGGCCCCGACTACAAGCAGCCGCCCGAAGCCGTGGCCAGCCAGAGCGCCGCCGGCAAGCCTTTCGCGGGCACCGCCGCGGGCTCGCCCGCCAGCGCCGCGCCGCTGCCCGCGCACTGGTGGCGCCTGTACCACGACCCGCTGCTCGACCGCCTCGTCGAGCAGGCGCTGGCGCACAACACCGACCTGCGCCAGGCCGTGGCCAACCTGGAGCGCGAGCGCGCCATCGACGACGAAGTGGCCGGCGGCAAGTACCCCACCCTCGGCGTGAGCGGCGGGCCGTCGTTCGGCCACCAGTCGGGCATCCAGCTGCTGCAGCGCGGCTACGAGCCGCCGACCACCTTCAACTACAGCCTGGGCGCCTCGCTGTCGTACCAGGTCGACCTGTTCGGCCAGTTGCGCCGCGCCATCGAGGCCTCCGCCGCCAACACCGAGGCCGCCGAAGCCGCGCTCGACCTGGTGCGCGTGAACGTCGCCGCCGGCACCGCGCGTGCCTACGCCGAAGCCTGCTCCACCGGCCTGCGCCTGGAGATCGCGCAGAAGTCCGTCAGCCTGCAGAAAGACGCGGTGAACGTCACCGAGCGCCTGCAGTCGGCCGGGCGTGCCGGCGCCATCGACGCGGGCCGCGCACGCGCGCAGCTGCAGTCGCTCAACGCCGCGCTGCCGCCGCTGCAGGCCAGCCGCCAGGCCGCGCTGTACCGCCTGGCCACGCTCACCGGCGCACTGCCGCAAGACTTTCCGCGCGAAGTGGCCGGCTGCACCACGCCGCCGCGCGTGGCCGGCGTGCTGCCGGTGGGCGATGGCGCGCAGTTGCTGCGCCGCCGGCCCGACATCCGCCAGGCCGAGCGCACGCTGGCCGCGTCCACCGCGCGCATCGGCGTGGCAACGGCCGACCTGTACCCGCACGTGTCGATCGGCCTGTCGGCAATGTCGGCCAGCACCGCCGCCGATTTCGGCCGCAAGGACAGCATGAGCTACAGCCTCGGCCCGCTGATCTCGTGGACGATTCCTAACACCGGCGTGGTCCAGTCGCGCATCGCACAGGCCGAGGCCGGCACCCGCGGCGCGCTCGCCAGGTTCGACGGCACCGTGCTCACCGCGCTGCGCGAGACCGAGACCGCGCTGGGCAACTACGCCCGCGAACTCGACCGCCGCGCCGCGCTGGAAGCCTCGCGCGACCAGAGCGCCATCGTGGCGCGGCAGGCGCGCCAGCTCTACCAGAACGGCCGCACCGGCTACCTCGATTCGCTCGACGCCGAGCGAGCGCTGGCCGCGAGCGAATCCGCGCTGGCCGCCAGCGAGGCGCAGCTGTCCGACGACCAGGTCATGCTTTTCATGGCGCTGGGCGGCGGCTGGGAGCCCGACGATACGAACCTTGCGCAAGGCGCCGACCCGGCCCGCGCGAGCACCACCAAGCAATGACCGCCACCGTCACCTCCGCGCCGCGGCGCCGCCCCCACGCGCCGCTGTGGCTGCTGGCGCTGGTCACCTTCAGCGGCACGCTGGCCATGCACATCTTCGTGCCCGCGCTGCCCATTGCCGCGAAGAACCTGGGCGCCGGCATGGGCGCCATGCAGATGACGGTGAGCCTCTACATCTTCGGGCTCGCGGTGGGGCAGCTGGTGTACGGCCCGCTGGCCGACCGCTACGGGCGGCGGCCGGTGCTGCTGTTCGGGCTGGGGCTGTATTGCGTGTCGGGGCTGGCCGCCGCCATGGCGCCCGAGGTGCATTCGCTCATCGCCGCGCGGCTGTTCCAGGCCATCGGCGGCTGCGCGGGCCTGGTGCTGGGCCGCAGCATCGTGCGCGACACCGCCGAGCCGCAGGAGGCCACGCGCCGCCTCGCGCTGATGAACCTCATGGTCACCGTCGGCCCCAGCCTCGCGCCGCTCATCGGCGGCGCGCTGGCCACCACGCTGGGCTGGCGCTCGATCTTCTATGCGCTGTTCGGCCTGGGCGTGGTCGGTTTCCTGTTCACCTGGCGCCTGATGCCCGAGACCGGCGCGCCCGGCGCGGCCGTCAATGCGCGCGACCTGGCGCGCAACTACAAAAAGCTGCTCGCCTCGCCGGCGTTCCTGGGCTTTTCCATCGGCGGGGGCTGCGCCACCACGTCGATGTATGCCTTCATCGCATCGGCGCCCTTCATCTTCGTGGACCAGCTGCACCGGCCGGCGCACGAGGCGGGCATCTACCTGGCCATCCTGGTGTCGGGCGTGTGGCTGGGCAGCTTTCTCACCAGCCACCTGATCTCGCGCGTGCGGGTCGACCGGCTCATGGTCCGCTCGAACGCATTGAGCGTGGCCGCGGCCTTCGTGCTGCTCGGCGCGGCGCTCACCGGGCACCTGTCGGTGCCGCTCATCGTCGCCAGCATGTTCCTGTTCACGGTCGGCTGCGGCATGGCGTCGCCGGCCGCGCTGACGCAGGCGATCAGCGTGAACCCGCACGTCATCGGCTCGGCCTCGGGCCTGTACGGCTTCACGCAGATGGCCGTGGGCGCGCTGTGCACCGCGCTGGCCGGCATGGGCCACCGCAACCCGGCGCTGGCCTCGGCCATCGTGCTGGCGGGGGCGGGCATCGTGGCGCAGCTGTCGTTCGCGGTGGCGCTGCGCACGCAAAGGCGCATGGACGCCCTCAGCGCCTGAGGTGGTGATGCGCCCTCAGCGCCTGAGGCGCTGACGCGCCCTCAGCGCCTGAGGCGCTGACGCGCCCTCAGCGCCTGAGGCGCTGACGCGCCCTCAGCGCCCGAGGTGCTGACGCACTCTCAGCGCGTGAAGAGCCAGCCACCCTTCGGCTGGCGCGTCAGTTCGTGCCGCTTCACGGCGCGTTCCTCGCCGTCGTCGCCCACGTAGACCACCTCGAAGCGCAGCAGCTTCGGCGTCACCATCTTCCAGTTCTGGATGCGCTGCACCGTCACGCAGGCGGTCTTGTCGTGGTACTGCATCTCCGACATCGGCCCGCCCTGGAAGCCCGTGCCGTCGAACAGCCGCCCGGGCGCCGCGAAAGGGCTGAGCACTGCGCCGTTGCGTGCAGTGATGCAGCCCTCGGTGCGCACGAACGACTCGATGGTCGGCGATGCGCTGCGCAGCACCTTGTCGACCGCGGGGCTCGGCGGCTTGCCGCCGAGGGCCTCGCGGATGCGCTCCACCTGCGCCTCGGTGATGGGCGCCAGGCCGTCCCGAGTGACCACGGGCGGGGGCGGCGTGGACGGTGCGGGCGGCGGGG
>NZ_CEEDFC010000030.1:0-70909 GCF_979254005.1 Variovorax sp. AC103 | reverse complement strand
CACCTTGCAGTGACTGTCAGTCGAGCCCTCGATTATGCACAGTTTTTAGCACTTCGAGCAAGGACGGGAAGATTTTTGACCGAATGGCCTGACGCCACCAGTCGCCTCCGGACACAAGACAACAAAAAGCCCGGGAATCCCGGGCTTTGGTCTTGCAATGGGTTGCCAGATATCGATCAACTCTTCACTTCGAGCTGGTTGTCGACAGAGGTCACGCCTTGCACAGCCTTTGCAATCTCCTCGGCGCGCGCCTTGGCAGCCGCCGTCGGTGCGGGTCCCTTCAGGCTTACAGCCCCGCCCTCGGTGTCGACGTTGATCTTGATGGCGCTCAAATCCGGATCCTTAGCCAGACCTGCGGACACAGAGGCCGTGATAGCGGCATCGTCCACCGACGCGCTCACTGCGGCGCCTGCTTCCTTCGCCGCTTCCTTCACGTTCGCCATGCCATCCTTCACTTCGGCGGTCGTCCCGGAGGCATCGACCTTGGCTTTGGCTTCCTTGACGGCTTCGCCCGTCTTGGCAGCGGCTGTCTGCGCGGCCTGCTCGGTCTTGGCGACGGCGCTGTCGAGCTTCTCGCCCGCACTGCGGCTGTCCGACTTGTCGCACGCGGCCAGCGCAAATGCTGCTGTAGCGGCGAGCACAACAAGCAATGCGCGCTGATGCGGCATACCAATGGATGGGGGGTATTGCCCTTGTTTGCTCATGGAGCCTCTCCTTGTCGATCTCGACGGATCGCTGCGTCAATCGCGCACAAATGAAAAAAGAGGCTGCACGCGCCCGTCCGACGGGCACATGCGACCCCTCGTCCCGTCACAGCTTATCGGCACCGGTCTTGATGGCGTCCTTGGCCTTTTCCTTCACGTCGCCGTAGGTCTTCTGCACCTTGCCGGCGGCTTGATCTGCCGCGCCTTCGCCCTGGAGCTTCTCATTGCCCACCACCTTGCCGGCAGCTTCCTTGACTTTGCCCTTGGCCTCTTCAACCCGTCCTGCCACTTGGTCCTTGTTCATGTCGCTTTCCTTCCTGCGTAGGTGAAATATGTGAGCCGGGATGACTCACTGACTTCAATCTAAGTCGCTGCTGGCAGCAACGAACGCCGCCGGAAGCCCGAAGCGGTGTAGGACAACAAGGCTCAGGCGGTGACGATCCATCCTTCAAGCGCGTCGAAAGCCTGCGGCAACCCGAATCCTGGCCCGGCACTGCTGGCGCGCTGCAACCCCCACGCAGCCTGCAAGAGGCAAAGCACGGCGTCGATGCCGTCGCCACGGGCATCGGCCACCAATTCGGTCCGTTGCCCGGCGTGGACGGCCAGTCGCAAACCAAGCCGGCTTGTACCGACTTCGAGCGCGGCGAGCAGGTCGGTGCGCGCCGCAAGGCGCTCGGGCGTCTGCTTGGCCAGGTCGTCGCTCTTGTAGCTGCGCCGTGCGATCAGCTCGCGCGCCAGCAGACCTGGATAGGCCTCCAGCGCGACACGGTCGTCGCGGTCGCCCGCGTGCAGCCCGGGAATGCGCGCGCCGGACGCCAGCAGGCGAGGCACGCCGGCGTGGAGCATGTAGGCCACAGGCGGGTTCACCCATTTCATCGACGGGCTGGAACCCGCAGGCCCATCGGCGGCGCGGTGCGCAAACTTGCTGCCCACAGGCCGGCCCGCACAGAAGGCGGCGAAGGTGTCGCGGATCTCCGCACGGCTCAAGCCGGCGTAGTGCGCCATCAGCGGCGCCCATTGCGTCGGCCAGCCCAGGTGTTCGACCAGTTCTCGAGGCAGGCTGAACGGGAAGTCGAAGCCGCCGACCCAGGCGGGCGTGGCGCACAACCAATCGCCCCACGCATCGAGCGTGTCGAAGCGTTGCACACTGGTCAGAACGACGCGCTGGGCATCGGCAATTTCGCCAACGGCCACCACGATGGGTTTGCGCCGCGTCGGTGCGCTCGAGAAATCGCAGCCGAACAGCACCACGGCATCAGCCCAGTGCCAGCGCCACCACGCCAGCGGCGATGAACAACGCACCCATCACACGCAGGAACCGGTCGCCCTCGCGCAGCAGGTGACCGCCAATCAACGCCGCGAACAGCATCGACACCTCGCGCGCCGGCGCGACGTGGGAGATGGGCGCCTGCTGCACCGCATAGAGCACCAGCACGTAAGACACGGGGCTGACCGCCGCCACCAGCAGCGCGTACTTCCACTGTTCGCGCCACATGCGCGCGGTGGTCGCGCGGTCCTTCAACGCGACAGGCGCCAGCAACACCATGCGCACCAGATTGCCGAAATAGTCGAGAAGGATCGGAGACATGGCCAGGAACTTGACGGCGTAACTGTCCGCGACGGTGTACGCCGCAATGAAGCCGCCGGTGAGCACACCGTAACGAATGCCCTTGTGCACGCGCTCGCGTTGCACCGGGTCCTGCGCCTTGCGCCAAAGCTTCGGGCCGCCGGCGACGAGGAACACACCGATCACCACGCCCGCGATGCCCGCCACGCCGAAGAGGCTGATCTTCTCGCCGAGGAAGAGCACCGCCACCAGCGACGACAGCAAGGGCCCCGAGCCGCGCGCGAGCGGGTAGACCACGGTCAGGTCCGACCGACGGTAGCCGCGCAGCAGCACGATGAAATAGAAGATGTGCAGCACGCCGCTGAGCACCACGAAGCCCCACTCTGTCAGGCCCCAGCCCGGCACCACGTTCCAGCCCAGCGTGATGCCCACGGGCGCCCAGATGAGCATGTTGAACACGCTGGTCTGGAAGCTGAAGCGCGCGTCGCCGTTCGCCTTCTTGGCGGCGATGTTCCAGCCGGCATGAATGACCCCGGCAAGCAGGATCAGCGCGAATGCGGAGAGCGGCACCCCCGGATCAGTGGCGGCCGACGATGGCAGCGGTGGCCATCAGTTCCTCGAGCAAGGCCAAGGAAACCTTGCCCGAGACCTTGTACGGGTCGAGTTCGGGCTTCTCTGAATATTTGAGCAGGGTCGAGGCATTGAGCTTCGACAGGTTGACCTGCCCCATGGTCCATCCACCGAAGCGGCGTTCGGAGATTTCTTCGTAGTGCAACAGCACCACGTCCTTGTGGCGCACGTCGCGCTGGATGTGGCCGTAGAGGTCGCTGATGGCGTCGCGCCCGCCTTCGATGGCCTGCAGGAAAGTGCCCGCACCGTAGCAGAGGATGCCGGTGATGCCGCATGCCGGGTTGTGCGTGCGCGATTTCGCGAGGATCGCATCGATGGCCGCAGGGCTGGTATCGACGGCACGGCTGGCGTAGAGAAGTCGGACCAGCATGATCAGTTCTTTCTCGGCATGAGGGACAGGAATTCGCGGCGCAGGCTCGGGTCTTTCAGGAACACGCCGCGCATCACGGAATTGATCATCTTGCTGTCCATTTCCTTCACGCCGCGCCAGGCCATGCAGAAATGTTCGGCTTCCATCACGAGTGCAAGGCCGTCGGGCCGCGTCTTTTCCTGGATCAGGTCGGCGAGCTGCACGATCGCCTCTTCCTGGATCTGCGGCCGCCCCATGACCCATTCGGCAAGCCGCGCATACTTCGACAGGCCGATCACGTTGGTGTGCTCGTTGGGCATCACACCGATCCAGAGCTTGCCGATGATCGGGCAGAAGTGATGCGAGCAGGCGCTGCGCACCGTGATCGGGCCGACGATCATCAGCTCGTTCAGGTGCTCCGCGTTGGGAAACTCGGTGAGCGCGGGCGGCGGCACATACCGGCCGCGGAACACCTCGTTCACATACATCTTGGCGACGCGGCGCGCGGTGTTGTCGGTGTTGTGGTCGTTCACCACGTCGATGACGAGGCTTTCGAGCACGCCCTTCATCTTGACCTCGACCTCGTCGAGCAGCGCCTCCAGCTCGCCCGGTTCGATGAACTCGGCGATGTTGTCGTTGGCATTGAAGCGCTTGCGCGCCGCATTCAGACGCTCACGGATCTTGACGGAGACGGGGGTGCCCTCGTCATCGTCTTTTCGATCGGGGAGCGGTTCGACGTCGGTTTTCCTCAGCATGGCGGGGATCGTACCAGTGAATGACTCGAGAGGATTCGGGCTGCAACGCGCGCCCCCTCTCGGAGCAATGCTATCAATTAAGTAGCGTGAATTCAGCGACCAATGGCAGATGGTCGGACATGCGGGCCCAGATCGGCCCGCGCGGCACCGCGCAGGCCAGCGGCGTCAGCTTGCGTCCGTAGACGAAGTCGAGCTGCGCCACCGGCAGGCGCGAGGGATAGGTGAGCGTGCGCGGGCCGCGCAGGTCGCTGGCGTCGCGCAGCCCCATGGCATTCATGGCGTAGCGCATGCGCGCACCCCAGTCGTTGAAGTCGCCCGCCACCACGACGGCCTCGTCGGGTGGCACTTCGCGGTCGATGAACTCGCGCAGGCGGGCGATCTGCCGCACCCGGCTGCCCTTGATGAGCCCCAGGTGCACCACGATGGCATGCACGGATTGCCCTTCCACCTCGATCACCACGTGCAGCAGGCCACGCTGCTCGAAGCGGTGGTCGGAAATGTCCTGGTGGCTGGTGCGAATCACCGGCCAGCGCGTGAGCAACGCATTGCCGTGCTCGCCGTGGCGGGTGACGGCATTGGTCTCGTAGACGGCGGTATAGCCCTCGGGTGCAAGAAAGTCAGCCTGCGGCATCTCCGGCCAGCGCGCGAAACGCACTGCAGCCTGCCGGTTCATCTTGCGCACTTCCTGCAAGCAGACGATGTCGGCGTCGAGCTGCTCGATGGCATGGCCGAGGTTGTGGATCTCGAGCCTGCGCGCGGGCCCGATGCCCTGCACACCCTTGTGGATGTTGTAGGTCGCGACCCGGAGGGTATTTGCTGCTGCTGCGGGCTGGTTCATTGCACAAATTCTGGCAGCAACAGAATGGCTTCGGCGTTCGACGGGGAAAAACAGGCTTCGGCCGCCTCCCGGTACGGCAGCCAGCGCCAGTCGGTGTGCTCGCGCGGCGCGAGCGTGGGGGTCAGGCATTCGGGCACGCAGAGGCCGAACAGGTGCTCGGTGTTGCGCGTCACGCCGGGCGCATAGCGGGCGCGCCATTGCGGATAGATCTCGTAGACGTTGCGCAGTTGCCAATCGAGCAGTTGCGGGGCCAGCACCGTGCCCTCGCCGCATTGGAAGCCGGTTTCCTCGGCCACCTCGCGCGCCGCGGTGAGCGCCAGCGGTTCGTCCGCGACATCCTTGCTGCCGGTGACCGACTGCCAGAAGTCGGTCTCGGCATCCGCACGCCGGATCAGCAGCACATCGAGCGCCGGCGTATGAATGACGACCAGCACCGACTCCGGGATCTTCCAGGGCCGGGGGCTGGTCGTCATGGCCGCATCAGACGGGTTGGGGCGTGTTGCGCAGCTTGATGTGCAGTTCGCGCAGCTGCTTCTCGTCGACGGGGCTGGGGGCCTGCGTCAGCAGGTCTTGCGCGCGCTGGGTCTTGGGGAAGGCGATCACGTCGCGGATCGACTCGGCACCGGTCATCAGCATGACGAGGCGGTCCAGCCCGATGGCGATGCCGCCATGCGGGGGCGCGCCGTACTGCAGCGCGTCCAGCAGGAAGCCGAACTTGAGCTGCGCGTCCTCGGCGCTGATCTTCAACGCGCGGAACACCTTGCTCTGCACTTCCTCGCGGTGGATACGCACCGAACCGCCGCCCATCTCGATGCCGTTGAGCACCATGTCGTAGGCCTTGGCGATGCACTTCTCGGGCGCGGTGTCCATGAGGTCTTCATGGCCGTCCTTCGGTGCGGTGAACGGGTGGTGCACGGCCGACCAGCGCTGGCCGTCCTCGTCGAACTCGAACATCGGGAAGTCGACCACCCACAGCGGTGCCCAACGGTCGTCGAACAGGCCGCTCTTCTTGCCGAAGGGGCTGTGGCCGATCTTCACGCGCAGCGCGCCGATGGCGTCGTTGACGACCTTTTCCTTGTCGGCGCCGAAGAACAGGATGTCGCCGTTGCGCGCACCCGTGCGGGCAATGATCTCGGCCAGCGTGGCGTCGTCCAGGTTCTTCACGATTGGGCTCTGCAGGCCTTCACGGCCGGCCGCAGCGTCGTTGACCTTGATGTAGGCCAGGCCCTTGGCGCCGTAGATCTTGACGAATTCCTGGTACGCGTCGATTTCACCGCGCGACATGCCGCCCTCGGCACCGCCGCCGGGCACGCGCAGCGCCACGACGCGGCCGCCCACCATGGTGGCGGCGTTCGAGAACACCTTGAACTCGACGCGTTTCATCAGCTCTGTGAGCTCGGTGAATTCGAGCTTCACGCGCAGGTCGGGCTTGTCCGAGCCGTACTTGAACATCGCGTCGCCGTACGTCATGGTCGGGAACACCGGCAGGTCGATGCCCGCGGCGTTACGGAACACGTTGCGGATCATGCCTTCGAACATCTCGCGGATTTCTTCTTCGGCGAGGAACGAAGTCTCGATGTCGATCTGCGTGAATTCGGGCTGGCGGTCGGCGCGCAGGTCTTCGTCGCGGAAGCACTTCACGATCTGGTAGTAGCGGTCGTACCCAGCCACCATCAGCAGCTGCTTGAACAGCTGGGGCGACTGCGGCAGCGCGAAGAAGCTGCCGTCGTGCACGCGGCTGGGCACGAGGTAGTCGCGCGCGCCTTCGGGCGTGGACTTGCCCAGCATCGGCGTCTCGATGTCGATGAAGCCGTTGGCATCGAGGAACTTGCGCGTTTCCATCGTCACCTTGTAGCGCAGCATCATGTTGCGTTGCATGGCCGGGCGGCGCAGGTCGAGCACGCGGTGCGTGAGGCGGGTAGTTTCCGACAGGTTGTCGTCGTCCAGCAGGAACGGAGGCGTGACCGAGGGGTTCAGCACCTTCAATTCGTGGCACAGCACTTCGATCTTGCCGCTCTTGAGACTGTCGTTGGTGGTGCCTTCGGGGCGCGAGCGCACCAGGCCCGTGATCTGCACGCAGAACTCGTTGCGCAGGTTTTCGGCCACGGCGAACGTGGAGGCGCGATCGGGGTCGCACACCACCTGCACGTAGCCTTCGCGGTCACGCACGTCGATGAAGATCACGCCGCCGTGGTCGCGGCGACGGTTGACCCAGCCGCACAGGGTGACGGTTTGGCCCAGCAGGGCTTCGGTCACAAGACCGCAATAGTGAGTACGCATGGCCATGGAGATGACTTCCGGCGCCGTCGTGGCGCGTTCGTTTTTATGAGTTGGATGGCTTGATGGGCAAGGCGGCGGGACCGCCCGGGACGACCACACCCATCGAGACGATGTACTTGAGCGCTTCGTCCACGCTCATCTGGAGTTCGATGCAGTCGCTGCGCTTGAGCATCACGAAGTACCCGCCCGTGGGGTTGGGCGTGGTTGGCACGTAGACGCCGAGGTAGTCGCCGCCGCCCAGGTGCTCGACCACGTCGGCGCCGGGCGTGCCGGTGACGAAGGCGATGGTCCAGGCCCCTTCACGCGGCCATTGCACCAGCACCGCCGTGCGAAAGGCGTTGCCGTTCTCGGAGAACAGCGTGTCCGAGACCTGCTTGACGCTCGAATAGATCGAGCGCACCACCGGAATACGCCGCACCACGGCGTCGCCCCAACCCAGCAGGCGCTTGCCCACGAAGTTGCTGGCGACGGCGCCGACCACCAGCAGGATCGCCAGCGTGAGCAGCACGCCGAGGCCGCGGATGTTGTTGTCGTAGAGCCAGCGCTGCCAGGCCCCGGGGAGCACCCAGAGCGTCTGGTCCAGCGTGTCGATGATCCACTTCAGCACCGCCAGGGTGATGAACAGCGGAACGATCACCAGCAAGCCGGAGAACAACCATTTGCGCAGGGCGAGCATGGCGGTCGGGGTACCTGGTTCAGTCGCCGCTCTTGGCGGCAGGTGCCGGCGCGGGGGTCGGCGCGGCGGGCGCGGGGGCCGCTGCAGGCGCCGGGCTCGGCGCGGCGCCGGCGGAAGACGACTCGCCGGACTTGGCGCTGTCGCTCGACACGGGCGCAGTGGCCGGCTCGGCCTTCTTGCCGCCGCCGTCGCGGAAATCGGTCACGTACCAGCCCGAGCCCTTGAGCTGGAAGCCGGCGGCCGTGACCTGTTTTTCGAATGCGCTCGCGCCGCACGCCGGGCACACCGTCAGCGGCGCGTCGGACATCTTCTGCAAAGCGTCTTTGGCAAAGCCGCAGGCGCTGCACTTATAGGCGTAAATGGGCATGGGATTGGGTTCAAAAAAGCGGCGCAGCTGCCGCTCGCAAAGCCCTCGATTATAGGGCCGCCCCCGTCAAAGGGCGTCCCGACCGAGGGCCGAGCCCCTGCTTCAGGCCGGCTCCGTCGCCAACGGACGGTGCGGCGTGTGCGTGTTCGCCACCCATTGCGGCATCAGCGAGCCGGCCACCATGCCCACGAAGGCACACAACACCCCCGCCAACTGGGCCGGGAACACGCCGCCCCAGGGCAGCACCAGGAACAGCAGCCACACACCGATGCCCAGGACGATCGATGCAATGGCACCTTGCGTGGTGGCGCGGCGCCAGTACAGCCCGCACACCAGCGGCACGAAAGCCCCCACCAGCGGCACCTGGTAGGCGCCCGACACCAGTTCGTAGATCGGCGTTCCCTGCATGCGAATGGCGTAGGCCAGCACCGCGGCGCTGAACACGAGCACCGTGATGCGCATCGTCAGGAGGTTCTGCCGGTCGGTGCCGGCGGGGCGGAACTGGCGCCAGATGTTCTCGGTGAAGGTGACGCTGGGCGCGAGCAAGGTGGCCGAGGCAGTCGACTTGATGGCCGAAAGCAGCGCACCGAAGAACAGCACCTGCATCACGAAAGGCATCTTCTGCAGCACCAGCGTGGGCAGCACCTTCTGCGGATCTTCCTTCAGCAGCACGGCCACCTCCTCCGGCATGATCAGCAGCGCGCTGGCCACCAGGAACATCGGCACGAAGGCAAACAGGATGTACGCCACGCCGCCGATCACCGGCCCGCGCTGGGCCGCCTTCACGCTGTTGGCAGACATCACGCGCTGGAACACGTCCTGCTGCGGAATGGAGCCCAGCATCATCGTGATGGCGGCCGCGAAGAAGAACACCATGTCGTGCAGATTGGGCTCCGGCCAGAACTTGAAGAGGTCCTTGCTGACCGCAAAGGCGACCACCTTGTCGGCCCCGCCGGCCATGTTGCCCGCGAACACCGCGATGA
The DNA here is from genome assembly GCF_979254005.1 of Variovorax sp. AC103. NCBI lineage: Bacteria > Pseudomonadati > Pseudomonadota > Betaproteobacteria > Burkholderiales > Comamonadaceae > Variovorax > Variovorax sp. AC103. The sequence goes on along the minus strand of NZ_CEEDFC010000030.1, from coordinate 61,760 downwards.
CGGCCAGGCCGATCACCAGGATGATCATCTGCATGAAGTCGGTCACCGCCACCGACCACATGCCGCCGAACAGGGTGTAGGCCAGGATCGAGACCACCCCGATCACCATGCCCATCGGGATGCCGATGGCACCGGCCGACAGCAGGTTGAACACCAGCCCCAGCGCCGTGACCTGCGCCGACACCCAGCCCAGGTAGCTCAGCATGATGATCAGCGAACAGGCCACCTCCACGGTGCGGCCATAGCGCTCGCGGTAATAGTCGCTGATGGTCAGCAGCGTCATGCGGTAAAGCTTGCCCGCGAAGAAAAGGCCCACCAGGATCAGGCAGGTGCCCGCGCCGAACGGGTCTTCGACCACGCCGTTGAGCCCGCCTTCGATGAACTTGGCCGGAATGCCGAGCACCGTTTCGGAGCCGAACCAAGTCGCGAACGTGGTCGTCACGATCATGAAGAGCGGCAGGTGCCGCCCGGCAATGGCGAAGTCGGTGGTGTTCTTCACCCGCTTGGCCGCGTAGAGGCCGATGGCGATGGTGACCAGCAGATAGACGATGACCAGCGTCAACAACACGGCGAAAACTCCTCTAGAACAGACTCACACGCACCAGCAACTGCATGGCCAGCAACCCCAATACAAAACCTATGCCACCGTAGACGATGGACTGGAGCAACCTGTTGGTGCGTTTTTGCTCGGCCAGCAGCTCGAGCAGCTCGCGGCGGTTGTCGGCGGGGCGATTTTCCAGGAAATCGTGCAGCAGCCGCGGAAACTGGGGCAGCAGCTTCGCGTAGCGCGGCGCCTCGGCCCTGAGCTGCTGCAGCAGCTTCTTGGGACCGATCTGGTCGACCATCCACTTTTCCAGGAAGGGCTTGGCCGTGGCCCAGAGATCGAGATCGGGGTCGATGTTGCGCCCGAGGCCCTCGATGTTGAGCAGCGTCTTCTGCAGCAGCACCAGCTGGGGCTGGATCTCCACATGGAACCGGCGCGAGGTCTGGAACAGGCGCATCAGCACCATGCCCAGCGAAAGCTCCTTCAGCGGCCGGTCGAAGTACGGCTCGCACACGGTACGAATGGCCGCCTCCAGCTCGTCGATGCGGGTGCCCACGGGCACCCAGCCGCTTTCCAGGTGCAGCTCGGCCACGCGCTTGTAGTCGCGCCGGAAGAAAGCCACGAAGTTCTGCGCAAGGTATTCCTTGTCCGACTCGGTCAGCGTGCCGATGATCCCGAAGTCCAGCGAGATGTAGCGCCCGAAGGTCTCGGGCTCCAGGCTCACCTGGATGTTCCCCGGATGCATGTCGGCGTGGAAGAAGCCGTCGCGGAACACCTGCGTGAAGAAGATCGTGACGCCGTCGCGCGCCAGCTTGGGAATGTCGACGCCGGCCGCGCGCAGGCGGTCCATCTGCGCGATGGGCACGCCCTTCATGCGCTCCATCACCATGACCTCGGGGTGGCAGAAGTCCCAGAACATCTCCGGAATCATCACGAGGTCGAGCGAGGCCATGTTGCGGCGCAGCTGGGCCGCATTGGCGGCTTCGCGCACCAGGTCGAGCTCGTCGTGCAGGTACTTGTCGAACTCGCCCACAACCTCGCGCGGCTTCAGGCGCTTGCCGTCGGCCGACAGGCCCTCGACCCAGCCGGCCATCATGGCCATGAGCGCCAGGTCCTTTTCGATCACGCCGCGCATGTTGGGGCGCAGCACCTTCACCGCCACTTCGCGCACCTCGCCCTGGTTGGTGCGGATGGTCGCGAAGTGGACCTGAGCGATCGAGGCACTGGCGATGGGAATTTCGTCGAACTGGACGAACACGTCGCTCACCGGACGGCGGAAGGCGCGCTCGATGGTCGCGATGGCCACGGCCGAGGGGAACGGCGGCACGCGGTCCTGAAGGAACGCGAGCTCGTCGGCGATGTCTGGCGGCAGCAGGTCGCGGCGGGTCGACAGCACTTGGCCGAACTTCACGAAGATGGGGCCAAGGCGCTCGAGCGCCTCGCGCAGCCGCTGGCCGCGCGGCGCGTCGAGGTTGCGTCCGACGGAAACGATGCGTGCCACCACGCGCAGCCAGGGCTTCTGGAAGCTCGTGAGCACGAGCTCGTCGAGGCCGTAGCGCAGCGCGATCCAGACGATGAACAGCCCGCGGTAGAAGCGCCTCATTCGGCCGTGCCCGCCGAGCCGGCCTTCGCGTTGCGGTCGCCGACGAACCGCCGCAGCGCGCCCGCGACGCGACGCACGCCGTTGCCCAGCGTGTGCGCGGGCACGTCGCCGATCACGCGGGCGAGGTCGTCCTCGACGTCCCAGCGCACATGGTCGACCAGCCAGTTGACCTCTGCGGCCAGCTGCACGTCGCCGATGATCTGCACGGAAGGCTTGTCGCCGCGCAGCGTGGCACGGGCGATGTCGAAGGGGGAGTCGTCGGTGACGGTCAGCGTGAGCTCGGGCACCGAGCCTGCAGGCGCCAGGTCGAGCAGGCCGGCAGGCGTGGCCACCAGTTCCATGGTGACGAAGCGCCATTGGAAGCGCACCACCCGCCCCTGCTGCCGCAGCAAACGCTGCTGCGCCTCGGGCTCCTGCTGCAGCACATGGTTCAGGAACAGGACGACGCGGTGCTGTATTTCGTGAACCGCCCAATCCGGGGGCTGAAGGCGCTCGCCGACGCGATTGAGAAGGTCGCCGAGAAAAGAAAATGGGGACGATGGTGTGGCCATGTCCCCATTATCCCGTCTGTGCCGCGGCCCTGCGACGGCCACGGCTCAGGTTTTTCTTACTGGAGCGCCTGCACGCCCGCCACCAGCCAGCCGCCGTTGCCGCTCGTGGGCTTGGTCATGTTCCAGACTTCCCGGAACGGACCCGGGCCGGTCGATGCGTCTTCACGGATCATGCCGGAGAACTCCACGCTGGCCATGTAGGCCTCGGGCAGCTCTTCGATGCCGAGCAGCTTGGCGTCGAGCATCACGACTTCGGTCTTGTTGGAGACACCACCGGTGTGGCCGGCACGGTCGGCCAGCTGCGTGCGGATTTCCTCGACCATGCTGTCGGTCATCATGGAACGCAGCATCGACACGTCGGCGCGGTCCCAGGCGTCTTGGAGCGTCACGAAGTTGCGCTTGGCAGCCCCGAGGAAGCCATCGACATCGAAGCCCGCGGGAATACCCCAGGACTGCGAACCGCCGAGTGCGGAACCGATCATGCTGCCGCCGGCTGCGGCGCCCGCTGCCGAGAGGCTGCTGCCGTGCGGTGCGTCATTCGAGGGCGTGGCGTCGAACGACGTTGCATTGCGCTCCCAGGGACGCGCCGAGGCGTCGTTGCCGACGTTGGCCGGGCTGTATTGCGCCGGGGCGCTGGCGTTGCCCGGGCCGGCACCTGCGCCCTGGAACGCGAAGCCACCCTGGCGGCTGGCGCCCGAAGCTTGCGAGCGCGCCTTGAACATGCGCCATGCCATCACGCCGGCCAGCACCAGCAGACCGATCAACAGGATGTTGCCGAAGCCGGCGCCCAGGCCCAGCGAACTGGCGAGCCATGCGAGGCCCAGGCCGGCCGCGAGACCGCCGAGCATCGCGCCCCAAGGACGCTTCGGTGCAGCGGCCGCGGGTGCGGGCGTTGCAGGCTTGGCTGCCGCGTTGTTTGCGTTCTGCTGCGCCGGCGCTGCCGGCGGCGTGGCCTGGCGTTGCGTCACGTTGGACGACTGGCGCCCGAACGACTTGCCACCGCCCATGCGAGCAGCCTCGGCCTGGACACTGCCAAGAACCAAAGCTGCCGCCAAAAACAAGGTACCCAAACTCTTCATGTCGTCTCCTCTCGAGCGAAAGATTCGCCTCATCAACATTTGATTCCAACATGGAGGGCAGCAATGCCACCCGTCATGTTGTGATAGTCCACATGTCCGAAACCGCCCTCTTTCATGAGGGTCTTGAGCTCCTCTTGCGAGGGGTGCATCCGGATGGATTCGGCCAGGTAGCGATAGCTGGCGTCGTCACCGGCCACGAGCTTGCCCAGGCGCGGCAGCACGTTGAAGGAATACCAGTCGTACGCCTTCGCGAGCGGCTTGGCGACCTTGGAGAACTCCAGCACGAGCAGCTTGCCGCCCGGCTTGATCACGCGGTTCATTTCCTTGAGCGCGGCGTCCTTGTGCGTCATGTTGCGCAGGCCGAAGGCCACCGTCACCACGTCGAAGTGGTTGTCGGGAAAGGGGAGCTTTTCCGCGTCGCAGACCGTGGTGGGGAGCGAGACGCCGGCGTCGAGCAGGCGGTCGCGCCCGGTGCGCAGCATGGCTTCGTTGATGTCGGTGTGCACGACCTGGCCGGTGGCGCCGACCTTCTTTGCGAAGGCGAGCGCAAGGTCGCCGGTGCCGCCCGCGATGTCGAGGACGCGCGAGCCTTCGCCCACGTTCGCGACCATGACGGTGTAGGCCTTCCAGGCGCGGTGCAGGCCGGCCGACATCAGGTCGTTCATGATGTCGTAGCGGGAAGCGACCGAATCGAAGACACCGCGAACGCGGCGGGCCTTCTCGCTTTCGTCGACTGTTTCGAAGCCGAAGTGTGTTGTACTCATGCGACCGATGTTAGGCCGGAAGCCTTCACATCAAGCCGACGACCCCGCGGGCACGGCGGGCATTCGTTGCTTTTTTTGTCCCGCCCTTCCTGGGCGTAGGGCTATGGCGCCAGTCGCTGTACCGAGGTTTCGCGCGATTTCGCGGCCTTAGTGGCTGCTGCAGGCGGAGCCGCCCTTGTCGATCATCGGTGCGTCGCGCGCGATGCCCGCCTCGGCCAGGCGGCGCTCGTAGGTGGCCCACAGCTCGGCCTGCTTCGCGCCCAGTTCGTAGAGCAGGTCCCACGAGTAGATACCGGTGTTGTGGCCGTCGCTGAAGGTGGGCTGCACCGCGTAGTTGCCGACCGCCTCGAGGTCGACGAGCTCCACATCGCGCTTGCCCGTCTGCAGGATCTCCTGGCCCGGCCCGTGGCCCTGCACCTCGGCCGACGGGGAACAGATGCGCATCAGCTCGAACGGAATGCGAAAACTCGCACCGTCGGAGAAGGCCACTTCGAGCACGCGCGACTGGCCGTGCACGGTGATCGATTGCGGCGTCGGTGCGCCCGGTTTCAAGCCTGCCATCGGAAACTCCTTCAGAAAGGCCCGCGAGCCAAGCGTTCGATCATCGCAGCCTCGGCGGCGGGCAGGCACTCGGCGATCGCGGCCTCTTTCGCGGCATTGCGCTCGCGCTGCACCGGCGCCCACACCGAACCCGGGAAATGGCTGTCGTCCGCAAAGCGCGCAATCACATGCCAATGCAGGTGAGCCACCATGTTGCCGAGCGCGGCGATGTTCATCTTGGCCGGCTTCAGGCGTTCGCGCAGGCACTGCTCGACCGCCACCACCGCCTCCATGCACAACGCGCGGTCGGCCGCGTCGAGGTCGGAGAACTCCGGCGCATGGTCGCGCCACACCACGCGATAGAAAGCCGGAAAGCCCGCCTCCTCCGCATGAATGACGCGCAGCTTCGCGCCCTCGAACACCAGGCGGCCACCGACGCCTTCGCAGAGCACGCACCCTTGCATCCCCTTCACACCAGCACCCGCTCGATCCCGCCCTGGTTGGCAGCGGCCACGTACGTCGGCATCCAGTCGGCGCCGAGGATCTTGTTGGCCATCTCGACCACGATGTAGTCTGCTTCGAGCAGGCCGTTGTTCAGGTCGTTGCCGTAGCGCGAGAGGCCCTGCAGGCAGCTCGGGCAGCTGGTGAGGATCTTCACGTTGTCCTTCTCGCCGACGGCACCGGCGTCGCGCAACGCGGCCTCGCCCTTCTTGAGCTCCTCTTCCTTGCGAAAGCGGATCTGCGTCGAGATGTCCGGCCGCGACACGCCCAGCGTGCCCGACTCGCCGCAGCAGCGGTCGTTCTTGAGCACGTTGTCGCCGACCAGCGCCTTCACCGTCTTCATCGGGTCCTGCAGCTTCATCGGCGAATGGCAGGGGTCGTGGTACAGGTAGCCGCCACCGCCGGCATCGGCCAGGGTGATGCCCTTTTCGAGCAGGTACTCGTGGATGTCGATGATCCGGCAGCCCGGGAAGATCTTGTCGAACTGGTAGCCCTGCAGCTGGTCGTAGCAGGTGCCGCAGCTCACCACCACCGTCTTGATGTCCAGGTAGTTGAGCGTGTTGGCCACCCGGTGGAAGAGCACGCGGTTGTCCGTGATCATCTTCTCGGCCTTGTCGAACTGGCCGCTGCCGCGCTGCGGATAGCCGCAGCACAGGTAGCCCGGCGGCAGCACGGTCTGCACGCCCGCGTGCCAGAGCATCGCCTGCGTAGCCAGGCCGACCTGCGAGAACAGCCGCTCCGAGCCGCAACCCGGAAAGTAGAAGACCGCTTCGGTCTCCGAAGTCGTCGCCTTCGGATTGCGGATGATCGGCACGTAGTCGGCATCCTCGATGTCGAGCAGCGCGCGCGCCGTCTGCTTCGGCAGGTTGCCCGGCATCTTCTTGTTGATGAAGTGGATCACCTGCTCCTTGATCGGCGCCGGGCCCAGCGTGGCCGGTGGCGCGCCGGTCTGCTTCTTCGCCAGGCCACGCAGCAGGTCGTTGGCCAGGCGCTGCGCCTTGAAGCCCACGCCCACCATGCCCGCGCGCACCGCCTTGATGGTCTGCGGGTTGGTCGCGTTCAGGAAGAACATCGCGGCCGCGTTGCCCGGGCGGAAGCTCTTCTGGCCCATCTTGCGCAGCAGGTTGCGCATGTTCATCGACACGTCGCCGAAGTCGATCTTCACCGGGCACGGCGTCAGGCACTTGTGGCACACGGTGCAGTGGTCGGCCACGTCCTCGAACTCTTCCCAGTGCTTGATGCTGATGCCGCGCCGGGTCTGCTCTTCGTAGAGGAAGGCCTCCACCAGCAGCGAGGTCGCGAGGATCTTGTTGCGCGGGCTGTACAGCAGGTTGGCGCGCGGCACGTGCGTGGCGCACACCGGCTTGCACTTGCCGCAGCGCAGGCAGTCCTTCACGCTGTCGGCAATGGCGCCGATGTCGCTCTGCTGCATGATCAGCGACTCGTGGCCCATCAGGCCGAAGCTCGGCGTGTAGGCGTTGGTCAGGTCGGCATGCAGCGTGACGGCCTCACCTGCCGGCGCGCGAAGCAGCTTGCCCTTGTTGAAGCGGCCTTCGGGATCGACCCGGGCCTTGTATTCGGTGAAGGGGCGCAGCTCTTCGTCGGTCAGGAACTCGAGCTTGGTGATGCCGATGCCGTGCTCGCCCGAGATCACGCCGTCCAGGCTGCGCGCCAGCGCCATGATGCGCACCACCGCGGCATGCGCGGTCTGCAGCATGTCGTAGTTGTCGCTGTTCACGGGGATGTTGGTGTGCACGTTGCCGTCGCCCGCATGCATGTGCAGCGCGACCCACACGCGGCCCTTGAGCACGCGCTGGTGGATGGCCGTGCACTCGGCCAGGATGGGCGCGAACTCGGCGCCCGAGAAAATCTCCTGCAGCGGCTGGCGCAGCTGGGTCTTCCAGCTTGCGCGCAGCGAATGGTCCTGCAGCTGCACGAACTGCGCATCGACGTTCTGCAGCCAGCCGGCCCAGAGCGCCCGCACTTCCTGCACCAGCGTCACAGCCTGCGCCACGCGGTCTTCCAGCAGCTCGGCCGCCGGGATCTCGTGCGCGTCGTCGGTCTTGCCCAAGGGCAGGTTGCCGCGCGTGAGGAAGGTTTCGAGTTCGTCGGTGAGCGCGAGCTTGTTCTGCAGCGACAGCTCGATGTTGATGCGCTCGATGCCGTCGCTGTACTCGGCCATGCGCGGCAGCGGAATCACCACGTCCTCGTTGATCTTGAAGGCGTTGGTGTGCTTGCTGATGGCGGCCGTGCGCTTGCGGTCGAGCCAGAATTTCTTGCGCGCCTCGGGGCTGATGGCCACGAAGCCTTCGCCGCTGCGCGAGTTGGCGATGCGCACCACTTCCGAGGTGACGCGGGCCACATCGTCGGCGTTGTCGCCGGCAATGTCGCCGAACAGCACCATCTTCGGCAGGCCGCCGTGCTTCTTCGACTTGGTGGCGTAGCCCACCGCCTTCAGGTAGCGGTCGTCCAGGTGCTCCAGGCCGGCCAGCAGCACGCCCGAGCGCTTCTGCTCGGCGAACATGAAGTCCTTGATCTCGACGATGCTGGGCACCGCGTCCTTGGCGTTGCCGAAAAATTCGAGGCACACGGTGCGCGTGTGCGCGGGCATCTTGTGCACCACCCAGCGGCAGCTGGTGATCAGGCCGTCGCAGCCTTCCTTCTGGATGCCCGGCAGCCCCGAGAGGAACTTGTCGGTCACGTCCTTGCCGAGGCCCTCCTTGCGGAAGCTGCGGCCCGGAATGTCGAGGCGCTCGGTGCGCAATTTGGTCTTGCCGTCGGCGGCGTAGTACTGCAGCTCGAACACGGCGCGCTCGGCGTCGTGGATCTTTCCGAGGTTGTGGCCGATGCGCGTGACCTCGAGCCACTCGGCCTGCGGCGTCACCATGCGCCACGAGGCGAGGTTGTCCAGCGCCGTGCCCCACAGCACGGCCTTCTTGCCGCCCGCGTTCATGGCCACGTTGCCGCCGACGCAAGACGCCTCTGCCGAGGTCGGGTCGACCGCGAACACGAAGCCCGCGCGCTCCGCCGCGTCGGCGACGCGCTGCGTGACCACGCCGGCCTCCGTCCAGATGGTGGGCACGGGGTCGGCCAGTCCCGGCAGCGGCATGTGCTCGACCTCGGTCATCGCCTCGAGCTTCTCGGTGTTGATGACCACGCTGTTCCAAGTCAGCGGAATCGCGCCGCCGGTGTAGCCGGTGCCGCCGCCGCGCGGAATGATGGTCAGGCCCAGCTCGATGCAGCCCTTGACCAGCAGGGCCATCTCGGCCTCGGTGTCGGGGCACAGCACCACGAAGGGGTATTCCACGCGCCAGTCGGTGGCGTCCGTCACGTGCGACACGCGCGACAGGCCGTCGAACTTGATGTTGTCCTTGGCCGTGAGGCGGCGCAGCACGCGCGTGGCCTTGCGGCGCAGGGCGGCGACGTCGCGGAAGTTGGTGTCGAAGGCAGAGACGGCGTCGCCCACGAGGCGGGTGAGCTCGCCCACGAACTGGTCGCGCGTCAGGTCGCTGTCGGGGGTGCGGCGCTTCTGGACTTCGCCCAGGCGGTGCTTCAGGGCTTCGACCAGCTGGCCGCGGCGGCGCGGGTTGTCGAGCAGGTCGTCGACCAGGTAGGGATTGCGCTGGACCACCCAGATGTCGCCCAGCACCTCGTAGAGCATGCGGGCCGATCGGCCGGTGCGGCGCTCGGCCCGCAGGGTCTGCAGCAGTTCCCAGCCGCGTTCGCCCAGCAGGCGAATCACGATCTCTCGGTCGGAGAAGCTGGTGTAGTTGTACGGGATCTCGCGCAGTCGGACAGGCTCTGCGGCCTGTGCCAACAGCGTGTTCAACGCGGTCGGAGCATTCATCGGGTGGGGCGCCTCGGCCGGGCGCTGCGCACCCATAGCCGGGCTGGGGATTTTAGGGCAGGCCTCGGGGTCTTGCCTCGGGCGGGGCGCTTGCCCTTGTGCCAGGGGCGCCGGCGGGGAGTTGATGCCGCCGCCCTCACCCGACCCTCTCCCCAAAGGGAGAGGGCGCAAGTCAGGGGCTCAGAACAGCACGCGGCTGCGAATCGTCCCGTTCACCTTTGCCAGCTTCTCCAGCGCGAGGTCGGAAGAAGCAGCCTCGATGTCCATCACCACATACCCGACCTTCTCGTTCGTCTGCAGGAACTGGGAGGCGATGTTGATGTGGTTGTCCGAGAAGATCTTGTTGATCTCCGACAGCACGCCCGGCACGTTGCGGTGCACATGCAGCAGCCGGTGCTTGCCCGGGTGCGCCGGCAGCGCCACCTCGGGGAAGTTGACGGACGAGGTCGAGGTGCCGTTGTCGCTGTACTTGACCAGCTTTTCAGCCACTTCCAGCCCGATGTTGGCCTGCGCCTCCATGGTCGAGCCGCCGATGTGGGGCGTCAGGATCACGTTGTCCAGCCCGCGCAGGGGCGACAGGAACTCGTCCTTGTTGCTGCGCGGCTCCACCGGGAACACGTCGATGGCGGCGCCCAGAAGCTTCTTGGCCTTCAGGGCGTCGGCCAGCGCGTCGATCTCGACCACCGTACCGCGCGACGCGTTGATCAGGATGGAACCCGCCTTCATGGCCGCGATTTCGGCCGCGCCGATCATCCATTGCGTGGCCTGCGTCTCGGGCACGTGCAGCGTCACGATGTCGCTCTGCCCCAGCAACTGGTGCAGGTCGCGCACCTGGCGCGCATTGCCCAGCGGCAGCTTGGTGACCACGTCGTAGAAGGCCACGTGCATGCCCAGCGCCTCGGCCAGGACCGACAGCTGCGCGCCGATCGAGCCGTAGCCCACGATGCCCAGCGTCTTGCCGCGGATCTCGAAGGCGTTGTCGGCCGACTTGAGCCAGCCGCCGCGGTGCGCCACCGCGCTCTTCTCGGGCACGCCGCGCAGCAGCAGGATGGCCTCGGCCAGCACCAGCTCGGCCACGGAGCGGGTGTTCGAATACGGGGCGTTGAACACCGCCACGCCGTGCTCGCGGGCGGCTTCCAGGTCGACCTGGTTGGTGCCGATGCAAAAGCACCCGGCTGCCACCAGCTTGTGGGCGGCGGCGAACACCTCGGCGGTGAGTTGCGTGCGGGAGCGAATGCCCAGGAAGTGCACGTCGGCGATCTTGGCCTTCAGTTCCGCGTCGGGCAGCGCGCCCGGCAGCGACTCGATGTTGGTGTAGCCGGCGGCGCGCAGCACCTCCAGCGCCGAGGGGTGGATGCCCTCGAGCAAGAGGAACTTGATCCTGCTTTTGTCGAGGGAAGTTTTGCTGCTCATGGCGGTCTCGCGGAAGCCCCGGCCGTGGCGACAAGCTGGGCCAAAAAAGGGAGGGCGATGCTAGCATGGTGCGCTGCACCATGCAGGGCCGCGGGCCGCCCCGGGCTTGATGCAAACAGGGCCAAAGGGGTTTCCCCGATTGGAAGAAACCCGTGGTCCGTGCGCCAATGTGACGCGGCTGTGTCACGCACATGCCCTAGCATCCGCGCTTTCTCTTTTCCCTTCAGGAGTCTTCATGCGATTCAAGACGCTCGCGCTGGCATCGGCGCTGGCTGCGACCACGCTGTTCAACGTGGCACACGCCCAGACCGAAATCCAGTGGTGGCATTCCATGACCGCCGTCAACAACGAGTGGGTCAACGACCTGGCCAAGCAGTTCAACGAGAGCCAGAAGGAATACAAGATCGTCCCGACCTTCAAGGGCACGTACGACGAATCCATGACCGCCTCCATCGCGGCCTTCCGCGCCGGCAACGCACCGCACATCCTGCAGGTGTTCGAAGTGGGCACCGCCACCATGATGGCCAGCAAGGGCGCGATCATTCCCGTCGGCCAGGTCATGAAGGACGCCGGCGAGAAGTTCGACCCGGCCGCCTACATCCCCGCCGTGGCCGGTTACTACACCGCCCCCAACGGCCAGATGCTGAGCTTCCCGTTCAACAGCTCGACCACCATCTTCTATTTCAACAAGGACGCCTTCAAGGCGGCCGGCCTGCCCACCGACAAGGCCCCCTCGACCTGGCCCGAAGTGGTGGCCGCGGCCGCCAAGCTCAAGGCCAGCGGCCACAAGTGCCCGTTCACCACCGCTTGGCAGAACTGGACGCAGGTCGAGAGCTTCTCGGCCTGGCACAACGTGGAATTCGCGAGCAAGGCCAACGGCCTGCAGGGCCTGGACGCACGGCTGAAGGTGAATTCGCCGCTGCACCAGCGCCACATCGAGAACCTGGCCAGCATGGCCAAGCAGGGCCTGTTCGTCTACAAGGGCCGCGGCAACGTGCCTGAAGCCTCGTTCGTGTCGGGCGAGTGCGCCATGATCAACACGTCGTCGGGCTTCTACGGCAACGTGGCCAAGAACGCCAAGTTCGCCTACGGCCTGGCTCCCCTGCCCTACTACCCGGACGTGCCCGGCGCACCGCAGAACACCGTGATCGGCGGCGCCAGCCTGTGGGTCATGTCGGGCAAGAAGGCCGCCGAATACAAGGGCGTGGCCAAGTTCTTCAGCTTCATCTCGACGCCTGAAGTGCAGTCCGCCAGCCACAAGCGCACGGGCTACCTGCCCGTGACCACGGCGTCGTACAAGCTCACCGAAGACTCGGGTTTCTACAAGCAGAATCCCGGCACCGACGTGGCCGTGACGCAGATGATCCGCAAGGTCACCGACAAGAGCCGCGGCATCCGCCTGGGCAACTACGTGCAGATCCGCGCCATCGAGGACGAAGAGCTGGAACAGGTCTGGAGCGGCAAGAAGACGGCCAAGGAAGCCCTGGACGCCATCGTGACCCGCGGCAACGAGCAGCTCGAACGCTTCCAGAAGGCAAACAAAAGCTAACGATTGAAGTTCGGGCCTCCGTGTCCGGCTAATATCGCCCGCCCGCGTCCACTCTTGTAGAAGAGTGGACCCGGCGGGATTTTTTACGTAGAGGGGTACGAGGGGCTCATGGAAAAACGCGTCTTCTTTCGCTCGGGCTGGTTGCCCTGGCTGCTGCTGACACCGCAAATGGCGGTGATCCTGGTGTTTTTCTTCTGGCCGGCGGGGCAGGCCGTGCTGCAGTCGCTGCAGCAGCAAGACGCGTTCGGCACATCGGTCGAGTTCGTCGGGTTCGACAACTTCAGGCACTTGTGGGGCGACTCGAGCTACGCCGAGTCGTTCAAGACGACGGCCGTGTTCTCGGTGCTGGTGGCCAGCATCGGCATCAGCCTGTCGCTCGTGCTGGCCGTGTTCGCCGACCGCATCACGCGCGGCGGCACCTTCTACAAGACCATGCTGATCGTGCCGTACGCCGTGGCGCCCGCCGTGGCGGCCGTGCTGTGGGTCTTCATGTTCTCGCCCTCGCTGGGCGTGGTGGCCTATGCGCTGGGCAAGATCGGCATCAACTGGAACCACCTGCTCGACTCCGGCCACGCCATGACGCTGATCGTCATGGCCTCGGTGTGGAAGCAGATTTCCTACAACTTCCTGTTCTTCCTGGCCGGCCTGCAGTCGATTCCGAAGTCGCTGATCGAGGCCGCCGCCATCGACGGCGCGCGCCCGTGGCGCCGGTTCTGGACGGTGCAGTTCCCGCTGCTGTCGCCCACCACGTTCTTCCTGCTGGTGATCAACGTGGTCTACGCCTTCTTCGACACCTTCGCGATCGTCGATGCGGCCACCCAGGGCGGCCCGGGCCAGGACACCACCATCCTGGTCTACAAGGTCTACCACGACGGCTTCAAGAGCCTGGACCTCGGCGGTTCGGCCGCCCAGTCGGTCGTGCTGATGGTGATCGTGGTGGCGCTGACCGTCATCCAGTTCCGCTACGTCGAGAAGAAGGTTCAGTACTGAAGATGAAACAACAACAGAAAACCCCAACCGGCGGAGCGCGACATGGTTGAACGACGCGGCACCCAGGGCATCCTGGCCCATGTGGTGATGATCCTCGGCGTCCTGATCGTCGCCTTCCCGCTGTACCTGGCGTTCGTGGCTTCCACGCACACCGCGCAGGAGATCGTGCAGGCGCCCATGCCGCTGCTGCCCGGCTCGAACATGATCGACAGCTACAAGGGCGCGCTCTTCGGGCGCGAGAACAGCGCGGGCTCCAACGCCCCGGTGGCGCACATGATGTGGGTGAGCTTCGTGACGGCCATGGTGATCGCCATCGGCAAGATCTCGATCTCGCTGCTGTCGGCCTTCGCCATCGTGTATTTCCGCTTCCCGTTCAAGAAGATCTGCTTCTGGGCCATCTTCGTGACGCTGATGCTGCCGGTGGAGGTGCGCATCCTGCCGACCTACAAGGTGCTGTCGGACCTGAACATGCTGAATTCGTACGCGGGCCTGACGGTGCCGCTGATCGCGTCGGCCACGGCGACCTTCCTGTTCCGCCAGTTCTTCCTGACCGTGCCGGACGAGCTCACCGAAGCTTCTCGCATGGACGGCGCGAGCCCCATGCGCTTTTTCTTCGATGTGCTGCTGCCGTTGTCGAAGACCTCGATTGCGGCGCTGTTCGTGATCCAGTTCATCTACGGCTGGAACCAGTACCTGTGGCCGCTGCTCGCGACCACGAGCGAAGACATGTACCCCGTGGTGGTCGGCATCAAGCGAATGATTGCCGGCGGCGACGGGCAGAACGAATGGAACGTCGTGATGGCCACCGCCATTCTCGCGATGCTGCCACCCGCGCTGGTGGTGATCCTGATGCAAAAGTGGTTCGTCAAGGGCCTCGTGGACACTGAAAAATAACTATGGCTGCTCTCTCTCTTCGCAACGTCATCAAGCGCTACGGCCACGGGCCGAAAGCCAACCAGGTCATCCACGGCGTGAGCGCCGAGATCGCCGACCATGAATTCATCGTGATCGTGGGCCCCTCGGGCTGCGGCAAGTCGACGCTGCTGCGCATGGTGGCCGGCCTGGAAGAAATTTCCGCCGGCGAGATTGCCATCGGCAACAAGGTCGTCAACCAGCTCGAACCCTCCGAGCGCGACATCGCCATGGTGTTCCAGAACTACGCGCTGTACCCGCACATGAGCGTGTTCGCGAACATGGCCTACGGCCTGAAGATCGCCAAGGTGCCGGTGCCCGAGATCAAGGTGCGGGTCGACAAGGCCGCCAAGATCCTCGAACTCGGCCACCTGCTGGAGCGCAAGCCGCGCGAACTCTCCGGCGGCCAGCGCCAGCGCGTGGCGATGGGCCGCGCCATCGTGCGCCAGCCGCAGGTGTTCCTGTTCGACGAACCGCTGTCCAACCTGGACGCCAAGCTGCGCGCGCAGACCCGCCTGGAAATCCAGAAGCTGCACCGCGAGCTCGGCATCACCTCGCTGTTCGTCACGCACGACCAGGTCGAGGCCATGACGCTGGCGCAGCGCATCATCGTGATGAACGGCGGCGTGATGGACCAGTTCGCCACGCCCGAGGAGGTGTACAACCGCCCCGCCACCACCTTCGTGGCCAGCTTCATCGGCTCGCCGCCGATGAACCTGCTCAGGCAGGCGCCGGGCGTGCGCCCGGGCCAGATCCTGGGCATCCGCCCCGAGCACATGAAGCTCGACGAAAGCGGCTGGACGGTGCAGGTCGAGCAGGTCGAGCTGCTGGGCGCCGAGCGCCTGGTGTACGGCCGCATCGGCGAGGAACAGATCATCATGCGCACCGACGAGGGCGACCGTCCGCCCGTGCCGGGCGACACCGTGAAGATCGCGGCGCGCGAAGAAAAACTGCACTGGTTCGACGCCGGTTCGGGCAAGCGCGCGGACTGAGCGATGGCCTTGTCTACACCCTGGCCCTACCCCCGCTGGGTGGCCCACCGCGGCGCCGGCAAGCTGGCGCCCGAGAACACGCTCGCGGCGTTCCGCCTCGGCGCCTCGCACGGCTACCGCATGTTCGAGTGCGACGCCAAGCTCAGCGCCGATGGCGTGCCGTTCCTGATGCATGACGACAAGCTCGAGCGCACCACCGGCGCCAAGGGCACCGGCGGGGCCCAACCCTGGAGCGCGCTGTCGCAACTGGATGCGGGCAGCTGGCACTCGCCCGGCTACGCGGGCGAGCCCTTGCCCACGCTGGAGAACCTCGCACGCTTCTGCCTGGCGAACGACCATCTGCTCAACATCGAGATCAAGCCCACGCCCGGCACCGAGCGCCAGACCGGCGAGGTGGTCGCGCAGCAGGCCGCGCGGTGGTGGCAAGGCGCGGCCGTCCCGCCGCTGCTGACCTCCTTCAAGGTCGAGTCGCTCGAAGGCGCGCAGGCCGCGCAACCCGAGTTGCCGCGCGGGCTGCTGCTCGACACCCTGTGGGCCGGCTGGCTCGAAGCCGCGCAACGACTGGGCTGCGTGGCCATCGTGTGCCAGCACACGCTGTGGGACGCGGCCGTGGTCGCGCTGGTGCACGGCGCGGGCATGCGCGCGCTGAGCTACACCGTCAACGAGGAGGCGCACGCGCAGCGGCTCATCACGCTGGGCACCGACGGCATCATCACCGACCGGGTCGACCTCTTCAGCCCGGCAGGCTGAGGCACACGTCTCTTACAGGCGCTTACCTCATGGCCGCTTCTATGATGCGGCCATGAAACGGACCTATCGCCTGGCGAGCTACTGCCTCGCCACCCTGCTGGCCCTGTCGATGTGCGGCCTTGCGCTGGCCCAGCCCGACGCCAGCATGAACGCCGGCAGCGGCAACCCCAACAACGCAGCCAACACAGCCACGGTGGCGCCCCCAGCGCCCACGGTGGCGGAATTGCGCACGCAGTTCAACAAGATCACGACCGAGGCGGCACGCGGCGACGGCACCGACGAGGACGCGCGCAAGCAGCTCGGGCTGATCAACGACATCGGCGCGCAGGCCGACAAGTTCGTGGCCGCACGCACCAGCGACCTCGCCGACCTCAATGCACGGCTGGGCGAACTCGGCAACGCCCCCGGCGCCGGCGCCACCGAAGACCCCGACATCACCCGCCAGCGCGCCAGCCTGACCAAGGAACGCAATGCGCTCGACGCGGACATCCGGCTCGCCAAGCTGCTGTCCATCGACGTGCGCCAGCGCGGCGCAGACCTCGTCGCGCAGCGGCGCGAACTGTTCGAGGCCCAGCTCACCGAGCGCGCGGCCTCGCCGCTCACCGGCGCCTTCTGGACCGCCCTGCGAGAGGCCTGGCCCGACGACATGGAGCGGCTGCAGGCCATGGGCTCGGCGCTCGACGACGGCTTTGCGCAGGCCCTGGCGCCCGCGTCGCGCACGCTGGTGATCGCCACGCTGGTCGGCGCGCTGCTGCTCGCCTTCGGGGGCATCTGGGGTGCCGAGCACGCGCTCACGCGCCTGGCGATGCGGGTGCTGCCTGCCGGACGGCTGCGGCGCTCGTTGCTGGTGATTGCCATCGTCGCGAGCCACATTCTGCTGGTGGCGGTGGCCGCGCACGGCTTCGTGGAAGTGCTCAAGGCCCACGCCACATGGGACGCGCAGGCGCGCAAGGCGCTGCAGTCGACCGCGCAGGCGCTGACGTTCATGGCCTTCGTCATCGGCCTGGGCCGCGCGCTGCTGGCCACCTCCCGCCCTTCGTGGCGGTTGCCGCCCATTCCGGACGCCACGGCCAGCAAGCTCGCCGTGCTGCCGTGGCTGGTGGCGCTGGTGGCGGCGCTGGCCTGGACGCCGGCCGAGATCAATGCGCTGGTCGACGCCAGCTTTGCAGCCGTGGTGGCCACGCACGTGCTGACGGCGCTCGTCCTCACCGCGCTGGTAGGCACCGTGATCTACCGGCTCAAGGCGCTGCGCGCCAACGCGCCGGAGGCCGGACTGCCCGAGCGGCCGATGTGGGTCGGCCTGCTGGTCGCGCTGATCGGCGTGCTGATGATCGCCATCTGGGTGCTGGTGGCCCTGGGCTATGTGGCGCTGGGCAGCTTCCTGGCCTCGCAGCTGACCTGGACCGGCATCGTGGCCGCGGCCTTCTACGTGCTGTTCAAGTTCGCCGACGACGTGTTCACGGCCGTGGTGTCGTCGCGCAGCGCCTTCGGCCAGAAGCTGCAGAAAAGCTTCGGGCTCGCGCCGCAGACGCTGGACCAGGCGGCCACGGTGCTCTCGGGCATCAGCCGGGTGGCGCTGTTCGTGTACATGCTGATCGCGCTGGCCGCGCCCCTGGGCACTTCGCCGGGCGAGGTATTCCAGCGCAGCGGCAAGCTGGGCTCCGGCGTGAAGGTGGGCGAATTCCAGCTGGTGCCGGGCGCCATCCTGAGCGCCCTTGCGGTGGCGGTCATCGGGTTCATCGTGCTGCGGGTGTTCAAGCGCTGGCTCGAACGCAGCTACCTGCCCAACACGCAGCTCGAGCCGGGCATGCAGAGCTCAATCACCACGCTGCTGGGCTACGTGGGCGGCATTCTGGTGGTGGCCTTCACGCTCTCGGCGATGGGCATCGGCATCGAGCGCATTGCGTGGGTGGCGAGCGCACTGTCGGTGGGCATCGGCTTCGGCCTGCAGGCGATCGTGCAGAACTTCATCTCGGGCCTGATCCTGCTGGCCGAACAGCCGGTGAAGGTGGGCGACTGGGTGGTGCTGGGCACAGCCGAGGGGGACGTGCGGCGCATCAACGTGCGGGCCACGGAAATCGTGCTGGGCGACCGTTCGACGCTGATCGTGCCGAACTCGGAGTTCATCACCAAGACCGTGCGCAACATGACGCTGTCCAACGCCGAGGGCCGCGTCCTGATCCGCCTGCCGATGCCGCTGACCACCGACGCGCAGCGCGTGCGCGAACTGATCCTCACTGCCTGCAGGGCGCACGAAGGCGTGCTGGAAACGCCGGCGCCCTCGCTCACCCTCGAAGGCATCGAGAACGGGCTGCTGATCTTCCAGGCCATCGCCTACGTGGCAAGCCCCCGGCTGGCGGGCGGCGTGCGCAGCGACCTGCTGTTCGTGATCCTCGACGAGCTGAAGAAGGCCTCGCTGCCGCTGGCGGTTCCGACGATGGTGATGGCGGCGACGGCGGCCGCACCGGAGCCGCTGGCCACGCCCACCGTGCCTTCTTCGACGGCGTCTCCGATTCCGGGCGTGCAAGGTTGAAAGGCGGCGCTGAAGCCATGGGCGCAGCTGGGGCCCTTGTCGTGCGCGCCATGCACGTGCACGACCTCGACGCGGTGCTGGCGATCCAGCTGGCCTGCTACGGCGCGGGGTTCGTGGAGGACGGCGCGTTGATCGCGCGCCGTCTCGCGGCCGCGCCGCACACGGGCTGGGTGGTGGAACACGGGGAACACGGGGGTGGGGTGCGGGCCTATCTGACGGGCTACCCGTCGGTGGTGGGCAAGCTGACGCCGCTGCACGGCGAGTTCGAGGTGGCCGCCGCGGCCGATACGCTGTACCTGCACGACTTGGCCGTGCACCCCGAAGCCTCGGGGCTGGGCCTCGGGCCGCGGCTGGTGCGCCATGCCTGGGCCCATGCGGCGCAGGCCGGCTGGCGGCATTCGACGCTGGTGTCGGTGCAGTCTTCGGTGGGTTTCTGGCTGCGCCAGGGCTACGGGGCCGGGCAACCCGCCGGCCCCGACCAGCAGGCCCGGCTCGCCACCTACCCTGGCGATCCGGTCTACATGGTCCGGGCGCTGGACTGAGCGGCTGTCAGCGGCGCCAGCCGCGCATCGCCAGCCACTGCACCGTGCCGCAGACCGCCACCAGCACGGCATAGGTCGCCATCGTCCCGTCGCGACCGGACACCACGAGACCGGCCACCGACACGACCACCCCGGCCAGGAAGGTGAAGGCGCATTGCACCCACCAGCGCGGCACGCCGACGCGCCGCCCGCCCAGGAAACGCCCGGCCAAGGCCAGCACCAGGGCCAGGAAAGCCGCGGGTGCCACAAAATTGAGCATGTGATTCAGGAGGGCCAGCAGGTCCATCGGGAGGGGGTATGCATGCGTCGGGTCATGCGGGCAGTGTTATGGCCGTCATAGGGAAAGCCATTTGTCCCTGCGCAAGCCAGGCGCGGCTGCTGATTTTATAATCACGCGCATGTCAGTCTGGGCTCTCGGCTTGAACCACACGACCGCGCCGCTTGATCTGCGCGGTCGTTTCGCGTTCGCGCTCGATCAGATCGCCCCCACGCTGCAGAGCTTGCGCAGCTCTTTCGGCACCGGCCGCCACCCCCAGGTCGAAGCCGCGATCATCTCCACCTGCAACCGCACCGAGATCTACTGTGCCTCGGAGCACATCGCGCTCGACCACACCTTCGGCTGGCTGGCGCAAAGCGGCGGCGTGGCCCCGGCCCTGCTGCGCTCGCATGCCTACACCCTGCATGACGACGAGGCTGCGCGCCATGCCTTCCGCGTGGCCAGCGGGCTCGACTCCATGGTGCTGGGCGAGGCGCAGATCCTCGGCCAGATGAAGGACGCCGTGCGCGCCGCCGAAACCGCCGGCGCGCTCGGCAGCACGCTCAACCAGCTGTTCCAGCGCTCGTTCGCCGTGGCGAAAGAGGTGCGCACCGCCACCGAGATCGGCGCCCACTCCATCAGCATGGCCGCCGCCGCGGTGCGCCTGGCCGGCCAGCTGTTCGAAGACCTGCGCAAGACGCGCGTGCTGTTCGTCGGCGCCGGCGAAATGATCGACCTCGCGGCCACGCACTTCGCGGCCAGGGAACCCAAGTCGATCGCCATCGCCAACCGCACGCTCGAACGCGGCGAAAAGCTGGCCTCGCGCTTCGGCGGCGAAGCGATGCGGCTGGCCGACCTGCCCGCGCGGCTGGCCGAGTTCGACATCGTCGTGAGCTGCACCGCCAGCACGCTGCCGATCATCGGCCTGGGTGCCGTGGAGCGCGCGCTCAAGGCGCGCAAGCACCGCCCGATGTTCATGGTCGACCTGGCCGTGCCGCGCGACATCGAGCCCGAAGTGAAGGCCCTCGAAGACATCTACCTCTACACGGTGGACGACCTCGCCCAGGTCGTGCAGCAGGGCCAGGCGAATCGCCAGGCCGCGGTGGCGCAGGCCGAAGTCATCATCGACGCCGGCGTGCAGAGCTTCATGCACTGGCTGGACCAGCGCGGCACCGTGCCGCTGATCCAGCAGCTCAACGCGCAGACCGACGAATGGCGCGCCGCCGAGCTGGCGCGCGCCCGCAAGCTGCTGGCCAAGGGCGAATCGGTCGAAGCCGTGCTCGAAGCCATGTCGCGCGGGCTCACGCAAAAAATGATGCATGGCGCCATGGCCGAGCTGCACGCGGGCGACGCCGCCTCGCGCGAGCAGACGGCGCAGACCATCTCGCGCCTGTTCCTGCGCAAAGAGCGTTAGCGACGCGGGCCACCGCCCGGCCCCGTGGCCGCAGCTTCCTTGCGCCCTGCAATCGCACGGCCGCAACCCCTCATTTTTCCGAGTCCCCTTCCGCCGTGAAATCCTTTCTGCGCCATCAACTCGAACGCTACGTCCAGCGCCTGGGCGAACTCGACTTCCTGCTCTCGCGCGAGGACATCATGAGCGACATGGCGCAGTACCGCACCATCTCGCGAGAGCACGCCGAGATCACGCAGATCGCCGGCCGCTACGAGCGCTACAGGCAGCGCGAGGCCGACATCGCCGGTGCGAAGGAGATGCTCGACGACCCCGACATGGCCGAGATGGCGAAGGAAGAAATTTCAGGCGCCGAGGCCGAGCTGCTCCAGCTCGAAGAGGAGCTGCAGCGCCTGCTGCTGCCCAAGGACCCCGACGACGCGCGCAACGCCTTCATGGAAATCCGCGCCGGCACCGGCGGCGACGAGTCGGCCCTGTTCGCGGGCGACCTGCTGCGCATGTACACGCGCTACTGCGAGCGCGCCGGCCTGCGCTGCGAGGTCGTGAGCGAGAGCGCGAGCGAGCTCGGCGGCTACAAGGAAGTGGTGATCCGCATCGTCGGCGACGACGTCTTCGGCAAGCTGCGCTTCGAATCCGGTGGCCACCGCGTGCAGCGCGTGCCGGCGACCGAGACGCAAGGCCGCATCCACACCAGCGCCTGCACCGTCGCCGTGCTGGCCGAGCCCGACGAGACCGTGGCGGTCCAGATCAACCCGGCCGACCTGCGCATCGACACCTATCGCGCGAGCGGCGCGGGCGGGCAGCACATCAACAAGACCGACTCGGCCGTGCGCATCACGCACATCCCGACCGGCATCGTGGCCGAGTGCCAGGACGACCGCAGCCAGCACCGCAACAAGGCCAAGGCGCTGCAGGTGCTGTCGGCGCGCATCCAGGAAAAGGACCGCAGCGAGCGCGCCGCCAAGGACGCGGCCATGCGCAAGGGGCTCATCGGCAGCGGCGACCGCTCCGACCGCATTCGCACGTACAACTTTCCGCAGGGGCGGCTCACCGACCACCGCATCAACCTCACGCTCTACAAGCTGCTGTCCATCATGGAAGGCGACCTGGGCGACGTGCTGGACGCGTTGCGGGCCGCGCGCGAGGCCGAGCAGTTGGCCGAGCTGGAATCGAGCCTGCCGGCGTGATGGGCACCGAAAACCCGTTGCCCTCGACCGTGGCGCAGGCGCTCGCGGCGGGCGTCGCGCTGGGCGTGGACCGGCTCGACGCACAGCTGCTGCTTCTGCACGCCCTGGGCCGCGCCCCGCACGACCGCGCCTGGCTGCTCGCGCACGACACCGATGCAATGCCCAGTGCCGCGTGGTCCGCACTGGCCGCGCAGCTGTCGCGCCGCCTGGCGGGCGAGCCGGTGGCCTACCTGCTGGGCGAAAAGGAATTCCACGGGCTCGACCTGCGGGTCGATGCGCGCGTGCTGGTGCCCCGCCCGGACACCGAGACGCTGGTCGAATGGGCCCTGCAGTGCCTCGAAGGCCGCGCCGCGCCGCGCGTGCTCGACCTGGGCACGGGAAGCGGCGCGATCGCGCTGGCCCTGCAGCACGCCCGCCCCGACGCACAGGTCGATGCGGTCGACGCCAGCGCCGACGCGCTTGCGGTGGCGCTGGCCAATGCCCGGCGCCTCGGCCTGCCGGTGCGCTTCGCCCAGGCGAACTGGCTCGATGGCGCGGGCAGCGGCTACACGGTCATCGCCAGCAACCCGCCTTACATCGCCGCTGGCGACCCGCACCTGCCCGCCTTGCGCCACGAGCCGGTTTCCGCGCTGGTGGCGGGGGCCGACGGCCTCGACGACATCCGCCGGATCGTGCAGCACGCCCCCGATCACCTCGCACAAGACGGCTGGCTGCTGCTCGAACACGGCCACGACCAAGCCCCGGCGGTGAGGCAGCTGCTCGCCGGGCGCGGTTTTGCCGAGGTGCAAAGCCGCGACGACCTTGCCGGCATCCCGCGCTGCTCGGGCGGAATCTGGCGCGCGGTGAAATAATCCCCTCAGCCCACTTTTCAGGAGTTCCCCATGTCCGACGCTCAGCAACGCATCGACGATCTCGTCAAAACCAACGAACTCGTGCTCTTCATGAAGGGGAATGCGAGTTTCCCGATGTGCGGTTTCTCGGGCCGCGCCATCCAGATCCTGAAGGCGGTCGGCGTCGACACCAAGGCGCTCAAGACCGTCAACGTGCTCGAAGACGACGGCATCCGCCAGGGCATCAAGGAATACAGCAACTGGCCCACCATTCCGCAGCTGTACGTGAAGGGCGAGTTCATCGGCGGCTCGGACATCATGATGGAGATGTACGAATCCGGTGAGCTGCAGCAAGTGGTGAACGGCAGCCCCGCCTGATTTCACGAGGACTGCAATGAGCCACGATCACGGCCATTCGCACACTCACGACGACCATCCGGGCGATTCGGCCGAACCGGCCTGGAAGCACGACGGCGTGCGCGTGGTCGCGGCCAACCAGCTCGACGTCAATACCGCGCAGACGCCCGGCATGAACCGGGCGGCAGCCATCAACTTCGCGCGCGTCGGCGCACAGAAGCTGTGGGCCGGCACGGTGACCATCCACGCCGATGCCAAGACCGGCGCCCACCACCACGGCCACCTCGAATCGGTGATCTACGTGGTGCGCGGCCGGGCTCGCATGCGCTGGGGCGAGAAGCTTGAGTTCACGGCAGAGGCCGGACCCGGCGATTTCATCTACGTGCCGCCTTTCGTGCCGCACCAGGAAATCAACGCGAGCGCGACCGAGTCGCTGGAATGCGTGTTGTGCCGCAGCGATGGCGAAGCGGTGGCTGTGAACCTCGACATCGAACCCGTCGAAAAGCCCGAATCGGTGCTGTGGGTCGACCCCACGCACCCGCACGGCGGCGTCTGAGCGCTTTTCCGGGGCCGAGTCATGGCACCATGGCGCTCTTCGCCGTGCCACCATGAACCTGACCCAAAGCCTGCTCATCATCGTCTTGCTGATCGCGTTGAGCGCGTTCTTCTCCCTCGCCGAAATCACGCTGGCCGCCTCGCGCCGCCTGCGCCTGCGCCAGATGGCCGACGAAGGCGACCCGCGGGCGGAAAAGGTGCTGCGCGTGCAGGAGCAGCCAGGCCACTACTTCACGGTGGTGCAGATCGGCCTGAACGCCGTGGCCATCCTCGGCGGTGTGGTCGGCGAGGGCTCGCTCAGCCCCTACTTCGCGGTGTTCTTCGAGCGCTGGTTGAGCGTCGAGGCCTCCGCCAACTTCGCGTTCCTGTGCTCGTTCGTCATCGTCATCGCGGTGTTCCTGGTGTTCGCCGACCTGTTCCCCAAGCGCCTGGGCATGAGCAATCCCGAACAGCTCGCGGTGCGCATGGTCGGGCCGATGCAGGTGCTCATCACCACCTTCAAGCCGCTGGTGTGGTTCTTCACCCGCTCGACCGACATGCTCTTCAAGCTGCTGGGCATGCCGCTGGTTCGCGACGACAAGATCACCTCGGCCGACATCCTGGCCATGACCGAAGCCGGCGCGCGTGCGGGCGTGCTCGCGGTGCGCGAGCAGCAGGTGATCGCCAATGTGTTCGAGCTGGAAACGCGCCTGGTGAGCAGTGTGATGACGGCCCGCGAGAGCATCGCCTGGTTCCTGCACGACGACCCCGAGTCGGTGCTGCGTGCGCGCATCGTGGCCGAGCCCTTCTCGGCGTATCCGGTGTGCGACGGCGACATCGACCACGTGCTGGGCTATGTCGACGCCAAGGACATGTTCCAGCGCGTGCTCAGCGGCCAGCCGCTGGCCTTCGACCAGGGGCTGCCGCTGCACAAGGCGCTGGTCATTCCCGACCGGCTCTCGTTGACCGAGGTCCTCGAGCAGTTCCAGCAGGCGCATGAAGACTTCGCGATCATCGTCAACGAGTACAGCCTGGTGGTGGGCGTGATCACGCTCAACGACGTGATGAGCACGGTGATGGGCGACCTGGTGACGATGCCCGACGAAGAGCAGATCGTGCGACGCGACGAGAACTCATGGCTCATCGACGGCATCACGCCCATCCAGGACGTGCAGCGCGCGCTGCACATCGACGAGTTGCCGCATTCGGAGGAATACGAAACGCTCGCGGGCTTCCTGATGGTGATGCTGCGCCGCGTGCCCAAGCGCACGGACAACGTGACCTGGGGCGGCTACACCTTCGAGGTGATGGACGTGGACAGCTACCGCATCGACCAGGTGATGGTCACGAAGGGCTCGGGCACCGCGAAGGCGCCGGCCGCCTGACGGGCGCTACAGGTTTCAGGCCGCCGAGCGGTCCTTGTCTTTCTCGCGCTCGCGTTCCTTGTCGTTGAACGCCCAGAGCCGCTGGTTCGCGAACACCGCGTTCGGGTACGGCGACTTGCCACGGCTGCCGTTGTAGCGGCCCAGCGTCATGTAGAGGTCGCCGTTCTCGCGGTCGAGGTAGTGGCGCAGGATCACGCAGCCGAAACGCAGGTTGGTCTGCATGTGGAAGAGCTTGGCCGAATCGCTGTCGCCGATCACGCGCGTCCAGAACGGCATGACCTGCATGTAGCCGCGCGCACCGGCGCTCGACACCGCGAACTTGCGGAAGTTGCTCTCGACCTGAACCAGCCCGAGCACCAGGCTCACCTCCAGCCCGGAGCGCTTGGCCTCGTACCACGCGGTTTGCAGGAACTCGATGCGCGAGGGCGCATCGGCCACCTTCTTCTTGAGCCGTTCGCTCATCTCGCCGAGCCAGCGCAGGTACGCCAGGCGAGCCTCGGTGTTCGCAAACTGGGGAACCGGGGGCGCCTTGTTGTGGATGGCCGAACTCAGCGCGGTGCGCACCGAGTCGATGAGCGGCTCCTCGATCTGCGCGCCGGCCAGGGCGGTCCGTGGCAGCGACAGCACCGTCAGGGCGCCCGCGCTCACGGCGCCGCCCAGGCACTGGCGCCGCGAGAGGCCGCCCTCAAGGCTCATGCAGCGAGCTTGCCGGTGATGAAGTCGGCGACGCCGGCCGACGGCACCTTGGTGGCTGCCGTGTCACGGCGGTGCTGGTATTCGAGCTGGCCCTCTTTCAGGCCGCGGTCGGAGATGACCACGCGGTGCGGCACACCGATGAGTTCCCAGTCGGCGAACATCGCGCCGGGGCGCTCGCCGCGGTCGTCGAGCAGCACGTCGACGCCCTTGGCGAGCAGCTCTTCGTAAAGCGCCTCGGCGGCGGTCTTGACCTCCGCGCTGCGGTCCATGCCGATCGGGCAGACCACCACGGTGAAGGGCGCGATGGCGTCGGGCCAGATGATGCCGCGCTCGTCGTGGTTCTGCTCGATGGCGGCGGCAGGCAGGCGCGTGATGCCGATGCCGTAGCAGCCCATCTCGAGAAACTGCGGCTTGCCGCCTTCGTCGAGATAGGTGGCATTCATGTCCTTGCTGTACTTGGTGCCGAGCACGAACACGTGGCCCACTTCGATGCCGCGCTCGATGGCCAGCACGCCCTTGCCGTCGGGCGAGGCGTCGCCGGCGACCACGTTGCGCAGGTCGGCCACGAGTTCGGGCTCGGGCAGGTCGCGGCCCCAGTTGACGCCGGTCATGTGGAAGTCGACCTCGTTGGCGCCCGTGATCCAGTCGGCCATGACGGCCACCTCGCGGTCGGCCACGAGCTTGACCGGCTTCTTCAGGTTCAGCGGCCCGAGGTAGCCGGGCTTGCAGCCGAAATGCTCGTCGATCTCGGCCAGGGTGGCGAAGCGGAAGCCCTTGTCCAGGCCCGGCAGCTTTCCGACCTTGATCTCGTTCATCTCGTGGTCGCCGCGCAGCAGCAGCAACCAGACCTGCGCGCCCTTGATGTTGCCGGCGGCGTCGACGATGTCGGTGGCCAGCACGAGCGACTTCACGGTGGTGGACAGCGGCACGCCGAGCAGCACGGCGACGTCCTCGCAGGTGCTCTTGGCCGGCGTGGGGGTCTTCTCGAGCGCCTTGGCGGCGGCGGGGCGCGGGCCGGCCGGTGCCAGCGCCTCGGCCTTTTCCATGTTGGCGGCGTAGTTGCTGTCGGGGCAGTAGACGATGGCGTCCTCGCCCGTCGCGGCGATCACCTGGAACTCTTCGCTCAGGTCGCCGCCGATGGCGCCGCTGTCGGCGGCCACGGCGCGGTAGCGCAGGCCGAAGCGATCGAAGATGTTGCGGTAGGCCTGCGCCATGACCTGGTAGCTGGCCTTGGCGGCGTCGAGGTCGCGGTCGAAGCTGTACGCGTCCTTCATGATGAACTCGCGTCCGCGCATGAGGCCGAAGCGCGGACGGCGCTCGTCGCGGAACTTGGTCTGGATCTGGTAGAAATTCCTGGGCAGCTGCTTGTAGCTGCGGATTTCCTGGCGCGCGATGTCGGTCACCACCTCTTCGCTGGTGGGCTGGATCACGAAGTCGCGGTCATGCCGGTCCTTGATGCGCAGCAGCTCGGGGCCCATCTTCTCGAAGCGGCCGGTCTCTTGCCAGAACTCGGCCGGCTGCACGACGGGCATCGCCATCTCGACGGCACCGGCGCGGTTCATTTCCTCGCGCACGATGGCCTCGACCTTTCGGATCACGCGCAGGCCCATGGGCATGTACGTGTAGATGCCCGTGCCGAGCTTCTTGATCATGCCGGCACGCGTCATGAGCCGGTGGCTCGCGACCTCGGCGTCAGCGGGCGCTTCCTTGAGGGTGGAGACAAAAAATCGGGAAGCTTTCATCGGGATCGTTCGGATGGATTCGCTGGACTCGAAAGTGGGAAGTGGGGGACTGCTCCCCCGGAGAGACCCTGAGAGCCTGGCATCGGCAGCTTGCCGGGGACACCCCGGCATGCATAATCGACTCAGTTCAAAAATTGGGGTTTGATTATGCTCGACCGGGACGGCTTCAGGCCCAACGTCGGCATCATCCTGCTCAACCAGAGAAACCAGGTTTTCTGGGGCAAGCGCATACGTACGCATTCCTGGCAGTTTCCGCAAGGCGGCATAGACCGCGGCGAAAGTCCCGAGCAAGCCATGTTCCGGGAACTGCACGAGGAGGTGGGTCTCCATCCGGAGCATGTGCGCATCGTTGCCCGTACCCGTGACTGGTTGCGCTACGAGGTGCCGGATCGGTTCATCCGCCGTGACGCACGGGGCCACTACAAAGGCCAGAAGCAAATCTGGTATTTGCTGCAACTTGTCGGTCACGACTGGGATCTGAACCTGCGTGCCACCGACCATCCCGAATTCGACGCTTGGCGCTGGCACGACTACTGGGTGCCGCTCGACGTGGTCGTCGAGTTCAAGCGCGGCGTCTACGAGATGGCGCTCACCGAGCTTGCTCGCTACCTGCCACGGCAGGATTTCCGAAATCGCTTCCTGCGCAGCAACGTGCGTGCTCGAGAGTTCGAGCGCCATTCGCTGGACGCCGGGGCGCCCCCCGGACTGGACCTGCCGCCCGGCGGCAGTTTCGATCCGCATCCCGACATTCCTTCCGCGAGCGATGAACCTCCTTCCCACCACAAAGCGCCCTTCCTTCCGACGCAACGCTGAACGGGTGCTTCT
Organism: Variovorax sp. AC103; assembly: GCF_979254005.1. Lineage (NCBI taxonomy): Bacteria > Pseudomonadati > Pseudomonadota > Betaproteobacteria > Burkholderiales > Comamonadaceae > Variovorax > Variovorax sp. AC103. Next base: position 33,427 of record NZ_CEEDFC010000030.1, on the reverse strand, counting down.
GCTTGCCTGCCTCGGCATCCTGGCTGGATGCGCATCGGGTCAATACGACACGGACAACCCCGATTGGGCCCAGTCGGGGATGCCGCTGCCGCCCAAGCGCTACGGCACCGAGAAAGAGTGGCAAGAAACCGCCGTGCCGCCGCCGCCGGCTTTCAGCGAAAACCGCCTGCTGCACATCCAGATGCCGCCGTACATGAGCCTGACCTTCGGTGTAGACCCCAGCACGATCGTCATCACGGACGACGGCATCGTGCGCTACGTGGTGGTGGCGCACAACCGCAGCGGACGTGCAGTCAATGCCTTCTACGAGGGTGTGCGCTGTTCGACAGCCGAAATGAAGAGCTATGCGCGCTTCAACAACGGCATCTGGCAAGAGACAGCGGCGCCGGAGTGGAAGCAGATCAACGCCATGAACTCCAGCTACACCCGTGCGCTGTCTACCCAGGCACTGTGCCGCGGCAATGCGCCGCGCTCCTCGGTGGGAGAAATGGTCCAGAACATCCGCAACCCGATTCGGGAAGTGCAGTAAACCGCGCTGCGCCGCGTCAATGAAAAACGGGGCCTCGCGCCCCGTTGTCGTTTTCAGCTCGGCATCAGCACCATGTTGTCGCGGTGGACCATTTCAGGTTCGGCGACATAGCCCAGCAAACGCTCGAATTCGGCCGAGGGCTTGCGGCAGAGCAGGCGCGCTTCCACGCTCGAATAGTTGGCCAGGCCCCGAGCCAGCTCGACGCCGTCGACATCGCGCACCGCGATCACGTCGCCGCGCGAAAACTCTCCCGACACGCTGGTCATGCCGATCGGCAACAGGCTCTTGCCTTCGGCGCGCACCTTGGCTGCGGCCCCCGCATCGACGACGACGGCGCCGCGCAATTGCAGATGGTCGGCCATCCAGCGCTTGCGGGCCTGGTGCTTGGCAGTTTGCGCCACCAGCAGCGTGCCGATGGACTCGCCGCGCGACAGGCGCAGCAGCGCGTCGGGCTCGCGGCCCCAGGCGATGACAGTGGAAGCGCCCGAACCGGCAGCGCGCTTGGCCGCGAGGATCTTGGTGATCATGCCGCCGCGGCCGATGCTGGAACCCGAACCACCGGCCATCGCCTCGAGCGCTGGATCGCCGGCGGCGGCCTCGTGCACGAACTTCGCGTCAGGGTCCTTGCGCGGATCGGCGGTGTACAAACCCTTCTGGTCCGTCAGGATCACCAGCGCGTCGGCCTCGACCAGGTTGGCCACGAGCGCACCGAGCGTGTCGTTGTCGCCGAACTTGATTTCGTCGTTCACGACCGTGTCGTTCTCGTTGATGACGGGCACGACCCCCAGCTTGAGCAAGGTGACCAGCGTCGAGCGGGCATTGAGGTAGCGCTCGCGATCGGCCAGGTCGGCGTGGGTCAGCAGCACCTGCGCGCTGCCGATTTCGTTCTCGCGCAGCTTGGTCTCGTACATCTGGGCCAGGCCCATCTGCCCGACGGCTGCTGCCGCCTGCAGCTCGTTGATTTCGTGCGGCCGCGTGCGCCAGCCGAGCCGCTTCATGCCCTCGGCAATCGCGCCGCTCGACACCATGACGACCTCGCGCCCGTCGCGCACCAGCGCCGCCAGTTGCCGACACCATTCGCCGATGGCCGCCTCGTCGAGACCACGGCCCTCGTTGGTCACGAGGCTGGAGCCCACCTTGACGACGATTCGGCGGGCATCCCGCAAGGCAGTGGATCCGGAGTTCGTGGTCATTTCTGGCAGTGCGATCTTGAATGCTGCGAGTTGTGCTGCTGTCTGTGTTTATGCAGCATCAGAGGGGCGATGCTGTGTTGTCGCTCAGGCGCTCTCGGGCGGCAACGGCGTGAAGCGCGGATCGACGACGACCGGCACCTGTTCGGCCAAATGCTGCGCCTTGACCTGCTGATAGACAGCCTGCACCAGGTGCTCGCAGCCTTCGCGCGTGAGTGCCGAGATTTCGAACACGGGCCCCTTGAAGCGCAGACGCTTCACGACGTCCTTGACCCGCGCCTGGCGCTCGTCGAGCGGCACCATGTCGAGCTTGTTGAGCACGAGCCAGCGCGGCTTTTCGTAGAGTGCGGCGTCGTACTTCTTGAGTTCGCCGACGATGGCCTTGGCCTGGGCGACCGGGTCGACAGCGTCGTCGAACGGCGCCATGTCGATCACGTGCAGCAGAAGGCGCGTGCGCTGCAGGTGGCGCAGGAAGAGATGGCCGAGGCCGGCGCCTTCGGCAGCACCTTCGATCAGGCCGGGAAGGTCGGCCACGACGAAGCTCTGTTCCGGACCGACGCGCACCACGCCAAGGTTCGGGTGCAGCGTGGTGAAGGGGTAGTCCGCAATGCGCGGGCGCGCATTGGAGATGGCGCTGATCAGCGTCGACTTGCCGGCATTCGGCATGCCGAGCAGACCGACGTCAGCCAACACCTTCAGTTCGAGCTTGACACTGCGCTTCTCGCCAGGCCACCCAGGCGTCTTCTGACGCGGTGCGCGGTTGATGGCGCTCTTGAAACGCATGTTGCCAAAGCCACCATCGCCGCCCTTGGCGATGGTGATGACTTCGCCTTCCTCCAGCAGCTCGAACAGGACCTCGCCCGTTTCCGCGTCGGAGATGATCGTGCCGACCGGCATCTTGAGCGTGATGTCGTCACCGGCGGCGCCGAACATGTCGGAGCCCATGCCGTGCTCTCCGCGCTTGGCCTCGTGGCGGCGCGAGTAGCGGAAATCGACCAGCGTGTTCAGGTTCGAATCGGCCACTGCGAAGACGTGGCCGCCGCGGCCGCCGTCACCGCCATTGGGGCCGCCGAATTCCTTGTACTTCTCATGACGGAACGACACGCAGCCGTTGCCGCCATCGCCGGCAGCGATGTCGATGAAGGCTTCGTCGACGAACTTCATGGGATGTCCAGTTTACAAATGAAGAAGCCCCGGCAATGCGGGGCCTCGGGTGATCGAAATGACTGCGAGGCTTACGCCGCGGGAGTCACGTTGACCGTGTGCTTGTTCAATGCACCCTTGAAACCGAACGACACATGGCCGTCGACCAGGGCAAACAGCGTGTGGTCCTTGCCCAGACCGACGTTCACGCCGGGGTGGAACTTGGTGCCGCGCTGGCGCACGATGATCGAGCCTGCGCTGATCAGTTCGCCGCCGAACGTCTTCACGCCGAGCATCTTGGGCTTGGAATCGCGCCCGTTTCGCGTTGAGCCGCCGCCTTTTTTCTGTGCCATGGAATGTGCTCCTTAGCCGGCGATCGCGCCGATTTGCAGTTCGGTGAACTGCTGGCGATGGCCTTGACGTTTCTGATAGTGCTTGCGACGGCGCATCTTGAAGATGCCAACCTTGTCGTGCTTGCCGTGCGACAGTACCGTGACTGTCACCGTTGCGCCGGACACCAGGGGCGTGCCAACCTTGATTTCAGCGCCGTTTCCGACAGCCAGAACCTGATCGATCACGATTTCCTGGCCTACGTCCGCAGCAATCTGTTCTACTTTAATTTTTTCGCCGGAAGCAACGCGATATTGCTTGCCGCCGGTTTTTATGACCGCGTACATGTAAACCTCTTAGAAATTGAGTCCCCACGGCGAATTCCGCAGAGCCCAAGATTATAGCGCGGTTTGCACTCGCCGCCCAGCCACAGGCCCGGCAGCATGGGGAAGCCACGGCGGCTCCCTATAATTTGGCATTTCCGGCCCTCCCTTCATAGAAGGGGGCCGCCATCATTTCCAGCAGCGCCCCGCGCCCACGCTTTGCCAGTTCCCGCCGCCGACACCTCCCCCACCGCCACTGTGCTGGACCTGATTGCAGGCGACATGGTCGAAGTCGACCGTGTGATTGCCCACCGCCTCGACACGGGCGTGCCGCTGGTCAGCCAAGTCTCGAAATACATCATCTCCGCGGGCGGCAAGCGCCTGCGGCCTGCGCTTTTGCTGCTGATGTCGGGGGCGCTGGGCTACACCGGCGAGCAACGCTTCAACCTGGCGGCTGTGGTGGAGTTCATTCACACGGCCACCCTGTTGCATGACGACGTGGTCGACGAGTCGACCCTTCGGCGCGGCCGGGCGACAGCCAATGAGTCCTTCGGCAACCCAGCGAGCGTGCTGGTCGGCGACTTCCTCTATTCGCGCGCTTTCCAGATGATGCTGGACGCCGACAACATGCGCGTGATGCAAATCCTGGCCGAGGCCACCAACATCATTGCCGAGGGCGAGGTGCTCCAGCTGATGAACATGCACGACGCGTCGCTGGACGAAGAGGCCTATCTGCGCGTGATCCGCTCGAAGACCGCCAAGCTTTTCGAAGCCAGCACCCGGCTCGCCGCCGTGCTCGCAGGCGCCTCTGCAGACACGGAGCAGGCATGCGCCACCTACGGCCAGGCGCTGGGTACCGCTTTCCAGGTGATCGACGACGTGCTCGACTACGCGGGCGATGCCCAGGAAACCGGGAAGAACGTGGGCGATGACCTGCGCGAAGGCAAGACCACGCTCCCACTCATCTTCGCGATGCAGCGCGGCACCCCTGCGCAGAGCGCACTCGTGCGTGCAGCCATCGAGGCTGGAGACACCGCCCAACTGGGAAAAATCGTCGAAATCGTTCGCGAAACGGGGGCGCTGGATGCGTCGCGTGCAGCGGCTGCCGCCGAGGCACAACGCGCGATTCACGCATTGAAAGACTTTCCGTCCAATTTGTACGCTTCAGGTTTGCTACAATTGGCGGCTCAGTTGCTTGAGCGACGTACCTGAACACCTCACTGAGTTGGCATCTAGGGCGATTACTTTTTTCTTGCAACCATCGGGGTGTAGCTTAGCCTGGTAGAGCGCTACGTTCGGGACGTAGAGGCCGGAGGTTCGAATCCTCTCACCCCGACCAGCCTTTGGCTGGCATAAATAAATGGCCGCGCCTGTTGCTGTATGGCGATTTACAGCGCAGGAGTGTTCAGCGATGATCGTGAAGCATTTTTTCACATCTTTTGCATTCGCTGAATGGCCGCTGCCGAACTTCCCGTCAAAGAACCTGCGCAGATTGCGCTCCCAGGGCTCGCACGTGCCCTGGTTTCGGCCGGCAAGCTTCCCGCCAAGTCCGCTGAGGACATTTATCAGAAGTCGCTGAGCGGGCGCACCAGCTTCATCGCCGAGCTCACCGGCTCTGGCGCCGTCTCGGCGGCCGATCTGGCCCACACGCTCTCGAGCGCCTTCGGCGCTCCGCTCCTCGACCTCGATGCGATCGATCCGCAGCGTCTGCCCAAGGACCTGCTCGACGTCAAGCTGTGCCACGCGTACCGCATCGTCGTCCTGAGCAAGCGCAACAACCGTCTGATTGTTGCAACAGCCGACCCGTCGGACCAGCAAGCGGCGGAAAAGATCAAGTTCGCATCCCAGATGGGCGTCGACTGGGTCATTGCGGAATACGACAAGCTTTCTCGAATGATCGAAGCCGCTGCAGTGAGCGCGGCGGAGACCATCAACAACATCGTCGGCAGCGAGTTCGAGTTCGACGAAGTCACTTCCGAAACTTCGAGCGAAGCCTCCGACCAGGCGATTGCCGAAGTCGAAGACGCGCCGGTCGTGCGCTTTCTTCACAAGATGCTGCTCGACGCGATCGGCATGCGGGCGTCGGACATCCATTTCGAGCCCTACGAGCACCAGTACCGCGTGCGGTTCCGGATCGACGGCGAGCTGCGCGAAATCGCCAGCCCGCCCACCGTCATCAAGGACAAGCTGGCGTCGCGCATCAAGGTCATCTCGCGGCTCGACATCTCCGAGAAGCGCGTGCCGCAAGACGGCCGCATGAAGCTCAAGATCGGCCCTGACCGCGTCATCGACTTTCGCGTGAGCACCCTGCCCACGCTGTTCGGCGAAAAGATCGTCATCCGTATTCTTGACCCCAGCAGCGCTCGCCTGGGCATCGATGCACTGGGCTATGACGCAGACGAAAAGGCGCGCCTGCTTCACGCCATCGGCCGCCCCTACGGAATGGTGCTGGTGACCGGCCCCACGGGCTCAGGCAAGACGGTGTCGCTGTACACCTGCCTGAACCTGCTGAATCAGCCGGGCGTGAACATCGCGACCGCGGAAGACCCCTCGGAAATCAACCTGCCCGGCGTCAACCAGGTCAACGTGAACGAAAAGGCGGGGCTCACCTTCGCGGCCGCGCTGCGCGCCTTCCTGCGCCAGGATCCGGACATCATCATGGTCGGCGAAATCCGCGACCTGGAAACTGCGGACATCTCGATCAAGGCCGCGCAAACAGGCCACCTGGTGCTCTCCACGCTGCACACCAACGACGCGCCGACCACGCTCACGCGGATGCGCAACATGGGCATCGCGCCATTCAATATTGCGTCCAGCGTGATCCTGATCACTGCGCAGCGCCTGGCCAGGCGGCTGTGCACCGTGTGCCGCGTGCCCACCGAAGTGCCGCGCGAAGCGCTGCTCGAAGCCGGATTCCAGCAAGAACAGCTGGACGGAACGTGGAAGCCCTATCGCCCCGTCGGCTGCTCCGCATGCAGCGGCGGCTACAAGGGGCGCGTGGGCATCTATCAGGTGATGCCGATCACGGAGGCGATCCAGGAAATCATCCTGCGCGACGGCAGCGCGCTCGACATCGCCCAGCAGTCCGAGGCCGAAGGCGTGCGCTCGCTGCGCCAGTCGGGGTTGCGCAAAGTCATGCAAGGTCTCACTTCGCTCGAAGAAGTGGTCGCCTGCACCAACCTGTAACGAACACACCGAGAAACCGGAGATCGAATGGCAACAGTGGCATCCCCCCGCTCCAAGCCCACGCACAAGGAGTTTGTCTTCGAGTGGGAGGGCAAGGACCGCAATGGCAAGATGGTGCGCGGCGAACTTCGGGCCGCCGGCGAGAACCAGGTGCAGGCGGCGTTGCGCCGCCAAGGCGTGCTTGCGTCGAAGATCAAGAAGCGCCGGATGCGCTCGGGCAAGGCCATCAAGCCCAAGGACATCGCGATCTTCACGCGCCAGCTGGCAACGATGATGAAGGCCGGCGTGCCTTTGATGCAGTCCTTCGACATCGTCGGACGCGGCAACGCGAACGCCAGCGTGGCCAAGCTGCTCAACGACATTCGCACCGACGTGGAAACCGGCACTTCGCTGTCGGCGGCCTTCCGGAAGTTTCCGAAGTACTTCGACAACCTTTACTGCAACCTGGTGGAAGCCGGCGAAGCCGCCGGTATTCTGGAAGACCTGCTGGACCGCCTTGCCACGTACATGGAAAAGACCGAGGCGATCAAGTCCAAGATCAAGTCGGCGCTGATGTACCCGACCTCCGTGGTCGTCGTGGCCTTCGTGGTGGTGGCCATCATCATGATCTTCGTGATTCCGGCGTTCAAGCAGGTGTTCACTTCTTTCGGCGCCGATCTGCCTGCGCCCACGCTGTTCGTGATGGCCATCAGCGAATTCTTCGTCTCGTACTGGTGGCTGATCTTCGGCGGCATCGGCGGAGGCCTCTACTTCTTCATCCAGGCGTGGAAACGCAATGAGCGTTTCCAGAAGGTCATGGACCGCGTCCTGTTGCGCATTCCCATCTTCGGCACATTGATCGAAAAATCCTGCGTGGCCCGCTGGACCCGAACGTTGGCAACCATGTTCGCCGCCGGCGTCCCCTTGGTCGAAGCCCTCGACTCGGTGGGCGGGGCCTCGGGCAACAGCGTCTACGGCGACGCCACGGCGAAGATCCAGCAGGAGGTTTCCACCGGCACCAGCCTCACCGCGGCCATGACCAATGCCAACCTCTTTCCCTCGATGGTCATCCAGATGACCGCCATTGGCGAAGAGTCCGGCTCCATCGACCACATGCTGGGCAAGGCGGCCGACTTCTACGAGTCCGAGGTGGACGACATGGTCGCGGGCCTGTCGAGCCTGATGGAGCCCATCATCATCGTGTTCTTGGGCACCATCATCGGCGGCATCGTGGTCTCGATGTACCTGCCCATCTTCAAGCTCGGCCAGGTCGTCTGATGCTCGTGTCGAGGGAATTCGACACCGCGTTCGCCGGTGTGCTGGGGCTATTGATCGGCAGTTTCCTCAACGTCGTCATCTACCGCACGCCGGTGATGATGTACCGCGACTGGCTCGCCGACGCCGTCGCGAACCTCATGTCGTCGAAGGATGCCCCCTCGCTGTGGTCGCTGGCCTTCGGTTCGAAGGTCGCGCCCCCCGCCGGGCTGGAGGCAGCGGCCGACAAGGCCGCGGCGGTCATCGAAGCGCAGCCCCCTTTCGACCTGGCGCGTCCCGCCTCGCGCTGCGGCGCCTGCGGCCACAGGATCCGCTGGTACGAGAACATCCCCGTGCTGAGCTACCTGGTGCTGCGTGGCCGCTGCGGCGCCTGCAAGACCGCCATCAGCCCGCGCTACCCGTTGGTCGAGCTCGTCACGGGCGCCCTGTTCGCCCTGTGCGCCTGGCGCTTCGGTGTCACGCCCGCGGGCGCGCTCTGGGCCGCCTTCGGCGCCTTGCTGGTCTGCCAGTTCCTGATCGATTTCGACACCCAGTTCCTGCCCGATTCGCTCAACTACCCCCTGCTGTGGCTTGGCCTGATCGGCGCGGCGGCGGGCTGGACCGGGGTGCCTTTGAGTTCAGCCGTCTGGGGCGCCGTGTTCGGCTACCTGAGCCTGTGGCTTGTGTACCATGCCTTTCGCCTGGTCACGGGCAAGGAGGGCATGGGCTATGGAGACTTCAAGCTGCTGGCTGCGCTGGGCGCCTGGCTCGGCGCCGACTACCTCATTGCGATCATCCTCGTCTCTTCGCTGGTGGGCGCCGTGATCGGCGTGACGCTGCGCGTGGCCGGCAAGCTGGCGCACAAGGACATCCCGATCGCCTTCGGCCCCTTCCTGGCCGGCGCGGGCCTCATCTGTCTGGTGGCGGGCCCGGGGGTCGTGAGGCAATGGATTCCGTTCGCCTTCCCACTGGGCGCGTGGGTCCGTTGACGCCGGCCATGGTGCGGCGCATCGGCCTGACCGGCGGCATCGGCAGCGGCAAGAGCACGGTGGCCGGCCTGCTGGTGCGGCAGGGAGCCGTGCTGGTGGACACCGACGCCATTGCGCGTGCCATCGCACAGCCCGGGGGCGTCGCGATGCCTGCCCTGGAGGCCGACTTCGGCCCCGGCGTCATCGCCCCGGACGGCGGCCTCGACAGGGCCGCCATGCGCCGGATCGTGTTCGCCGATGCCGGCGCCAAGCGTCGCCTGGAAGCCATCCTGCACCCCCTCATCGGCACCGAAACCGAGCGCCAGGCCGCGGCGGCCGGCGACGATGCGGTGGTGGTCTTCGACGTTCCCCTGCTGGTCGAATCCGGCCGCTGGCGCACCCTCGTCGACCGGGTGCTGGTGGTCGACGCCACCGAGGAAACGCAAATGAAACGCGTGGTCGCACGCTCAGGCTGGGCACCGGAAGCCGTGCAGGCAGTCATCGCCCAGCAGGCCCCGCGCAAGGCGCGCAGGGCGGCCGCGGACGCGGTTATTTACAACGAGTCCCTGACCCTGGAGCAACTCGGGGCGCAGGTGTGGGGTCTCTGGGAACGTTGGGTTGCGGCGGGCACGCGATAATTTGGCATTGACGCCGCAGCGGCGACACGACGGTCACGTCAAACGGCGCACGCCTTAGCGCCCCTCACGATGCTTTTCAATTCGTATCCCTTCATCTTCGTTTTCTTTCCGCTGGTCCTGATCGGCTTCTTCCTGATCGGCGCGCGCAGTCCCCGAGCGGCGGCGGGTTTCCTGGCACTGGCCTCGCTCTTCTTCTACGGCTGGTGGAGCGTCAAGGCGCTGCCCCTGCTGCTGGGGTCGATCTGCATCAACTACTGGTTCGGACTGCGACTCACCCCCTCCCCTAGCCGGGAAGACAAGCACCGCAAGGCCCTGCTGATCATTGCGCTGGTGGTCAACCTCGGGGTGCTGGCGGTCTTCAAGTACGCCAACTTCTTCCTGGAAAACATCGATGCCGGCCTGGCCGCTGCCGGCTTCGCGCAGATCGACCTAGTGCACATCGTGCTGCCGATCGGCATTTCGTTCTACACGTTCACCCAGATCGCCTTCCTGGTCGACTGCTGGCAGGGCAAGGTGCAAGAGCGCAGCTTCGTCCACTATGCGCTGTTCGTGACCTACTTCCCGCACCTGATCGCGGGCCCGGTGCTGCATCACGCGCAGATGATGCCGCAGTTCAACAACCCGGCCACCTACAAATTCAACGCCAACCACATGGCGCTGGGGCTGGGCATCTTCGTCTTCGGCCTGGCCAAGAAGATGCTCATCGCCGACCCGCTGGGGCAGTACGCCGACATGATGTTCAAGGGCGTGCACGAAGGCGTTCTGCCCTCGCTGTACACCGCGTGGTTCGGCGTGCTGGCCTATACGCTGCAGATCTATTTCGACTTCTCGGGCTACTCGGACATGGCGGTCGGCCTGTCGCTGTGCGTGGGCGTGCAGCTGCCGCTCAACTTCCGCTCGCCCTACAAGTCGACCAACATGATCGAGTTCTGGCGCCGCTGGCACATCTCGCTGTCGACCTTCCTGCGCGACTATCTCTACGTGCCGCTGGGCGGCAACCGCAAGGGGCCGGCGCGCCGCTACATCAATCTTTTCCTGACGATGCTGCTGGGCGGCCTGTGGCACGGTGCCGCCTGGACCTTCGTGATCTGGGGTGCGCTGCACGGCGCGTTCCTGATGGTCAACCACTTCTGGAACGCCAAGGTGCGCCGCGGCAAGACCGGCAGCTCGGTGGCGGGCCGCGTGGTCGGCTGGTTCATCACCTTCCTGTGCGTCATGATCGCCTGGGTGGTGTTCCGCGCCGACAGCCTGACGGCCGCCATCGAGATCTACAAGGGCATGCTGGGCCTGCATGGCGCGCCGGTTTCGGCTTTCAGCGAATTCCGCGTGCCGTTCCGCAAGCCCGAGTTCTTCCAGACCCTCCTGGTGGGCCTGGTGATCTGCCTGGCGCTTCCGCCCACCATCACGCTCGACCGCTGGATTCCCAACGTCGCGGGCCTGGCCGGACGGCCTCACCTGCAGCGCGTGGCCACCTGGGTCGCCGGGCTGGGATGCGTCTATCTTTTTGGCCTGTGCGTGTCGAAGTTCGGCAACTACAGCCCGTTCCTCTATTTCCAGTTCTGACATGGAAGACACGACATCGGCCAAGACCTGGCTTCGCATCTTCGCCGCGGGTTTCCTGGTGTGCTGCGCGTTGCTGGTCGTCAGCTTGTTCACTCCCATTCCCTATGGCGACCTGACCCGGATCGGGCGCATCTCCGAACGCGAGTTCGGCTGGCACGCGCCGCCCCCGCCCATTCCGGACGCAGACGTCAAGACCTGGCCCATCAACGAATCCGACGTCCTGGTGATCGGCGACAGCTTCTCGGTGCGCTACGCCTGGCAGGCGTCCCTCGTGGGCGCGGGCTACAAGCTCACGACCACCCACTGGGACAACCTGGGCGGCGTGGTGTGCGGCGACTTCTCGGGATGGCTCGAGAAATCCGGCTTCAAGGGCAAGGTGGTGATCATCGAGAGCATCGAGCGCCTGCTCGAAGACCGCATCGAGAAATCCGAAGGCTGCAAGACGATGACGCACGCCTTCAAGCCCACGCCGCCGCCCTTCGAGAACCCGGCCAAGCCCGCACCCGGCTTCCAGCTGAATTGGGACGCCGAACTGCTCAGCGGCTGGTACACGTACCGCAACACCAAGGCCATCCTGCGCTCCGACAGCTGGACCAACACGCCCGAGCGCTGGGGCCCGCTGATCGATGCGCGCGTGGTACCCGACGGCTGCAAGCAGTTCAGCCACCACGCCTGCGACAAGCTGCTGATGACCGCCGAAGACCGGGTCAACGCCCCGCTGTCGGTCAAGTCCGCGCGCTTCATGAAGAACTTCGAGGACACGGCCGCGCCGTACAAGGTCGTGTGGATGGTGGTCCCCAACAAGAGCACGGTGTATTTGCAACAAAACCATGCCGACGAATTCAGGGCGGCGTTCAACCCGCAGAATATCGGGCCGGACCTTTTCGAGCTGGCGCAACAGCACCGCTTCAAGGTGATGGACCTTTTCCCCGCCAACGAGACCCATGTCTCGACCCGGGGTTACATTCTTTTCGGTCAGCGTATGCTGGAGGCTGTGCGCCAGGTGCTGCCCGCACCGCCTGCCAGACCGCAATGAGCTCGAACCTGACGTGAAAAAACGATACGCGTGATCCTCTACGAGTACCCCTTCAACGAGCGCATCCGCACCTATCTGCGGCTGGAGCACCTGTTTCGCCGGCTCGGCGAGCTGGTGCCCTCTGAATCGCCGCTGTCCCATCACTTCGCCCTTATCACGATCTTCGAGATCATGGACGTCGCCGCGCGGGCCGACCTCAAGGCCGATGTGCTGCGCGACCTGGACAAGCACAAGAACGTCTTCAACAGCTACCGAGGCAATCCGGCCATCGCCGAGGCCGTGCTCGACCAGGTCGTCGGCCAGCTCGAGCGCAACTTCACGACGCTCAACGGCGTGTCCGGCAAGGCCGGCCAGGCGCTCACGGAGAACGAGTGGCTCATGAGCATTCGCAGCCGTGCCGGTATTCCGGGCGGCACCTGCGAGTTCGACCTGCCGGCCTACTACGCCTGGCAGCATCGCCCCGCCAAGGACCGCCGCGCCGACCTTGAACGCTGGTCGAACACCCTGTCCCCGCTGGCCTCGTCGATCTACCTGCTGCTCAAGCTCCTGCGCGATGCCGATGTGCCCTACAAGGTCATCGCCACCCACGGCCAGTTCCAGCAGAACCTGCCGCAGGGCCGCAGCTTCCAGCTGCTGCGTTTGCGCATCGACCCGCGGCTGGGGTTGGTTCCCGAAATCAGCGGCAACCGTCTCATGGTGTCGGTGCGCCTCATGCGCCACGACAAGGACGACCGCCTGCACCAAAGCTCGGACGACGCGCCCTTCGAGCTGACCCTCTGCGCATGAACGCCGCGGTGGGAAGCATGAAGGCAAGCCAATGAGCAAGCTGAACGCGAACGGCGAGCGCATCGTGCGTTGCCCCACGTGCGGCGGCGACAGCATCTACGCGCCGAGCAACGCCTACCGGCCGTTCTGCAGCGCGCGCTGCAAGGGCGTCGACCTCGGCGCCTGGGCCAGCGAAGAGTTCCGCATGCCGGCCGAGGCGCCACCCGACGACGACCCCTTCGGCGATCCGAAGATCCAGTAGCAGCCGCCAGGGCGCGGGCTACTTGCCGTCCGTTCCCTCGTCCAGCAGCGCGGGGTCGATGTACGTCGCGAAGCTGCGCGCATACCGCGGCCGCAGATGCCCGATGTCCTTGTAGGCCGGCGAGCCGTCGTCCGGCATGCTGCGGATGCACTGGCCGTCCGCGCACAAGCTGTCGAACGGCGCAATGACCTGCGCCCCGTTGGCTTCGGCCACCTGTTTCAGCCGCGCATTGAACTGCGCCTGGTCCCGCGGCATCGGCGCTTTCAGCTGCCCGCTGGCGGCCGTCATGCCGCCGAGCCGGCTGCCCTGGATCTGCCCGAGCGGATCGAAATCCATGCCGACCGGATTGCCGAGCACCAGGTAGACCTTCTTGTGCGCCGACAGGCGCTTGAGCACCTCGCCCAGCGACTTCAGCGACAGGTCGACGCCGTCTCCACCGAGGAACGGGTGCACCGCCTTCTTGTCGTCCACGAAATAGTTCACCGTGGGCCCGGCACCGGTGAAGTAGCAGCTCCAGCAGGCCCCGATCACCACCGAATCGATCTCCGGCTTGAGCGCCAGGTCGAGCACCGCCGCACGCCGCTCGTCGCAGCTGGTGTCGCTGCCGCTGAACAGCCCCGGCACCGGCGGGCAGGAGCCCTTGGTCGCGAAGTAGACGGTGCGGGCCTTGCCGGGCTGCGTGCGCATCAGCTCGAGCGCGCGCGGCGCGTACTGCTCGACGTGGCTGTCGCCTATCAGCAGCACGTTGTGCCTGCCGCTGCCGGCGCGGTAGACGAACTGCCCGCCCAGCGCGGACTCCTCGAAGCCGCCGTAGTAGTTGTCTTCGCGCGTGGCATCGGCCACCGCCTGCAGTGCCGGGCTGTCGTTGCGTGGCAGCGGCGTGCCCAGGAACACCAGCACGCCGGCCAGCGCCAGCGCCGCGCCGCCGCCCGCCAGGCCGCGCAGCATGCCCTGCGACAGATGCAGCTTCACGAAGCGCTCCAGGAAGCGGTAGGTGGCCCAGGCCAGGACGACGGACGCCACCACCATCGCGATGCGCATCTGCAGCGAAGGCTCGCCACCCGCGACGATGCGTGCGTACGACAGCAGCGGCCAGTGCCACAGGTACAGCGGGTAGCTGATCAGGCCGATCCACACCATCACCCGGTTCGACAGCAGGTAGCGGTTGAGCACGCCGTTCGGTCCCGCCGCGATGCAGCTTACCGCGCCCAGCACAGGCAGCAGCGCCCACCAGCCCGGGAACGCCTTGGTGCTGCGCGTCATGAAGAGCCCCAGCACGATCAGACCCACGCCAGCCACCGACTGCACATGCTTCGTCCAGGCACGCGAATCCGCGGTGCCCGCCGGCGCACCCGTGGCCTGCAGACGCATGGCCGCCAGCAGCCCGCCGGCCATCAGTTCCCATGCGCGCGACAGCGGCGAATAGAACGCGGCCGCGCGGTGCGGCTGCACCGTGAGCACGTTGACCAGGAAGGAGATCGCGGCCACGGCCAGCGTCAACCGAAGAATCGGCCAGCGCTTGCGCCAGGCCAGGCCCAGCAGCAGCGGCCAGAAGATGTAGAACTGCTCCTCGATGCCCAGCGACCACAGGTGCAGCAGCGGCTTGGTCTCCGCCGTGGCGTCGAAGTAGCCGGCTTCGCCCAGGAAGACCAGGTTGGCGAAGAAGGCGGCCCCGCCGGTGGTCTGCTTGCCCAGCTGGGAGAACTCGCCCGGCAGCAGCACGTACCAGCCGAAGGCCAGCGTGGCCAGCAGCACCAGCACCAGCGCGGGAAAGATCCGCCGGATGCGCCGCGCATAGAAGTCGCGGTAGCTGAAGTCGCCCGCGGCCAGGCTCTGCAGAAGAATGGTCGTGATCAGGAAGCCCGAGATCACGAAGAAGATGTCGACCCCGATGAAGCCGCCCGGCAGCAGGCTCGGAAACGCGTGATACGCCAGCACCGAGCCCACCGCGATGGCGCGCAGGCCGTCAATGTCCGGGCGGTACTTGGGATGCATGGCTCGCAAAGGCGCGCTCAGCGCGCCGGCTGTGGCGCGGCGGCAGGCGCTGCGCGCACCGTCCGGTCGAAGTAGCTGGCCTCTTCCCGCGTGTAGCGCGGGCGCAGGTGGTCGGCGTCCTTGTACGCGGGCGCGCCGTCGGGCAGCGTGCGCAGGCACTGGTCGTCCTTGCACAGCACCGCCATCGCATCGATGGGTTCGGCGCCGGCGGCCAGCGCAATCGCGCGCAACCGGTCGTTGAGCTGCTTCTGGTCGGCCGGCAGCGGCGCGGTCGGCGTCGAGCGCGTGGCTTCCATGTGCGTGAGACGGCTGCCCTCGATCAGGCGCTTGGGCTCGAACTCGGGACCGCCCGGGTTGTCGAGCAGCAGGTAGACCTTCTTGTGCCGTGCCAGCTCGCGCAGCGTGAACTCCATCGAAGCCAGGGCGCGCTCGATGCCGTCGCCGCCCTGGAACGGATGGACCTTGTTGTCGGCGTCGCGGAAGTAGTAAGCCAAGGCACCCTGCCCCACGAAGTAGCAGTTCCAGCAGCCGCCGATCACCACCGAATCGACCTGCGGGCCCAGCGCGTAGGCCAGCATGGCGTCGCGCCGCTCGGCGCAGCCGATGTTCTTGTCCGCATGCACACCCGGTACGGCCGGACATGCGCCCTGGGTGGCGAACCAGGCCGACGTGTCCGCGGGCATGGCCAGCGTGCGCGCCAGTTCCATCACGCGGGGCGCGTACTGCTGGATGTGGCTGTCACCCAGGAGCAGCACCCGCTTCGGCCCGCCCCCGACCTTGTAGATCAGCTGCTCGCCGATCTGGTCGAGCTTGAAGCCGTGGTAGTAGTCGGCGTCCAGCGTGGCATTGGCCACGACCTGCAGCCGGGCGCTGTTGTTGCGCGGCTCGGGCAGGCCGAAGAAGATCGCGGCGCCTGCCACGGCCACCAGTACCATGCCGCCGCCCAGCAGCTTGAGCGTGCCGGTGCCGGGACGGTTTCGCGCGAAGCGCTCCACGAAGCGGTAGGTGGCCCAGGCCAGCAGCACGCTCGCCACCATCGCGCCCGCGCGGTAGACCGGCGACGGATGCAGCGGGTCGGCCTCCACGATGCGCACGAACGCCAGCAGCGGCCAGTGCCACAGGTACAGCGGGTAGCTGATGAGCCCGATCCACACCATCACCCGGTTGGACAGCAGGTACTTGTTCAGCACGCCCGCGGGGCCGGCGGCAATGCAGCTCACCGCGCCCAGCGTGGGCAGCAACGCCCACCAGCCGGGGAACGCCTTGTTGCTGCGGATCATCACCAGCCCCAGAACGATCAGCCCCACGCCCAGCACCGACTGCGCATGGCTGCGCCATGCGTTCGGGGCCGGCGGTTTCAGCCGCATGCAGGCCAGGATGCCGCCCACCATCAGCTCCCAGAAGCGCGAAGCCGGCGAATAGAACGACGCCGCCGGCAGCGGGTGCACCGTGGCCACGTTGATCACCAGCGACACCGCCGCCACGGCCAGCACCACGCGCACGATCGGCCAGCGCTTGCGCCAGGCCAGGCCCAGCAGCAGCGGCCAGAAGATGTAGAACTGTTCCTCGATGCCCAGCGACCACAGGTGCAGCAGCGGCTTGGTCTCGGCGGCCGTGTCGAAGTAGCCCGACTCGCTCCAGAACACCAGGTTGGCAACGAAGGCCGAGCCGCCCACGGTCTGCTTGCCCAGTTCCGCGAACTCGTCGGACAGCAGCAGGTACCAGCCGGCGGCCAGCGTGGCCAGCAGCACCACGATCAGCGCCGGAAAGATCCGCCGGATGCGCCGCGCGTAGAAGTCGCGGTAGCTGAAATCGCCCGCCGCGAGGCTTTGGAGAATGATGGTCGTGATCAGGAAGCCCGAGATCACGAAGAAGATGTCCACGCCGATGAAACCGCCCATCAACGCCGTCGGAAAGGCGTGATACAGCACCACCGAGCCCACCGCGAGCGCGCGCAGGCCGTCGATGTCCGGACGGTACTTGGGATGCATCAATCAGTCGGTCGGCGCAACCACCGGCGGCGCCACGAACGGCAGGCCGCGCTCCTCGCACAGCCACTGCAGCACGGGGAATGCGCCGGGCAACACCGGGCTCACCGCCAGCGGCAACTGCTGCCAGGCCATCTGCTGGCCTTCGCGCATCTCGAAGTCGCCGCTCCACGCCGTCACCTTGCACCAGTGCAGGCGCACCAGCGCATGCGGGTAGTCGTGCTCGGTGACCTTCCAGACCTCGGCGCCCTCGATGGTGATGCCGAGTTCTTCGTGCAGCTCGCGCCGCAGCGCCTGCTCGACCGTTTCACCCGTCTCGATCTTGCCGCCGGGAAACTCCCAGAAGCCCGCGTAGGCCTTGCCTTCGGGACGGGTCGAGAGCAGCAGCGCGTCGTCGTCCAGGCGGATCAGCACGCCGACTGCGACTTCGGTGTGCTTGCGCGAGGCTGGGGCGGCCTGGCTCACGCGGCGCTCCGCCCGGCGGCACGGCCGGCGTAGTCGCGCGCGAACTGGTAGGCCACGCGGCCGCTGCGCGAACCGCGCTCCAGCGCCCACACCAGCGCCTCGGCCCGCGCCGCCTCGATGGCGGCCGGTGTGACGTCGAACGAAGACAGCCACTGGGCGACGATCGCCAGGTACTCTTTCTGGCTGAAGGGATAGAAGCTCACCCAGAGGCCGAAGCGCTCCGACAGCGAGATCTTTTCCTCGATCACCTCGCCGGGATGGACTTCGCCATCGTCGGTGTGGGTGTACGAAAGGTTGTCCTTCATGTACTCGGGCAGCAGGTGGCGCCGGTTGCTGGTCGCGTAGATCAGCACATTGGGCGTCGAAGCGGCAATCGAGCCGTCCAGGATCGACTTCAGCGCCTTGTAGCCCGGCTCGCCCTCGTCGAAGCTCAGGTCGTCGCTGAACACGATGAACTTCTCGGGCCGCTGCGAGACCACCTCGACGATGTCGGGCAGGTCGACCAGCTCGGCCTTGTCCACCTCGATCAGGCGCAGGCCCTGCGGCGCATAGGTCTGCAGGCAGGCGCGAATGAGCGACGACTTGCCCGTGCCGCGCGCACCCGTCAGCAGCACGTTGTTGGCCGGCTTGCCTTCGACGAACTGCTGCGTGTTGCGCGCGATCTTTTCCTTCTGGACGTCGATTTCCTTGAGCGAATCGAGCGACATCGCGGCCACGTGGCGCACCGGCTCCAGCACGCCATGGCCGGAGTTGCGGCGGCGGTAGCGCCAGGCGATGGAGGCGTTCCAGTCGGCCGGCGCCGACAGCGGCTGGGGCAGGACCGATTCGATGCGGGTAATGAGCTGCTCTGCGCGCTCGATCAGCCTCTGGAATTGCTCGTTCATCGACGCCCGCCCGGCCGCCCGAAGGGCGTTGAACGCCCCCTCGGGGGGCAGCGACCACACGAAGTGCGCAGCGTGGGGGTCCTCATGATCTGTAGTCGGCGTTGATGGTCACGTACTCGTGGCTCAGGTCGCAGGTCCACACGGTTTCGCTGGCGTTGCCGCGGCCCAGGCCGATGCGCACCGTGATCTCGCTCTGCTTCATCACGCGCTGGCCGTCTTCCTCGCGGTACGACGGGTTGCGCCCGCCCTTCACGGCCACGTGCACATCGTCCAGGAACAGGTCGATGCCGGTCTGGTCGAGGTCGGCAATGCCCGCATAGCCGACCGCCGCCAGGATGCGGCCCAGGTTCGGGTCGCTGGCAAAGAAGGCGGTCTTCACCAGCGGCGAATGCGCCACGGCGTACGCCACCTGCCTGCACTCGGCCGCATCGCGCCCGCCTTCGACCTGGATGGTGATGAACTTGGTCGCGCCTTCGCCGTCGCGCACGATGGCCTGCGCCAGTTGGCGGGCCACGTTCTGCATGGCGGCCACGAGCGCTTTGCCGTCGGCCGAGTCGAGCGAGGTGATGGGGGCGTGCGCCGCCTTCTGCGTGGCGATGACCACGAACGAGTCGTTGGTCGAGGTGTCGCCGTCGATGGTCACGCGGTTGAACGAGGCGTCGGCCAGCAGCGTGGCCAGCGGCTGGATCAGCGACGGGTCGATCTTCGCGTCGGTGGCCATGAAGCCCAGCATGGTCGCCATGTTCGGGCGGATCATGCCGGCGCCCTTGCTGATGCCGGTGATGGTGACCGTCGCGCCGCCGACCTGCACCTGCTGGCTGAACGCCTTGGGGATCGTGTCGGTGGTCATGATGCCTTCGGCGGCACGGGCCCAATGATTTTCCGATGCATCGGCCAGCGCGGCCGGCAGGCCGGCTTCGATGCGATCGACCGGCAGCGGCTCCATGATCACGCCGGTCGAGAACGGCAGGATCTGCTCGGGCGCGATGTCCAGGTGGCGCGCCAGCGCGATGCAGGTGGAGCGCGTACGCATCAGGCCGTCTTCGCCCGTGCCGGCGTTGGCGTTGCCGGTGTTGATCACCATCGCGCGAATGCCGTAGCTGGCGGCCAGGTGGGCGCGGCAGACCTGCACCGGCGCGGCGCAGAAACGGTTCTGGGTGAACACCCCGCCGACCGCCGAGCCTTCGTCGATCAGCACGACCGTCAGGTCCTTGCGGTTGGCCTTGCGCACGCCCGCTTCGGCCACGCCGATGCGGACGCCGGGCACCGCGAACAAGGCGGCGGGATCAGGGGCGGACAGGTTCACAGGCATGAAGGGTTCTCTTCGGAAGTTACGGGGTCAGGAGAGCTTGCCGTGGCACGCCTTGAATTTCTTGCCACTGCCGCACGGACACGGGTCGTTGCGACCGACGCGCCCGAAGGCCGCGGCTTCGGCGCTGATTGCGCCCGCACCGGCAGCCGCGAGGCGGCGCTGGCTTTCCTCGTCGACACGCACCTCGACCTCGCCGGTCTCGGTGGGCGCGGTGTAGGTGATGTTGGCGACGTTCTCGGCGCGGCTTTCGAGCGCTTCGGCGGCTTCCTCGAGCTGTTCGCCCGACTGCACGCGCACCGTCATCAGCTGGCGCGTGACTTCGTTCTTGACCGAGTCGAGCAACTGGCCGAAGAGCTCGAAGGCTTCGCGCTTGTATTCCTGCTTGGGCTGCTTCTGCGCATAGCCGCGCAGGTGGATGCCCTGGCGCAGGTAGTCGAGCGAGGCCAGGTGTTCGCGCCAGTGGGTGTCGATGCTCTGCAGCAGCACCATGCGTTCGAACTGGGTGAAGTTTTCCTGGCCGATCAGCGCCAGCTTGGCGTCGAAGGTCTCGTTGGCGTGCGCCAGCACCTTCTCGACGATGTCTTCGTCGGCAATGGCGTCCGCGGCTTCCACTTCCTTCTTGAGCGGCATGTCCAGGCCCCACTCGTTGGCGAGGCTCTTCTCCAGGCCGGCCAGGTCCCACTGCTCTTCCACCGATTCGCGCGGCACGTACTGGCGCACGAGGTCGGTGAAGCAGCCTTCGCGCAGCGCCGCGATCTGCGCCGTGAGATCGCGCGCGTCGAGGATGTCGTTGCGCTGCTGGTAGATCACCTTGCGCTGGTCGTTCGACACGTCGTCGTACTCGAGCAGCTGCTTGCGGATGTCGAAGTTGCGCGCCTCGACCTTGCGCTGCGCGCTCTCGATGCTGCGCGTGACGATGCCCGCTTCGATGGCTTCGCCGTCGGGCATCTTCAGGCGGTCCATGATCGCCTTCACACGGTCGCCCGCGAAGATGCGCATCAGCGGATCGTCCAGGCTCAGGTAGAAGCGCGACGAGCCCGGGTCGCCCTGGCGGCCCGAACGCCCGCGCAGCTGGTTGTCGATGCGGCGCGACTCGTGGCGTTCGGTCGCGATGATGCGCAAGCCGCCCAGCGACTTCACGAACTCGTGGTCCTTGACCCACTCGGCGCGGATGTGCGCAATGTCGGCTTCCTTGGCGGCCTCGTCGCGGCCTTCGTCGTTCTCGACCGCCTCGATCATCTTCTCGATGTTGCCGCCCAGCACGATGTCGGTGCCGCGACCGGCCATGTTGGTCGCGATGGTGATCATCTTCGTGCGGCCGGCCTGCGCCACGATGTCGGCTTCGCGGGCGTGCTGCTTGGCGTTCAGCACCTGGTGCGGCAGGCCCGCCTTGGTGAGCAGCGCGTCGATGATTTCGGAGTTCTCGATGGACGAGGTGCCCACCAGCACCGGCTGGCCGCGCTCGTAGCACTCGCGAATGTCCTGGATGGCGGCCTCGTACTTCTCGCGCGTCGTCTTGTAGACGCGGTCGAGCTGGTCGTCGCGCTTGCTGACGCGGTTCGGCGGAATGATCATGGTCTCCAGACCATAGATTTCCTGGAACTCGTAGGCCTCGGTGTCGGCCGTGCCGGTCATGCCGGCCAGCTTGCCGTACAGGCGGAAGTAGTTCTGGAAGGTGATCGAGGCCATCGTCTGGTTCTCGGCCTGGATCTCCACGCCTTCCTTGGCTTCCACGGCCTGGTGCAGGCCGTCGCTCCACCGGCGGCCCGTCATCAGGCGGCCGGTGAACTCGTCGACGATGGTGACTTCGCCGTCCTGCACCACGTAGTGCTGGTCGCGGTGGTACAGGTGGCGCGCACGCAATGCCGCATTCAGGTGATGCATCAGCGTGATGTTGGCCGGGTCGTAGAGCGAGGCGCCCTCGGGCAGCAGCTTGAACTCGCCCAGGATGCGTTCGGCGTTCTCGTGGCCGTCTTCGGTCAGGAACACCTGGTGCGTCTTCTCGTCGACCGTGAAGTCGCCGGGCACCGTGACGCCTTCGCCGGTGCGCGGGTCGGCTTCGCCTTCCTGCTTGGTCAGCAGGGGCACCACCTTGTTGATGGCCAGGTACAGGTCGGTGTGGTCTTCGGCCTGGCCGCTGATGATCAGCGGTGTGCGGGCTTCGTCGATCAGGATCGAGTCCACCTCGTCGACGATGGCGTAGTTCAGCACGCGCTGGACCCGGTCGCCCGGCTCGTAGACCATGTTGTCGCGCAGGTAGTCGAAGCCGTACTCGTTGTTGGTGCCGTACGTGATGTCGCTGGCGTAGGCGGCCTGCTTTTCCTCGCGCGGCATCTGCGGCAGGTTGATGCCCACCGAAAGACCCAGGAAGTTGTACAGGCGGCCCATCCAGGTCGCGTCGCGGTTGGCCAGGTAGTCGTTCACCGTGACCACGTGCACGCCCTGGCCGGACAGCGCATTCAGGTACACCGGCAGCGTGGCGGTCAGCGTCTTGCCTTCGCCGGTGCGCATTTCGGAGATCTTGCCGTTGTGCAGCGCCATGCCGCCGAGCAACTGCACGTCGAAGTGCCGCATCTTCATGATGCGCTTGGAGCCCTCGCGCACGACGGCGAAGGCTTCGGGCAGCAGGGCGTCGAGGCTTTCGCCCTTGGCGACGCGGTCCTTGAACTCCTGCGTCTTGGCACGCAGCCCGTCGTCTGTGAGCTTCTCGAACTCGGGTTCGAGCGCATTGATGCGTTCCACCGTCTTGCGATACTGCTTGAGGAGCCGGTCGTTGCGACTGCCGAAAATCTGGGTCAGGAAGTTGGTTGCCATGGGTGGAGATGGACGGGCACCTGAGACGACAGGCACTTCGACCGGATTCCCTAAGATATGGTGAAAGCAGTTGGGCGCGCTTTCCGTGAAAGCAAGCGGCCCTTTTTCCGGCGCGAACGTCGGCAAACCGGGCATTTTAGCTGTCTTGTTTCTAACCCCTGGATTACCCATGTATCGCCGCACGCCCCCTCCCATCTCGCTGCAACAGGCAGCGGAAGGTTCGCCCACCCTGGGCAGCCTGATGGCGCGCGCCCGCGACACCGCCGAGCGGCTGAAAGCCGTGGAAGGGCTGATCCCGCCGGCCATGCGCGCGGCCATCCAGCCCGGTCCGGCAGAAGGCGACGTCTGGTGCCTGCTGGTCAAGGGCAGCGCCGCGGCCGCCAAGCTGCGCCAGCTGTCGCCGATGCTGGTGACCCGGCTGAAGAACCGGGGCTGGGACGTGGCGACGATCCGGATCAAGGTGCACACCGGGCGCTGAACACCAGGCGCCGATGCGATCGCGGCGTCTTATTTTTGATTTTTTGTCTGGAAGTAGATAATATTTCCAAATGACACTTTCCCATGCTCCCGCGGACGCGCGGCTCCTGCTGCTCGACAAACACCAGGTCGACGCCCTCCTCTCCCCCGACGACGTGCTCCAGGCCGTGCGCGAGGCCTTCGTGCTGCACAGCGAGCGCGAAGGCCGCGTCTTCCCGGTGGTGCGCGAGCCGCTCGCCACGGGCGGCGTGTTCGGCATCAAGTCCGGCGACGTGCAGGCCCAGGGCCTGCTCGGCTTCAAGGCGGCCGGCTTCTGGCCCGCCAACCGCGGGCGCGGCGGCGAGCCGCACCAGGCAACGATCCTGCTGATCGACCCCGCCACCGGCCGGCCGCTGTGCGTCATCGATGGCAACACGGTGACCACGGTTCGCACGGGCGCGGCTGGCGGCCTGGGCCTGCAACAGCTCGCACGGTCCGACAGCACGCGGCTGTGCCTGTTCGGCACCGGCGTGCAGGCGCGCATCCAGCTCGACTTCGCGCTGCGCCTGATGCCCTCGCTGCACGAGGTTCTTTATGTGGGCGTGGACGGCCGGCGCAACACCGCGTTCGAGGCGCAATTTGCCGACCGCTGCAACATCGCCCCCGCGAGCGAGCGCAACAGCGCCGTCGCGCACAGCGACATCGTGATCACCGCCACGCCGGGGGGCGGCGCGCTGTTCGACCTGGACGCCGTGCAACCCGGCACGCACCTGAACTGCGTGGGCGCCGACACGAAGGGCAAGCGCGAACTGCCCGAGGGCCTGCTGTCGTTGTCGAGCGTGCGCCTGGTGGTCGACGACCGCACGCAGGCACTGCAGATCGGCGAAACCCAATGGGCGCCCGGCACGCAGAGCACCGAGCTCGGCGACCTGCTGAGCGGCAAGACGCCCTTCGTGCGCGCCCCGGGCGACATCACCGTCTTCGACATGACCGGCCTCGCGCTGCAGGACCTCACGGTCGCGCGCCGGCTCCACGTGCGCGCGACGGAAACCGGCACGGGCACGCGCATCGCGTGGCCCTGGTAGCGGTTGTCAGGCGGCGCCGGCGGCAGTGCCGCCGAACAGCTCCGTCATGAACTGCGTCGACTTCAATCCCGTGCCGGTCAGCAGCGCGACCGTGGTCTCGCCGGCCCGGATGTCGCCGCGCTGCGCCAGCACGTCGATGGCCGCCGCGGCGGAGGCCGACGTCGGCTCCGCATAGAGACCGCTCGCCGCCAGCTGGCGCACCGCCGCTGCAATCTGCGCCTCGGTCAGCGCCACCGTCTTGCCGTTCGTTTCGCGCAGCGCCTGCAGCATCTCGCGCAGCCGCACGGGGCGCTTGATCGCCGTGCCTTCGGCGATCGTGGGCTGCACGAGGCGCTCCACCGGCGTGTCGACGCCGGCCGTGAAGCTCGCATCGACAGGCGAGCAGTTCAACGGCTGCGCCACGAAGATGCGCGGCAGCCTGCTGATTTGCCCCGCCGCCAGCAGCTCCTTGAAGCCGATCCAGCAGCCGAGCACATTGCTGCCCGCGCCGGTCGGGATCACCACGTTGTCGGGCGCGACGAAGCCCAGGTCTTCCCACAGCTCGTAGGCCAGCGTCTTCGTGCCCTGCAGGAAGAACGGGTGCCAGTTGTGGCTCGCATAGAAGATCGACGCCGACTGGCGCACCGCCTCGTATTCCGACTCCTCGCGAGGCCCCGGCACCAGCTGCACCTGCGCGCCGAAGGCCCTGATCTGCGCCACCTTCGGCGCGGGTGTGTAGCTGGGCGCGAGCACCTTCACCCGCATGCCCGCCGCCGCGCCGGCCGCGGCGATGGCCGCGCCGCCGTTGCCCGAGCTGTCTTCCAGCACCGCGTCGACACCGATCTGGCGCAGGAACGACATCATCACGGCCGCGCCGCGGTCCTTGAAGCTGCAGGTCGGGTTGAACCACTCGAGCTTGAAGTACGGCTCGAGCGCGCCCCAGCGCTTCTGCACCAGCGGCGTGCAGCCTTCGCCCATGCTCGCAGGCCGCTCGATGACCACGGGCAGCGCCGCGCGGTAGCGCCACAGCGAGCGGGTGCGCGAGTCGATGTCGTCGCGCCCGATGCCGGACAGCGGCGTGACCAGCATGGGGTTGCCGTCGTCCGAGCGCCAGCGGCGTTCGGACAGTTCATGGTGCCTGCCGGTGCGGGGATCGACATAGCGGGCGCGTTCTTTCTGGGTCATTCGCGGCTCCTGGAGAAATCCTGACGATTTGGAAGAACTGGATAATACATCCAACACTAGACTTTTCGTATATTCTGGATGCTTCGTCCAGAGCTGGATACATTGGGCGACATGAAAAAGCCGTCGAACAAGCACGTCCTGGAAACGCTGCGCCACCTGGCCCAGGGCCTGGGCGAAACCTTTGCCCCCTTCTGCGAGGTGGTGGTGCACGACCTCGGCAACCCGAAGAACGCCATCTACGCCATCGAGAACAGCCTGAGCGGGCGCGAGGTCGGCCAGTCGGTCACCGAGCTGGGCCTGGCGCGCATCCGCGACCCGGAATTTCCGGCGGTGATTGCGAACTACGCCAACACCTTTCCCGACGGGCGCAAGGTCAAGAGCACCTCCATCGGCATCAAGGACGAGAGCGGCGAGTACGTGGCCGCGCTGTGCCTGAACGTCGACCTCACGCTGTTCCAGAGCTTCCAGGGCGCGATCGCGCAGTTCACGCGCATCGACGACAAGGACGTGCACGAGCACCTGGACACGGGCGGCGCCCATTCGGAGCGCATCCACGCGCGCATCGACGAGTTCGCGGCCGCGCGCGCCACCACCTCGCGCTCGCTGAAGCCGGCCGATCGCAAGCAGCTGGTGCAGGAGCTGAAGAAGGCGGGCCTGCTCGAAGTGCGCCGGGGCGCGGAGATTGCCGCGGCGCACATGGGCGTGTCGCGCGCCACCGTGTACAGCGACGCGAAGTAGCCGAGTCAGGCGGGGCGGTCGGGCCAGCTCGGGTCGCTGGCCGCATTGGCGGTCAGCATCAGCACCACATGCGCATCGGGCGCGACGTCGTTGCTCTCGCGCAGCTGCCGCAGTGCGGCCAGGCCGCCGGCCGCGCACAGCTCGGCGCTGACGCCGGCCGCCGTGAGCAGGCTGCGCGCCTCGCGGGCCTGGTCGTCGTTCACGACCACGGCACCGCCGCCCGTCGCGGTGGCCGCCTGCCACTGCAGGTAGGTGACGGTGGCGCCCGCGGTGGAAAGCTGCGCGGTGTGCCCCGGGTAGCTGCCATTGACGGCCCCGCCTGCCAGCACGCGCGACAGGCGCGGGAACGGCTCCACCAGCCAGAGCCTGGGCAGGCGCGCAATGCGCCCCGCGGCCAGCAGGTCGCGAAAGCCCGCGTAGATGCCCCAGGCCAGATCGCCGCGCCCGGTGGGAATCACGATGTGGTCCGGCAAGCCGCCGTCCGTCAGACATTCCAGCGCGATGGGCTTGTAGCCTTCGATGGCCAGCGGCGCGCTGCCCAGCGCCGGCAGGCGGTAGTTGGTCAGCGCGAAGTAGCCGGGGTGCTGCGCACGTTCGCGCACGAAGGCCCAGCGGGCCGCGTTGTGGGCAAACTCGTAGCGCCGCGCGCCCAATGCATCCAGCTGGCGCGCATAGGTGGCCGGCATGCCTTCGTAGGTGGCCACCTCGCAGCCCAGGCCCGCGGCCCAGGCATAGTGCGCCGCCGACACCGCCGCGTTGCCCGAGGAGGCCAGCACCAGCGTGTGGGCGTCGAAGTCCAGCGCCTGCGCCACGCCCACGGCGGTCATCCGGTCCTTGTGCGAGCCGGTCGGGTTGCACGACTCGTCCTTCAACGCCAGCCGTGCCACGCCGAACTGCCGCGCCAGTTCGGGCATGTCCTGCAGCGGCGTGCGGCCTTCGCCCAGCGTGAGGCCAGCGCTGTAGGGCAGCGGCACCGCATCGACGCTGTCGGGCAGGTAGCTGGCGCGCAAGGCCACGTGAAAGCCGGCCTGCCGGCAGGCCGGACAGCCGTCGTGCGTCAGCGTGACCGGGTAGAGCGCATCGCAGCGCAAGCACTGCAGCCCGCGCAGGTGCGGGTTGCGCAGCGGCTTGGGCGTTCGATCCCTCACCAACCCCAGGGGGTTTCCCGAAGGGTGCGCGTAGACATCCGGGGGAGGGACGGCGAACTTGAAGTCCAGAACGGGCGATGTCATCACAGGGGGTTCACGGGGAATTTGTGAATTGGAGATCGTGCCCAAATTTTATGCAACAGCGCATGACTCAGGCCGCCCGGACGGCTCGACCGGTCCCGAATTTGTCGCTGCGCCCTGCCGAAGCGCGGCTTTCGCGGGGCACAAGGTCACGTTCGATGTACGCGAGACCCGGCGATCACTTCCACGTGAACTCATGGTTCAGCCCGATGACGAAGCCGCGCGTGCCCTGCATGCCCTGGAGCCGGGTTCGCGACGTGCTCACGTCCACGCTGATCAGCGGCGTCAGGCTGAAGCGCCCGCCGATGCGCGAGGTCCACGCGTTCGACGCGCGATTGCGCTCGGCGATGAGCGAGACGGTGTCGTTCAACGCCCACTCCACGGCCGCGCCCACGCGCGAGGTGCGCACACCGGTGCCGGTGGCCCAGTCGGCGCCGACATTGGCATGGACCTGCAGGCTGTCGAGCGGCCGCCAGGTCACCGGCACGACGAACTGTCCGCCCGCGCGGCCGCCGCGCTTCAGGTCGAACACCGCGCCCATCGACACCGCCGCGCTCAGCGACGCGTCGGGCGCCTGGCCGTAGAAATTCCACTTGAGCTGCGGCCCGCCGCTGACCGAATGAAGGCCGTCCACCGAGGCGCGGTCGAAGTTCAGGCCCAGTTCGACCGGGCCGACCCGGCATGCGGGCCCGAAGTGAAACCCCGTGACGGGCTCCACGCCCGTGCGGCCCCACCAGGTTTCGTACTGGCACTGGCCCGCGTCGAGCAGGCTGGCGTCGTCCACGTCGAAATGCCCCGAGGCTCGCGCGCCGGTACCGATGCCCAGGCCCAGAAGCAGGCAGCAAGCCGCAAGCATCCGGCCGCATGACGGCCGGGTCGTCGTTCGTTGGCTGCTGTTGTTTTTCATCGCGCGCATCCCGGAGGCCCTCGGCCCATTCTAGGGACGCGGAAAGTCGGCGCCATGACGCGCCGCAGGGGACCACCAGCGTCAGATCTCGAATTGCGGCTGCAGCTCGCGGATGCGCTTGATGGCCACGCCGGCCGCGGCCGTGCGCGTTTCCACGCCCAGCTTCACGTAGACCCGTTCCAGGTGCTTCTTGGCCGTGGCCGGACTGCTGCCCAGGATCTCGCCGATGTCCTTGTTGGTCTTGCCCTTGACCACCCAGTACAGCACCTCGGCCTCGCGCGCGGTGAGCTTCAGGCTCAGGCTCATCGCCTCGATCACGCCGGTGTCGGACACCTCGCGCATGATGATCATCCACTCGTCGCCGTCGTCGTCGCTGCTGGTCTGCTGGTGCAGCCGCAGCGTGAGGCTGCCCGCACCCTGCGCGATCGACAGCGCCGGCGGCTCGATGCCGCGCTGCCGCGCATCGGGCGTGTGGCGGCGCAGCCACTCGAGCACCGCGGGCGGCGTCTCGGGGGCGCGCGTTTCGCAGTAGCGCTGCAGCAGGTCGCGCGCCAGCGCCGTCTGCCAGATCAGCCGCCCCTCGGGCAGGCGCACGGTGATGCTGGCGTAGCCGAAGGCGTCCAGCGCGTTGCGCGCCTGGCCGGCCTGCCGCGCGTCCTGCCGCGCGCGGCGCGCGCCCTGCAGGTGCACGTTCATGCGCGCCAGCACTTCCTTGGGCTTGATGGGCTTGGTGACGTAGTCCACACCGCCCGCCTCCAGCGCCGCCACGAGGTGCTCGGTTTCGGTCAGGCCGGTCATGAACACGATGGGAATGTGCGCCGTGGCCGCGTCGGCCTTGAGCCGGCGCGCCACCTCGAAGCCGTCGATGCCCGGCATCATCGCGTCGAGCAGCACGATGTCGGGCCGCGCCTGCGCGGCGCGCTGCAGCGCCTGCTCGCCGTTGGTGGCAATGAGCACGGTGTAGCCCGATTCGTCCAGCGCGTCGTGCAGCACCGCGAGGTTGTCGGGCACGTCGTCGACGATCAGCACCAGGTCGCTGTTGGCGCCCTGCTGCTCGCGCAATGTCCGGGCGAGGGGCGAGGTGTCCATGGGGGGTGGCGTCTGGATCGGGGTCATGCGGCGCTTTCAACGGCGGCGGCGAGCGCGCGGCTCATGGCTTCGAACTGGAACTGGCGCGCCAGCACGCGCTGGGCCTCGGACCAGCCCGCGCATTCGGGCTGCGCCGCGTCGATGGCGTCGAGCTGGTTCATGATGCCGCGAAAGTAGCCCAGGCTGACCGCTTCTTCCAGCGCGCGCAGGCGTTCCAGCGAGGGAGCCTGCAGCGCGCGCGGCGCCACCGGCGCGGGCTTGGCGGCCGCGTCGGTCCACTGCAGCCCGAGCCGGCGTTCGAGCCAGTCGAGCAGCTCGGTGTGACGCACCGGCTTGACGAAGAAATCTTCCGGCGCAATGGCCACGTCGTTGTCCAGCCCCTTGTCGAAGGCGTTGGCCGAGACGATGGCCACCGAGGCCTCGGTCAACCCCAGCTTGCGCGCGCGGCGGATGGTTTCCCAGCCGTCGATGCCCGGCATCGCGAGGTCGACGAACATCGCGTCGGGCCGGTAGCCCGCGGCAATCAGGTCCAGCGCGTCGTGCCCGCTGGCCGCGCTGCGCAGCTCGAAGCCCAGCGGCGCGAGCACATGGCCCAGCAGGTCGCGGTCGGCCTCCTCGTTGTCGACCACCAGCAGGCGGCGGCGCGCGCCTTCGTAGCCGCGCCGCGCACGCTGCTGCACCTGCACCGGGCGGTTCGCGCCCGCCACCGTGTCGTGCACGCGCGGCAGGAACAGCCGCACGCAGAAAAGCGAGCCCACGCCCGGCGTGCTGCTCACCTTCATCTCGCCGCCCATCAGGTCGGTCAGCATCTTGGCGATGGTCAGCCCGAGCCCCGCGCCCGGCGCCGACGACGCACCGGCGGAATTGCCGCGCGCAAAGGGCTCGAAGATGCGCTCGATCTCCTCGGCCGGCATGCCAGGGCCGGTGTCCTCGATCTCGACCGACGCGAACTCGCGCGCATAGGCCAGCCGCAGCGTGACCTGCCCGCCCGCCGTGAACTTGATCGCGTTGCCCAGCAGGTTGATGAGGATCTGGCACACGCGCTTCTCGTCCGCGCGCACCACCTCGGGCAAGGGGCCCGCGGCCTCGAAGCGAAACTGCAGCCCTTTCTCCGCCGCCTGCAGCTCGAACATGTCGGCCAGCTCGCGCAGCGTGTCGGCAAAACGCATCGGCTGCGCATGCAGCGTGAGCTTGCCGGCCTCGATGTGCGCAATGGCCAGCGTGCCTTCGATGAGCGACAGCAGGTGTTCGCCGCCGCGCTTGATGACGGCCACCGCCTGCTGGCGGTGCGGCGGCACCGAGTGGTCTTCGCCCATCAGCTGCGCATAGCCCAGGATGCTGTTGAGCGGCGTGCGCAGCTCGTGGCTGATGGCGCTGATGTAGCGGCTCTTGGCCTGGTTGGCCTGGTCGGCGGCCTGCTTGGCCTGTTCGGCCGCGAGCTTGGCGTGCTCCGCGATCTCGCGCGCCTCGTCGGCGGCCTGCTTGGCGGCCTGCAGCGCGCGGTCTGTCTCGCGGTGCAGCTCTATTTCGCGCACCAGCAGGTGCGTCTGGCGGTTCGACTCTTCCTGCGCCACCTTGCGGCTCTGGTGCGCCAGCACCAGCCACCACGCCACGATGCCCGCGATGACCAGCAGCGCCATGTAGGCCTTCAGGAAACCCGAGCGCAGCGACAGCTTCTGCACGCCGGCCAGCGCCGCGGCCACGTCGGCCTGCGAGGCCAGTTCGAGCGCGCCTTCGCCGAACGCACGCAGTTCCTGCTGGTAGAGCACGCCGAACACCACGGCCAGCAGCGGCACGATGATGAGCATCAGCAGCAGGAAGTGCCCCAGGCCGGTGTCCAGGTAGCGCCAGCTGCGCCGCGGCAGCAACCAGCGCAGCACCGCCGACCACTGCGACGACAGGCTCGCATGCGGCTTGCACAGGTCGCCGCAGCGCGCGTCGAGCGTGCAGCACAGCGAGCAGATCGCGCCCTGGTAGGCCGGGCAATGGGCCATGTCGGGCCCCTCGTACTCGCGCTCGCAGATCACGCAGTGCTGCACCTTCAGCCGCTGGTAGCTGCCGGTTTCCACGCGCGCCCAGCGCACCGCGCGCGGGCCCTCGGCGGGCGCGAACGGGACCGCGCCATGGGCCTCGTCGGAGCCGCGCGCCAGGTAGTACTTGCCGCCCGTGGCCCAAGCTAGCAGGGGCGAGGCGACCAGCGCCGTGCCCAGCGCGATCAGCGCCGAGAACGCCTGCGCCAGCGGGCCGAACACACCCAGGTGTGACGTGATCGACAGCACCGAGGCCAGCGCCATCGCGCCCACGCCCACCGGGTTGATGTCCCACAGGTGGGCGCGCTTGAACTCGATGCCCGGCGGCGACAGGCCCAGCGGCTTGTTGATGACCAGGTCGGCCACCACCGCCATCATCCAGGCGATGGCGATGTTGGCGAACAGGCCCAGCACGTCGCCCAGGGCCTCGAACACGTTCATCTCCATCAGCATGAAGGCGATGAGCGCGTTGAACACCACCCACACCACGCGCCCCGGGTGGCTGTGCGCCACGCGCGAGAAGAAGTTGCTCCAGGCCAGCGAGCCGGCATAGGCGTTGGTCACGTTGATCTTCAGCTGCGAGATCACCACGAACAGCGCCGTGGCCGCCACCGCCCAGCCGTAATTCGGGAACACGTACTCGTAGGCCGCCAGGTACATCTGGTTGGGGTCGACCGCCCGGTCGGCCGGCACCATGTGCGTGAGCGCAAGGTACGCCAGCAGCGCGCCGCCCAGCATCTTGCACACCCCCAGCACCACCCAGCCCGGTCCGCCGGCCAGCACCCCGGCCCACCAGCGCCCCGTTGTCGCCTTGGTGCGTGCGGGCATGAAGCGCAGGTAGTCGGCCTGCTCGCCCATCTGCGTGATGAGCGCGATGCCGACCGTGAGCGCTGCGCCAAACAGGTGCAAGTTGAAGCCCTGCGTGCCCGAGCGCACCCCGTTGTAGTGCGTTATGCCTGCAAACGCACCAGGATCGCGCACCAGCACATAGCCGAAGGGCACCACCAGCATCAGCAGCCACAGCGGCTGGGTCCACAGCTGCAACCGGCTGATGGCCGAGACCCCGTGCGTGACCAGCGGAATCACCACCAGCGCGCACACCAGGTAGCCCCAGACCGGGGGAATGCCCAGCGCCAGCTCCAGCGCATAGGCCATCACGGCCGCCTCGAGCGCGAAGAAGATGAAGGTGAAGCTCGCGTAGATCAGCGAGGTGAGCGTGGAGCCGATGTAGCCGAAGCCCGCGCCGCGCGTGAGCAGGTCCATGTCGACACCGTAGCGCGCCGCGTACACGCTGATCGGCAGGCCCGCCAGGAAGATGATGAGCCCGGTCGCCAGGATCGCCCAGAACGCGTTGGCAAAGCCGTACTGCACCAGCAGCGTGGCGCCCACCGCCTCCAGGATCAGGAACGACGCCGCCCCGAAGGCCGTGTTGGCCACCCGCCATTCGGACCACTTGCGAAAGCGCTGCGGCGTGTAGCGCAGGGCGTAGTCTTCCAGCGTTTCGCTGGCCACCCAGCTGTTGTAGTCGCGCCGGACCTTGACGATGCGCTGGGGAGCGTCGTCGGGGATGGCGGCTGTGTCAGTGGGATTCACACCGTTTCGGTGCATCTTTCGTGCCATCCGTACGGCTTTTGGCGAACAGGGCACGACTGTTGCAAAGAAGCTTGCTTGCCCATAATGGCCGCCTCCCCCAGCCACTCGATGCCGATCCCATGGAACTGACCCCGCGCGAAAAAGACAAGCTGCTGATCTTCACCGCGGCGCTGCTGGCCGAACGCCGCAAGGCCCGCGGCCTGAAGCTCAACTACCCCGAAGCCATCGCCCTGATTTCCGCCGCCGTGATGGAAGGCGCCCGCGACGGCAAGAGCGTGGCCGAGCTCATGAGCGACGGGCGCGCCGTGCTCACGCGCGCCGACGTGATGGACGGCATCGCCGAGATGATCCCGGACATCCAGGTCGAGGCCACCTTCCCGGACGGCACCAAGCTCGTGACCGTCCACCAGCCGATCGTCTGAACCTCCGCCAAAAAGAAGAAAGACCTTTTCATGCGCCTCGCCCACCCCCTCAAGCTGTCTCTTATACACATCTCCGAGCCCACGAGACGA
>NZ_CEEDFC010000029.1:0-98217 GCF_979254005.1 Variovorax sp. AC103 | reverse complement strand
GTATCGCAGACCAGCGGCTTGTCGAAGGCCGCGTGCCCCCATCCCAGCCTCCCCCGGGCGGGGCAGGGGCAAGACAACGCACCGACTGCGAATGCGCCGAGGTCTTTCTCCCTCCCCTTTCGGGGGAGGGTCGGGGTGGGGGCAGGCGGCGTATCGCAGATCAGCAGCTCATCGAAGGCCGCGTGCCCCCATCCCAGCCTTCCCCCGGGAGGGGAAGGAGCAAGAAAAAGAAGGCGCTCAGACCTGTCCGCCGAGTTCCTTCGCCGCGGCGCGCACGGGCTCGATGTGGCGCTCGTCGTAGCGGTGCGTGGGCATCGTCAACGTGACGGCTGCCGCCAGGCTGCCGTCCGCATGGAACACCGGCGCCGAGATGCCGGCCAGCTCGGCCGTGCGGTCGCCCACCACCGCGCAGTAGCCCTGCGCGCGAATCCCGTCGTACAGCTTTCGCTCCTTCGCGCCGCGCGGCAGCTCGGCTTCGGGCCCGAAGGCGATCAGCACCCGCGCGCCCGCGCCACGGTCGTTGGGCAGCAGGTCGCCCACGCGCACGTGGTCGCGCACCACGTGCGACGAATCGACCCGGAACTGGCACAGCCGCGCCCAGCTGTCGCCCTGGACTTGCCGCACGTGGTACGCCGCGCTTTCGCCCGTGGCCGCGGCCAGCGCGCGCAGCACCGGCAGCACGATGCGGTCGAGCGGTTGCGACGCCGCGTACAGCCCGTGCAGCCGCGCGATCTCCATGCCCAGCGCATAGCGTCCGTCGTCCTGCCGGCGGATCAGCCGTGCGTGCTCCAGCGAGGCCAGCAGCCGCAGCACCGTGCTCTTGTAGAGCTGCGTGCGCTCGGCGAACTGCGCGAGCGACAGGGCCTCGTCGCCCGGCTGAAAGGCCGACAGCAGGCTCAGCGCACGGTCGACCGCGGCGGCGCCGCCGGGGGCGGCATTGAGGTCGGACACCGACTCGGTCTGGGCTTTGCGGGGCATGGGTGGACTTGACAGTGAAAGTCGATCGGCGGTCTAATTCTGTTTAACGGAATTTAGTTCTGTCTAACAGAACTGTCAAGCGGTCCACGCCAGACCGCTTCAAGGAGACAAAGTCGATGACACCCCCCGACGTCCTCATCAGCGAGGTCGGCCCGCGCGACGGCCTGCAATCGGTCAAGGCCACCATGCCGACCGCGGACAAGCTGCGCTGGATCGACGCGCTCTACGCCGCCGGCGTGCGCGAGATCGAAGTCGCCTCTTTCGTGCCCGCGAAGCTGCTGCCGCAGATGGCCGACGCGGCCGACGTGGTGCGACATGCCGTCACGCTGCCCGGACTCGTGGTGATGGCGCTGGTGCCCAACCGCAAGGGCGCGCAGGCCGCGCTCGAGGCCGGCGTGCACAAGCTCACGATGCCGGTGTCGGCCAGCGTGGCGCATTCGCTTGCCAACGTGCGCAAGACGCCGACCGAGATGGTCGAGGAGGTGCGCGCGATTGCCGACCTGCGCCGCGCCATCGCCCCGCAAGTGAAGCTCGAGGCCGGCATCTCCACCGCCTTCGGCTGCACGCTGCAGGGCCTGGTGCCCGAGGACGACGTGATCCGCCTGGCCGCGCAGTGCATCGAGGCCGGGGCCGACGAGTCGGGTCTTTCGGACACCGTGGGCTATGCCAACCCGGCGCAGGTGCGCAGGCTCTTCAAGCGCCTGCGCGCCGAGATCGGCAAACACGCCGGCGCGGCCCACATGCACAACACGCGCGGCCTCGGCATCGCGAACTGCCTGGCGGCGTGGGACGAAGGCGTGCGCACCTTCGACGCCTCGCTTGGCGGCCTCGGCGGCTGCCCCTATGCGCCCGGCGCCTCGGGCAACGCCGTGACGGAAGACCTCGTGTTCATGTTCGAGGCCATGGGCGTTCGCACCGGCATCGACATCGAAAAACTCATCGCGGCGCGCGCGCCGCTCATGGCCGGCCTGCCCGGCGAACCGGTCTACGGCATGACGCCCGAGGCCGGGCTGCCCAAGGGTTTCGTCCAGGAATACACCGCACATGTCTGAAGCCCCCACCAGCAACCCGCTTGCGAACACCTTGCCTTATGCCGGCATCCGCGTCGTCGAGTTCACCCACATGGTCATGGGCCCGACCTGCGGCCTGCTGCTGGCCGACCTGGGCGCCGAGGTCATCAAGGTCGAGCCCATCGAGGGCGACAACACGCGCCGCCTGCTCGGCTCGGGCTCGGGCTTCTTCCCGACCTTCAACCGCAACAAGAAGAGCATCGCGCTCGACCTGAAGCAGCCCGAGGGCGTGGAGGCCGCGCTGCGCCTCATTGCCACGGCCGACATCGTGAGCGAGAACTTCAAGCCCGGCACCATGAAAAAGCTGGGGCTCGACTACGACACCTTGGCCAGGCTCAACCCGCGGCTCATCTACGTGAGCCACAAGGGCTTCCTGCCCGGCCCGTACGACCACCGCACCGCGCTCGACGAGGTGGTGCAGATGATGGGCGGGCTGGCCTACATGACCGGCCGTTCGGGCGACCCGCTGCGCGCGGGCACCAGCGTGAACGACATCATGGGCGGCATGTTCGGCGCCATCGGCGCCATGGCCGCGCTGCGCCAGCGCGAGCTCACGGGCAAGGGCTGCGAGGTGCAGTCCGCGCTGTTCGAGAACAACGTGTTCCTGGTCGCTCAGCACATGATGCAGTTCGCCGCCACCGGCAAGCCCGCCGACCCGATGCCCAGCCGCATCTCGGCCTGGGCCGTGTACGACGTGTTCACCGTGAAAGACGGCGAGCAGATCTTCCTGGCGGCCGTGAGCGACAAGCAGTGGGCCATCTTCTGCAAGGCCTTCGGCCTGGAAGACATGCTGGCCGACCCGCGCCTGAAGACCAACAACGACCGCGTGCGCGCACGCGACTGGATGATGCCGATCCTGCGTTCGCACCTCGCGAACCACAGCGCGGCGGAACTGGCGGCGGTGTTCGAGCAGAACGAACTGCCCTTCGCCCCCATCACCAAGCCGCAGGACCTGTTCGACGACCCGCACCTGAACGCCACCGGCGGCCTCGCGCCGGTGCGCATGAACGACGGCAGCATGGCCAAGGTGCCGCTGGCGCCGTTCACGCTGGGCGGCGAACGGCCCGGCATCCGGCTGCAGCCGCCGCACATCGGCGAGCACAGCCGCGAGCTGCTGAAAGAAGTGGGCTACAGAGATGAAGAAATCGCTGCGCTCGAGACACGCCACATCACCCTCGGAGACTGACCCCATGTTTTTCACCACACGGCGTGCAACGCGCGTCGTCTTCACTGAACGGCGCGCACTGCTCGCCTGCGCCGCGGCCGCCGCATGCCTGAACGCCGCGCCCGCCCTCGCCGACACGGCGTGGCCCGACAAGCCCGTGCGCCTCGTCGTGCCCTACACGCCCGGCGGCGCCACCGACATCGTGGCGCGCCTCATCGCGCAGAAGTTGGTGGAGGACACGAAGTGGACCTTCATCGTCGACAACCGCGCCGGCGGCAACGGCAACATCGGCATGGACGTGGTCGCCAAGTCCAAGCCCGACGGCTACACCGTCGGCCTGGGCCAGACCGCCAACCTGGCGATCAACCCGACGCTGTTTCCCAAGATGCCCTACGACGCGCTGAAGGACCTGGTGCCGGTCGCGGTCGTGGCCTCGCAGCCGGTGGTGCTGGTGGTGCGCGCCGACGCGCCGTACAAGTCGCTCGCCGAGCTGGTGGCCGCCGCCAAGGTCAAGCCCGGCGAGATCAAGCAGGCGCTCGCGGGCACCGGCACGTTGGGCCACATGGCCGGCGAGGTGCTGGCGCAACGCGCGGGCTTCAAGGTGCTGAACGTGCCGTACAAGGGCGCCGCGCCCGCCATCACCGACCTGCTCGGCGGGCAGACCGACTACATGTTCGCCACGCCGCAGGGAGCGCTGGCCATGGTGAAGGGCGGCAAGCTGCGCGCGCTGGCCGTCACCTCGGCCAAGCGCCTGCCGGTGATGCCCGAGGTGCCGACCGTGGGCGAGAGCTACAAGGGCTTCGAGGCCGTGGACTGGAAGGCGCTGGTGGTGCCGGCCGGCACGAGCGCCGACATCGTGAAGAAGCTCAACGCCGCCGTCGATAAGGCGCTGGCCAAGCCGGCCACCATCTCGCAGCTGCTGGCCGAAGGCAGCACGCCCGTCGGCGGCAGCCCGGAGCAGGCAGCGCAATACGTCAAGTCGGAACACGCGCGCTGGGGCGCGGCGGTGCGCGCGGCCGGCGTTCGTCCCGAATAGGCCGGAACAAGCCGTGCGTGCCCGGCGGCGGGCGATATAGTTCCGCCGCCATGGACCGCCTCAAGCAGCTCGAATCCTTCGTCTCGGTCGCGACCCGGGGCGGGCTC
Organism: Variovorax sp. AC103; assembly: GCF_979254005.1. Lineage (NCBI taxonomy): Bacteria > Pseudomonadati > Pseudomonadota > Betaproteobacteria > Burkholderiales > Comamonadaceae > Variovorax > Variovorax sp. AC103. The sequence goes on along the minus strand of NZ_CEEDFC010000029.1, from coordinate 93,861 downwards.
ACGGCCGCGGCCAAGGCCGAGGGCGTGGCGCCGGCCATCATGGGGCGGCGGCTCGACGCGCTGGAAGAGCGCCTGGGCGTGAAGCTGCTGGTGCGCACCACGCGGCGCATCACGCTCACGCACGAGGGCAGCGCCTTTCTCGAAGACTGCCAGCGGCTGCTCACCGAGTTCGCCAATGCCGAGGCCAGCGTGAGCGCCGGGGGCGTCAAGGCCAGCGGCCATTTGCGCGTGACGGCGCCGGCCGGCTTCGGCCGCCGCCACGTCGCGCCGCTGGTGCCGCGCTTTCATGCGCTGCATCCGGAAGTGACCATTTCGCTGAACCTGAGCGACCGCGTGGTCGACGTCACCGGCGAGAGCTTCGACTGCGCGGTGCGCGTGGGCGACCTGCCCGACTCTTCATTGGTGAGCGTGCGGCTGGCCGACAACCGCCGCCGCTGCGTGGCCACGCCCGAGTTCGTGCGGCGCCACGGCAGGCCGTTGCACCCCGGCGAGCTGTCGCGCTTTGCCTGCCTCACGCTGTCGAGCGACGCCTCGCAAACGCGCGGCTGGGCTTTTCGCATTGCCACCGAGGGCGGCGCGCAGGAGCTGATCCACCTGCGCCCCAGCGGCCCGCTCGACTGCTCCGACGGCCAGGTGCTGCACGACTGGTGCCTGGCCGGCCACGGCATTGCCTGGCGCAGCACCTGGGAGGTCGAGGCCGAGATCGACGCCGGCCTGCTGGTGCCGCTGCTCGACGAGTTCGCCGCGCCGCCCAACGGCATCTACGCGGTGTTCGCGGGCGCCAAGCACCTGCCGCTGCGCGTGCGGCTGTGGCTTGATTTCCTCAAGGAGCAGTACGGCAACCCGGAATTCTGGGGCGGCAGGGCGTAGCGCAACCTGGCGGCGGCACAATCTGTTCTCAATTGCAAACCCAGTGCATTGAGCAGAAAGCCATCGAATGACCCTCGAAGCCATCCTCGCGTACCTGCACCTGCTGTCCATCCTCACGATGGTCGTGTTCATTTCGAGCGAAGCGGCCCTGTGCCGCGTGCAGTGGCTCAACGCGGCCGTGGTCGAGCGGCTCGCCAAGGTCGACATGGTCTACGGCATCGCCGCCATCGCGGTGCTCGCCACCGGTCTCGCGCGCACCTGGTGGGGCGTGAAGGGCACGGCCTGGTACTGGACCAACCCGCTGCTGCACGTGAAGCTGGGGCTCTTCATCATCGTCGGCGTGCTCTCGATCTTTCCGACGCTGACCTACTTCCGCTGGCGCAAGACGCTGCGCGCCACCGGCAAGCTGCCGGCCGAAGAAGACATCAGGAAGACGCGCAAGCTGGTGATGGTGCAGGCCCACCTGATCGCGCTGATTCCGCTGGTGGCCGTGTTCCTGGCGCGCGGTTTCGGCAAGTAGCTTCGCGCCTCGCGCATGAAAAAGGCCCGCACTCGGCGGGCCTGCTGCGCGACAACTTCAGCGCAACGCTGTTTCAGCCCTTGGCTGCGTCCGCTTCGCACTTCTTGACGAAGCTGTTCTTGGCGGCGCCGGCCAGCGGCTTGCCGTTCTTGTCCATGGCCTTGGCGGCGCAGGCGGGAGCGGCGGCAGCCTTGGTGTCTTTCTCGCACTTCTTGATGGAGCTGGCCTTGGCGGCGCCGGCCAGGGGTTTGCCGTTCTTGTCGATGGCCTTGGCGTCGCAGCTGCCGCCGGCGGCGGGGGCGGCCATGGCGGCGGGTGCTGCCGCGGGCGCGGCGGCCTTGTCCTGCGCAAAGGCGCTGAACGACAGGCAGGCGCCGAGCGCGACGGTGGAGGCGACCAGGGAAAGGAGCTTTTTCATGGTGGGATGTGTCCTTGCAAGGTTGGGTGGAGTGACGGTTGCCCCGCCCCGGGGCCGACCACCCTAACGAGCGAAGGCAACAATCGGATGACGATCGTCAACTGAGTCCGGGTTTGCCCCCGGTAAAATTCCCGGATGCTATTGGTCAAACAGGAGCTGCTCGCGGCGCTCGCGAACACGCTCGAATCCCTCTCGCCCGGCGCTGGCTCCAAAGCCGCGTTCGAGTCGCCCAAGGTGGCTGCCCATGGCGATTTCGCCAGCACGGCCGCCATGCAGCTCGCCAAACCGCTGGGCCAGAAGCCCCGCGAGCTGGCCGAGCGTCTGAGCACCGCGCTGCTCGCCACCCCCGCTTTCGGCCAATGGGTCGAGGCCATCGAGATCGCCGGCCCCGGTTTTCTCAACATCCGCCTCAAGACGGCCGCCAAGCAGCAGATCGTGCGCGAAGTGCTGTCCGCGGGCGAGGCCTTCGGCCGGCAGCCGGCCACGGGCGAGAAGGTGCTGGTGGAGTTCGTCTCGGCCAACCCGACCGGCCCCCTGCACGTGGGCCACGGCCGCCAGGCGGCGCTGGGCGACGCCATCTGCAACCTGCGCGCCTCGCAGGGCGAAAACGTCTGGCGCGAGTACTACTACAACGACGCCGGCGTGCAGATCCAGACGCTGGCCAACAGCACCCAGCTGCGCGCGCGCGGCTTCAAGCCGGGCGACGCCGAATGGCCCAGCGGCGAAAAAGCCCCGGCCTACAACGGCGACTACATCGCCGACATCGCCGAAGACTTCAAGGCGAAGAAGACCGTCAAGTCCGAAGACCGCGAGGTCACCGGCAGCGGCGACATCGAGGACCTGGACGCCATCCGCGAGTTCGCCGTGGCCTACCTGCGCCGCGAACAGGACCTGGACCTGCAGGCCTTCCGCGTGCGCTTCGACCAGTACTACCTGGAGTCCAGCCTGTACACCAGCGGTCGCGTCGAGGCGGCCGTGGCCAGGCTGGTGGCCGCCGGCAAGACCTACGAGCAGGACGGCGCGCTGTGGCTCAGGTCGACCGATTACGGCGACGACAAGGACCGCGTGATGAAGAAGCAGGACGGTACGTACACGTACTTCGTGCCCGACGTCGCCTATCACATCGCCAAGTGGGAGCGCGGCTTCCACAAGGTCATCAACATCCAGGGCACCGACCACCACGGCACCATCGCGCGCGTGCGTGCCGGGCTGCAGGCGGCTGGCGAAGGCATTCCCGAGGGCTACCCCGACTACGTGCTGCACACCATGGTGCGCGTGATGAAGGGCGGCGAAGAGGTCAAGATCAGCAAGCGCGCGGGCAGCTACGTCACGCTGCGCGACCTGATCGAGTGGACCAGCACCGACGCCGTGCGCTTCTTCCTGCTCAGCCGCAAGCCCGACACCGAGTACACCTTCGACGTCGACCTGGCCGTCACCAAGAACAACGACAACCCGGTGTACTACGTGCAGTACGCGCATGCGCGCATCTGCTCGGTGCTGGCCGGCTGGGGCGGTGACACCGCCACGCTGAAGAGCGTCGACCTGACGCCGCTGGAAAGCCCGGCGGCCCAGGCGCTGATGCTGCTGCTCGCCAGGTACCCGGCCATGCTGACGGCCGCGGCCAAGGACTTTGCACCGCACGACGTCACTTTCTACCTGCGCGAACTGGCCGCCAGCTACCACAGCTACTACGACGCCGAGCGCATCCTGGTCGACGACGAGCAGGTCAAGCTGGCCCGCCTGGCGCTGGTCGCCGCGACCGCGCAGGTGCTGCACAATGGCCTCGCGATTCTCGGCGTCAGTGCGCCGAGCAAGATGTGAACCTCACCATGAAGAAGACAACCAGACAACGCGGCAACATCGTCATCGGCCTGATCATCGGGCTGGTGCTCGGCCTTGGCGTCGCGCTGGGCATCGCGGTCTATGTGACCAAGGTGCCGATCCCGTTCGTGACCAAGACGCAAAAGGGCGGCGCCGAACAGGACGAGGCCGAAGCCCGCAAGAACCGCGACTGGGACCCGAATGCGCCGCTGGCCGGCAAGGCCGGTGCAGCCAAGCCCGCGCCGGTCGCCACCGGTCCGGTCAACCCGGTCACCGGCGAGCCGGCCGCCGCCGTGGCCCCAGGCGCCCCGCCGCCCACGACCGCACCGCCGGTGCCCGTGGTGGTGGCGCCCAAGCCACCACGCACGGCGCCGGTGCCGGCCGAGGCCAACGCGCTGCCGGCTTCGAACGACCCGCTGGGCGACCTCGCCCGCGCGCGCTCGGGCAGCGTGACCACCGCGTCGGCTGCGCCGAGCAGCAGCACCAACAGCAACGCCGCCAGCAGCTCCGGCGCCGATCCGTTCATGTACTTCGTGCAGGCCGGCGCCTTCCGCACCACCGACGACGCCGAGGCGCAGCGCGCCAAGCTGTCGCTGATGGGCGTGGAGGCCCGGGTCACCGAGCGTGAGCAGGCGGGCCGCACCGTCTACCGTGTGCGCGCCGGCCCGTTCAACAAGAAGGACGATGCCGACCGCCTGAAGGACCGGCTCGACGGCGGCGGCATGGAGTCGGCGCTGGTGCGCGTGCAGCGCTGACCCCGGCCTCCGACACGAATAGCCCTTAAGCTTCGCGCCGCGGCGTTTGCCGCCACGATTCATCGACCCGATCGCGCCCGGGCGCACCGGCTGCGCGGGAACTCCCCGCCGCGCGCCGGCTCAGTCTGCCGTACCAACTGGAGAACCCTTTCAATGAAACGTCGTGACTTTTCGCTGGCCGCCACTTCGCTCGGGCTGCTGTCCCTGGCCGCCAATCCGGCCCACGCCCAGGCGCGCGCGCCCAAGGCAGGCACCGAGTACCTGGTGCTCGACAAGCGCGCACCGGTCGACGCACCGGCCGGCAAGATCGAAGTGGTCGAGTTCTTCTCGTACAACTGCCCGCATTGCAACGACTTCGAACCGGCGCTCGAAGCCTGGGCCAAGACGCTGCCGAAGGAAGTCGCCTTCCGCCGCATTCCCGTGCCGTTCGTGGGCAACGACGTCGAAGCCAAGCAGCGCCTGTACTACGCGCTCGAGGCCATGGGCAAGGTCGACGAATTCCAGCCGAAGGTGTTCAGCGCCATCCATGCCCAGCGCCAGAACGTGAACGGCGACGCCAACATCATTGCCTGGGCTTCGGCCAACGGCCTGGACGGCGCCAAGTTCAAGGAAACCTTCACCTCGTTCAGCGTGGCCAGCAAGGCCAAGCGCGCCTCGCAGATGACCGACGCCTACAAGGTGGCGGGCGTGCCGGCGATGGCCGTGGCCGGCCGCTGGTATGTGGATGGCGAGACCGCCGGTAACATGACCAAGGTGCTGCAGGTCGTCAACTACCTGATCGGCGAAGCGAAAAAAGGCTGACCCCCGGGGCTGCGCGCATTGACTGCCGCTGCCTTCTCCCCTTTTTGCAAGGGATACCTGGCCCGCTTCGGCGGGCTTTTTCATCTGTGCGTGCGGGGCTGGCGCAATCAGCCGCATACAATGCCGAGCAAGTTTCGTGCCTCTATGACATTGCATTCTTACCCCACCACTCCCTCCTTCCTCCGTTGCATCGGCCGCCTGGCTGCCGCCGCGCTGCTGCTGGCCGGCTTCGCCTCGGGCGCCCTGGCCGAAACCGCCGACCGCACCAAGCCGATGAACATCGAGTCGGACGCCATGCGTTACGACGACCTGAAACAGACCAGCGTGTTCACCGGCAACGTGCTGGTCACGAAGGGCACGATCATCATCCGCGGCGCGCGCATGGACGTGCGCCAGGACGCCGAGGGCTACCAGTACGGCGTGGTCACGGCGGCGCCCGGCAAGCGCGCCTACTACAAGCAGAAGCGCAATGCGCCCGACGAATGGATCGAGGGCGAGTCCGAAGTCATCGAGTACGACAGCCGCGCCGACAACGTCAAGTTCATCCGCAACGCCGTCATGCGCCGCCTGCTGGGCGCCACGCCGAACGACGAGAGCCAGGGCGCGCTGATCGTCTACGACCAGAGCAACGACACCTACACCGTCAACGGTTCCACCGTGCCGGCGAACACCGCCGTCAACGCGTCCACCCCCGGCGGGCGCGTGAGGACCATCCTGACCCCCAAGGCCGCGGCCGCGCCGGCCGCCGGTGCCTCGGCCCCGGCGGGCGCGAAGGCTGCGCCGCCGGCACCCACCCCGGCGCCCGGCAAGGGCCTGCGCCAGAGCACCACGCTCGACGACGGAGAAACCCGCAAGTGATCGAAACCGCTGGAACGCACGACGCCAACGGCGCGCCGGGCAGCCGCCTGGTGGCGCGCGGCCTGAAGAAGAGCTATGGCAGCCGCACGGTGGTGAAGGACGTCTCGCTCGACGTGCAGAAGGGCGAAGTGGTCGGGCTGCTCGGGCCCAACGGCGCGGGCAAGACCACCTCGTTCTACATGATCGTGGGGCTGGTGCGTGCCGACGCGGGCCAGATCACCATCGACGGCGAGCCCATCGCGCACATGCCGATCCACCGGCGCGCCCGCATGGGCCTGAGCTACCTGCCGCAGGAAGCCTCGATCTTCCGCAAGCTCACCGTCGAGGAAAACGTGCGCGCCGTGCTGGAGCTGCAGAGCGAGCCCGACGCCAACGGCAAGATGGCGCCGCTGTCCAGGCAGCACATCGAGGAGCGCCTGTCCGAACTGTTGTCCGACCTGCGGGTCGACCACCTGCGCGATTCGCCCGCGCTCGCGCTGTCGGGCGGCGAGCGCCGCCGCGTGGAGATTGCACGCGCGCTGGCCACGCAGCCGCGCTTCATCCTGCTGGACGAGCCCTTCGCCGGCATCGACCCGATCGCGGTGATCGAGATCCAGCGGATCATCAGTTTCCTGAAGGAACGCGGCATCGGCGTGCTCATCACCGACCACAACGTGCGTGAGACGCTGGGCATCTGCGACCACGCGTTCATCATCAGCGACGGGCATGTGCTGGCACAAGGCACGCCTTCGGAGATCGTCGACAACGCCGAGGTACGACGCGTCTACCTTGGCGAGCACTTCCGGATGTAAGGGCGGGTGGGCTCTCCATGAAGCAAGGGCTGTCCCTTCGCGTCTCGCAGCACCTGGCATTGACGCCGCAGCTGCAACAGTCGATCCGGCTGCTGCAGCTCTCCACGCTCGAACTGAGCCAGGAGGTCGAGCAGATGCTGGACGAGAACCCGTTCCTCGAACGCACCGCGGAAGAGGCGGCGCGCGAGGAATTCGGGCTCGACGCGGCCGATGCGCCGGTCCCGCGCGATGACGGCGGCGGCGATGGAGGCGACGGCATCGAAGGTGAAAGCGACTTCGCGCCGCCGGCGGCCAGCACCTCTGCTTCGTCCACTGAGACGACCACCAGCACCGCCGACTCCGACGGCCCGGCCACGGAAATCACCGAGCGCGAGCCCGACTGGGAAGGCGACGGCACCGTCGACATGGCCGCGCCCGACGACAGCGAGTGGGGCAGCGACGCCCCCGCGCGCCAGAACAACCTGGGCGACGATGAGCGCGCCGACGCCACCGAGCTCGCGCGCAGCCAGGAGTCGCTGCAGTCGTTCCTGCACCGCCAGGCGCTGAGCCTGCGCCTGAACGAGAACGACAGCGCCGCGCTGCGCTTCCTGATCGAGTCGCTCAACGACGACGGCTACCTCGAAGACTCGCTGCCCGCGCTGGCCTCGGGCCTGGCTGGCGACGACAACGACCAGTTCGACGACCTCGTGCACCACTTCCAGGTGGCGCTCGGCCTGCTGCAAAGCCTGGAGCCCGTGGGCGTGGGCGCGCGCGACCTGGGCGAATGCCTGGGCATCCAGCTGCGCGCGCTGGCCCGCCCGGACGAGACCGAGCAGGAGCAGCTGGTCCGCAAGACCGCCATGGCCGTGTGCAAGCAGTCGATGGAACTCTTGGCGCGTCGCGACTTCAAGCGCCTGGCCACGCTCACCCGCACCAGCGAAGAGCTGGTGCGCCTGGCGCTGCAGATCATTGCGCGGCTGGAGCCCAAGCCGGGCCGGCGCTTCGTGGACGTGGAGCGCAACATCGTGGTGCCGGACGTGATCGTCACCAAGACCGGCCGCGGCACCAACATCAAGTTCCGCGTCATGCTGAATCCGGAGGTCATGCCGCGCCTGCGCGTGCACGACATCTACGCGGGCGCTCTCAAGGCGCACAAGGGCGAGGGCAGCCAGGCGCTGTCGCAGCGGCTGCAGGAGGCGCGCTGGTTCATCAAGAACATCCAGCAGCGCTTCGACACCATCCTGCGCGTGAGCAACGCCATCGTCGAGCGCCAGAAGAGCTACTTCGTGCACGGCGAGCTCGCGATGCGCCCGCTGGTGCTGCGCGAGATTGCCGACGAGCTGGGCCTGCACGAGTCGACCATCTCGCGCGTGACCACGGCCAAGTACATGTCCACGCCGTTCGGCACGGTCGAGCTCAAGTACTTCTTCGGCTCGGCGCTGGGCACCGAGACCGGCGGCAATGCGTCGAGCACCGCGGTGCGCGCGCTCATCAAGCAGTTCGTCAGCTCGGAAAGCATCAAGAAGCCGCTGTCGGACAGCCAGATTTCCGAGATGCTGAAAGAGCAGGGCATCGAGTGCGCACGCCGCACCGTGGCCAAGTACCGCGAGGCGCTGCGCATCGCGCCCGCCAACCTGCGCAAGGCGCTGTAGCAAGCCGACCATGAGCCCTGGCCGCCCGCATCCGATGTCGCGCCGGGGGCTCGGGTTCTTCGCCTTGGTGGCCGTGCTGCTGTTCGCCGGCTGCGCCACCTTGCCCGACGAGGCGCCGCGCCCCGCCGTCAAGGCCATCGCCGTGTCGGCCGATACCGCCCTGGGCAAGATCGCGCTGGGGGCCCAGCCCGACCCCGACCTGAGCGGCTTTCGCCTCATGCCCGGCGGCGACTTCGCCTTCGATACCCGCATCCAGCTGGCGCGCCGCGCCCAGCGCACGCTCGACGTGCAGTACTACCAGATCGAGAACGACGAGACCGGCCGCTACCTGTTGCGCACCCTGCGCGACGCCGCGCTGCGCGGTGTGCGGGTGCGCCTGCTGATGGACGACCTCTACACCTCGGGCGAGGACGAGCTGCTGCTGGCCTTTGCCGCCACGCCCAACGTCGAGCTGCGCCTGTTCAACCCGTTCCCGGCCGGGCGCGGCAGCATCCTGAAGCGCTTCACCGCCTCGCTGTTCGACTTCAGCCGCGTGAACCGCCGCATGCACAACAAGCTGTTCATCGCCGACGGCGCGATGGCGGTGGCGGGCGGGCGCAACATCGGCAACCAGTACTTCCGGCGCACCGCGGGCGAGAACTTCCTCGACCTGGACACCTTCGTGACCGGCGCGCTCATCCCGCGGCTGGGCAGCCTGTTCGACCAGTACTGGAACAGCGTCTACGTGCGGCCCATCGGCTCCGTGGTGCGCACCGATGTGCCGCGCGACGAACTGCAGCGCCGCTTCGAGGCCGCCACCGGCCCCGACACCACGCCACCCCCGCCGCCCCCCGCGCCCAACGACCTGCTCGGCTACAGCCCGATGGCGGACGACCTGAACACCGGCAAGCTCAACCTGATCTGGACCCTGGCCGAGGCCTACGCCGATTCGCCCGACCGCGTGATCGGCAAGACGGCTTCCTACGGCGGCGTGCCGCTGCTGGACGTCGACAGCGTGCGTTACAACGTGGTCGAGCAGATGCGCCGTGCGCGCTCCGAGGTGACCATCGTCTCGCCGTACCTGATTCCCGGCGCCACCGGGCTGGAGGTGATGCGCGAGATTCGCCGGCGCAACGTGAAGATCAGCGTGGTCACCAACTCGCTGGCCGCCACCGACGAGCCGCTGGTGCACACCGCCTACCGCCGCTACCGGCCCGACATGCTCAAGCTGGGCGCCGACCTGTACGAGCTGAGTTCCAGCCGCACCCGGCGCAGCGTGCGGCTCGGGCTGTTCGGCACCTCGGTGGGGCGGCTGCATGCCAAGTCGGCGGTGATCGACCGGCGCACACTGTTCGTCGGCTCGATGAATTTCGACCCGCGCTCCGAGTCGGCCAACACCGAGATCGGGCTGATCATCCACAGCCCCGAAATGGCGCAGCAGATGCTCAAGCTGCTCGACGTGCTCAAGCAGCAGGGCGCCTACCGGCTGCGCTTTGCCGAGGGCAGCAACGAGTCGCGCATCGAGTGGACCAGCGACGACGCCGGCAAGCTCACCGTGCTGACCGAGGAGCCTGACTCGGGCTTGTGGGACCGCACGATGCTCGAGATTTTGGCGCCGCTGACGCCCGAAAGCCTGCTCTAGCGGTGCGCTTGCCGCCCGTCACTTGCCGCTGACGGCCGACCACATCAGCCGCAGGCCCAGCAGCCCCATCACGCCGCCCGCGGCGCGGTCGATCCAGGCCTTGTAGCGCAGGTAGGCCGAGCGCGGCGCCGCTGAAGAAAGGGCCAGCGCGACGACGGTGTACCACCCGGTCTCGATGCAGAAGATGACCACCGGCACGGACAGCGCCAGCACCAGCGGCACGTCGCGCGGCAGGAAGGCCGCGAAGATGCTGGCGTAGACCACCGCTGTCTTCGGGTTGCTGACCTGGGTGGCCAGGCCGACAAGGAAGGTGCGCAAGGGGTGTGCGCCACTACCCTGCGCGCTTGGCGAGGTACCCCCCGGGGGCACCGCCGCCATGGCCAGCGGCTGCCGCGCGCCGCGCCAGATGCGCACACCCAGGTACACCAGGTAGGCGCCGCCGAAGCCCTTGATGGCGAGGTACAGGCCCGGCACCGCCAGGAACGCCGCCTGCAGGCCGGCCAGCGCGGCGATGGCGAAGACCAGTCCGCCCGCGCCCATGCCCAGCGCGGCTGCCAGCCCGTCGCGCCTGGAAGCCACCGCCGTGCGGGCGACCATCACGAAACTGGGACCGGGACTCATCGCGCCGACGGCCATCGCGCCGGCAATGCCGAGCAGGGAAAGGGTGGTGTTCATGGGCTGAAAGGCGTGGCGTGGAGATCAAATGCGCGATCAGCGTGCATTAGTGCACGCTGATCGGGGGTTTGAAAACTAAACTTTAAGTAGTACTCGGGTAACTTTTGGTTTACATTTTCTGCACCGGAGTTACTGATGCAAAAAATGAAAAACCTCATCCTTCTGGCCGTCTGGGCTGTGGTGCTGTCGTTTTTGCTGAGTTTCTTCTACTGGAGCGACGCCCCGCTGGCCGAGCAGCTGCTGTTCGGGGCGTTCATGACGGTGGTCACCGGTGCCTGGATGCTGGTGCTGCTGAACCTGCCGCGTGCGTTCGTGGCCTCCCGCAACTGGCTCAAGGCCTCCAAGGACGACGAGCGCAAGCGCCTGGCCGGCCTCCATCACCCCGGCGCCTAGGGCTGGATGTTGACGGCCTCGACCTGCACCAGCAGTTTCACCTTGTTCTCGAAGCCGAAGTTCAGCCCCCAGGTCATTCCCCAGTCGCTGCGCTCCACGGTCGTCTCGAAGTCGCCGCCGCAGACCTGGCGGTTGATGAGCGGGCTCAGGTAGCAGTTGAAGCGCGCGGCCTTCAGCGTCACCGGCCGGGTCTGGCCCATCAGGGTGAGCGTGCCGGGCACGTCGGCCACCTTGTCGCCGCTGAAGTCGATGCGATCGGCCACGAAGCGCGCGGTCGGAAACTCCGCCACATTGAAGAAATCCTTGCTCTGCACGTGACGGTTGAGCAGGTCGACGCCCGTGTTGATGGAGCTGATGTCCATCGTGATGTCGACCGCGCCGCTGGTGCCCGTGCCGTCGATCTTCACCGTGCCGTCCTTGGTGCTGAAGCGCCCCCGGTTGGTGGTGGTGCCGTAGTGGCCCATTTCGTACATCACGAAGGTGTGGGTCGGGTCGACCACGTAGCTGGCGTTTTTCACCGGTCCGCCCGCGGGCTTGGCGGCCACGGGCAGTGCCGTGTAGTCCTGGGCCGCGGCGGGGTTGCCGGCGAGGGCGCAGGCCGAGAGCGCCGAGGCGAGGATGAGCTTCTTCATCATGGCGTGAGGTGTGTGAGGCATGGCGGGTAGGTGCGGCGGTTCCGGGTCTCAAAGCGGCCCGAGGCCTGCGAGCGTGAACTTGAAGCGCACCTGCACTTCGTTGCCGACCATCGAGGTGTCGGTCCATTCGCCGTCGCCCACCTTGAAGTCGAGCCGCTGGATCGTAAAGCTTCCGGTGGCCACCGCGAAGCCGCCAGCCGCCGTGATGCTGACCGGCACCGTCACGGCCCTGGCCGTGCCCTTGAGGGTGAGCTTGCCCGCCATCTCGAACCTGCCGTCGCCCAGCGACTTGATGGCGCTCGACTGGAAGCTCGCCTGCGGGAAGTGCGCGGCGTCGAACCAGGGCGCCTTGGGCAGCTCGGCGTCGCTCATGGGAATGCCGAAACCGGCGCTGCCCGTGTCGATCTGCAGTGCCACGGTGCCGCCTTCGGGCTTCTTCGGGTCGAAGGCCACCTGGGCGTCGAACTTCTTGAAGGTGCCTTCCACCGGCACGCCCATCTGTTTGGTGACGAAGACGATCTGGCTCTTGTCGGCCACCAGCTTGGTGGCGATAGGCTCGGCAACAGCGAGCGCGGGCATGGCCGCCGCGAAAGCCAGTGCCGCGCAAGGCAGCAGGCGGTAGAAAAGGCGCGTCATCGAGCAGATTCCTTGCGTGGTCCGGGCCACATGCGTTTCAGAAGACCGTCGCGGTCGATCCAGTGGTGCTTGAGCACCGCCGCCACGTGCAGCAGCGTGACGCCCGCCAGCGTGAAGGCGCTGTACTTGTGCAGCGGCTGCAGCGCCGCCTCGGCGAAGACCCGGTCGACCGGCACGAAGTCGGGCAGCGCCAGCACACCGAACCACCCGACCGGCATGCCCATGGCCGAGCTGTAGGCCCACCCCGAGAGCGGCACCGCGAAGAACAGCAGGTACATCAGCGTGTGGCTCACGCGGTAGCTCGCCAGTTGAAGGCGCGACATGCCCGCCGGCAGCGCGGGCGGCCGGTGCCCGATGCGCCACAGCAGCCGCAGGGCCGACAGCGCCAGGATCGTGACGCCCGCCCACTTGTGCCAGCTGTACACCTTCAGGCGCAGCGGCGAGAACGGCAGGCCCGTCATGTAGAGCCCCACGCCGAGCGAGCCGACGATCAGGGCCGCGAGCAACCAGTGCAGCGCGATGGCGAACCCGTCGTAGCGCAGGTGGCGGGCCTCGGCGGGAAGGGAAAGGGAGGGGGTGTCGGCGGACATCGGAAGCAGGACCGGCGGCCTGTGCGCGGAGCATATATCGGAAGCAGTGACAGCTGCACTGCACGGCCCGTGCCAGCCGGGCCGCGCGCCTTCAGCCCTGCTGCTGTGCCCTCAGCAGCACCCCGTGCAGGTCGTCGGGCTGCACCGGCTTGCGCAGCGCATGCCAGCCGCGCTCGGCCGCGAGCCGTTGCGTGCCTTCGTTGATGTCCGCCGAAATCAGCGCGATGGCCAGCGAGGGCTTCTGCTCCTGCAGCGCCTGCGCCAGCGCAATGCCGTCGAGCGAGCCCGGCAGGCGGATGTCGCACAGCGCCGCGTCGAGCGCGCGCAGGTCGGCCAGCGCCAGCGCCTCCGCCGCGCTGGCGTACACGCGCGGCTCGACCTGCCATTGCCGCAGCAGCGCGCACAGGCTGTCGGCCACCACGGTGTTGTCTTCCACCACCAGCACGGCCAGCCCCGGGCGCAGCGTGCGCGCAGCCGGGGCGTCGGCGGTGGCCGGCGTGCAGGCGGCGTGCGCGGGCACCACCGCGCCCTGCGACGCGGCCGGCAGCTCGAAGCTGAACACCGACCCCCGCCCCGGCGCCGAGCGCAGCGACACCTCGATGCCCAGCTGCGCCGCCAGCCGCCGCACGATGGCCAGGCCGAGCCCGTGGCCGCGCTGCAGGTTGCGCTCCACGTTGCCGATCTGCTCGAAGTCCTCGAACACGCGCGCCTGCGCGTCCGCGGCAATGCCGATGCCGCTGTCGCGCACTTCCACGCGCCAGGCCAGGGCGTGTCCGCGCCGGCGCGCGCGCACCGCCAGCAGCACCCGCCCGCGCGGCGTGAACTTGACGGCGTTGTCGACCAGGTTGGCCAGCACGCGGCGCAGCGACACGGCGTCGGTGAAGGCCACGGCACCGGCCGGGCAGCGCACCCGCACGCGGGCGTCGCCGGCCTGTCGCGCCAGTTCGTGCAGCAGCGGCGCCAGCGCCACCGCCGCCGGCCGCAGCGGATCGACCGCCGCCTCGATGCGGCCGATTTCCAGCAGCTGGTTGGTCAGCCCCTCGAGCGCCTGCTGCGCGCGCGCCAGCGAGCCCACGGTGTGCTGCACCGCCTGCATGTCGGCGCCGCCATCCAGTTGCTGGCGCAGCACCTCTGCCTGCAGCCCGATGGCCATCACCGGCTGGCGCAGGTCGTGGTTGGCGGCCGAGAAGAAGCGCAGCCGCTCGGCCTGCGCCTGCTCGGAGGCGCGCAGGCCGGCCAGGGCCTGTTCGCGCAAGGTGCGTTCGTTGAGCCGCAGGCCGATGTTTTCCTCGAGCTGGCGCGAGCGCTCGGCCACCAGCTTCCACATCATCGCGATCAGCCCGCAGCCGATGGCCGACACCGCCATCATCACCGGCGCCCCCAGCCAGAGGCCGGTGACGATGATCGGCGCCAGCAGCAGCGTGATCGCCAGCTGGGTGGCCGGTGTGTAGAACGACACCGAGAAGGCCGACGACAGCGTCATGCCCATCAGGATCAGGCCCAGCAGCAGTTGCAGGTCGGCACGCTCGGGGTTGAACAGCAGCAGCCCGGCCAGCCCGTGCGCCAGCTCCCAGATGGCCGTGCGCAGCGTGTGCGTGCGCTGCGCCTCGCGCAGGCTGCGCGCCGTGAAGGGCTGCGGCAGGCGCTGCGGGAAGAAGCCGCGCATGGCCGTGACGGCGGTGATCAGCGCGATCCAGACCAGGGCGCGCGGCAGCGAGTACTGCCAGGCGAACAGCGCCGCCACGCCGCAGTTCAACAGGTACTGCACCAGCAGCACCGGCCCGATGGGGCGGATGGACAGCCGCAGCACCTCGCACTGGATCTCGAAGCGGTCGCTGCCGCCGGCGGTCTCGGTCATGGGTGCGGGGGTGGGCGTGGGGGTCATCGGCGAATTGACTATATAGAGAAGGACTGTGACGCGGCGACAATGGAGCCCCCGAGTCGGGCTTCCCGATAGCGAAATTTCCCGTGAACGATCTCTCCTTATTCCTGCCTTGCGCCGCCGGCGTCGAGGAATTCCTCGCCCAGGAGGTCCATGCCCTGACCGGCCGCTCCGGGCAGGACCTGCTCACGCTGCGCGGCGGCGTGCGCGTGCGCGCCGACTGGCGCGACGCCCTGAAGCTCAACCTGCACAGCCGGCTTTCGCAGCGCGTGCTGGTCGAACTGGCCCATGCGCCCTACCGCAACGAGAACGACCTGTACGCCATCGCCAACGGCGTGGCCTGGGAGATCTGGTTCACGCCCAAGCAGACCTTCAAGATCGAGACCACCGCGCAGCACAGCCCGCTGCAGAGCCTGAACTTCGCCACCCTGCGCATCAAGGACGCCATTGCCGACCGCTTCCGCGCCAAGGCCAACGGCGTGCGCCCCAGCATCGAGACGCAGTGGCCCGACTGCCGCGTCTTCGCCCACCTGACCACCGAGACCTGCACGCTCTACATCGACACCTCGGGCGAGCCGCTGTTCAAGCGCGGCTGGCGCCAGGACAAGGGCGACGCGCCGCTGAAGGAAACCCTGGCCGCGGCCATGCTGGCCGCCAGCGGCTGGTGGAACCCCGAAACCGGCGACGTGTCGGCCCAGCCGCTGTACGACCCCTGCTGCGGCAGCGGCACCATCGCCATCGAGGCGGCGCAGATCGCGCGCGGCATCGCCGCGGGTTCGCTGCGGCGCTTCGGCTTCGAGAAGCTGCTGCCGTTCCAGCCGCACGTGTGGACGGCCATCAAGCAGGAAGCCGACGCGAAGGTGCGCGAGGGCAGCGTGGCGATCTTCGGCTCCGACGTGTCGCACCGCATGGTCGACTTCGCCGAACGCAATGCCGAGCGCGCCGGCGTGGCGCAGGCCATCGAGTTCCGCGGCGGCGACGCGCTGCAGCGCATGCCGCCGGTCGAGGCCGGCGTGATCATGCTCAACCCGCCGTACGGCGAGCGCATCGAGGTGGGCGGCGTGGCCGGCCCGGGCCGCTCCGGTGCGCGCGAATCGGCGCAGACCGCGCAGACCGCGCAGGGTGCGGGCGGTGAAGAAGGCGACGGCGGAGAGTTCTTTCCGCAGCTCGCCACCCATTGGAAGAAGAACTACGCCGGCTGGACCGCCTGGGTGCTCACGCCCGACCTGAAGCTGCCCAGGCAGATGCGCCTGAAGGAGTCGCGCCGCGTGCCGATGTGGAACGGCCCCATCGAATGCAGGCTGTTCCGCTTCGACATGGTGGCCGGCTCAGCGCGGAAGTAGCTCGCCCTCGGCGGCCGGCGGCGCTTTCGGCTCCCTTGGCCGCACGCTGCAGGCCGCGTTGACGGTGCGTCCGGCCAGGTCGCGCGGCGCGTTGCCCAGCGTCATGGGGCGCACGTCGTCGTCGGCGAAGTGCCGCACCGCGATGGGCTCGCCCACGAAGTTCGGCTGGCCGAAGTAGGTAGCGCTCACATAGCGCGCGTTGCGCGCCGCGCAGTCGACGTCGACCCTGGCGTCGAACGACCGGAACACGATGCCGTCGCGCGTGGTGCGGTCCTGCGCCAGGCTCAGGCGCAACCTGACGGTGCGGTGCGCGCCGTCGACTTCGACGCTGGTCGGATCGACCTGCACATAGCTGTTGCCTGCGTCGCCCGGCGAACCCACCAGGGTCAGCCACTCGGCCCGGGCACCCGCGCAGGCGAGCAGGGCGAGGCAGAGCAGCGGAAGTCGTTTCATGAAAGAAGAAATAAGAGGCTGGAAGGCGGGAGGGTACGGCCACAGGCATTGTCCGCCCGCGAACCGACACCAGCCTGACGCGACCTCCCGATGGTGCAACATCGGGAGTATTCCCCCCACATTCCATGACGTTGACAGAACCCGCCCCCGTCGTCATCGACACCAACATCGCGCTCGACCTGCTGGTGTTCGACAACCCCGACTGCGTGCCCCTGCGCGCCGCGCTCGCGGCCGGCGCACTGCGCTGGCTCGCCACCGCGTCGATGCGCGGCGAACTCGCGCGGGTGCTCGGCTACCCGCTCATCGTGAAGCGGCTCGCGCAGCGGCAGATGGCCGCGGCCAGCGTGCTCGAAGCCTTCGACGCACGCGTGCATCTGGTGGCAGACACGCCGCCGCGTGCACCGTGCGTGTGCAAGGACCCCGACGACCAGGTGTTCATCGATCTCGCGGTCGCGCAGCGTGCGCGGCTGATCAGCAAGGACCAGGCGGTGCTCGCGCTGCGCAAACGTTTGGCTGCGCACGGCGTGGAGGTGCGGGCGGTGCTGGCAGCGGCCTGAACCTTCGTGGACGAGCGAAAAAAACTGACTTTGCGACGGCATCGCAACGGCTTCTAGACAAGCACGACCCGCACGTCTACTGAGCGGCAAATCACAGAGGGAGTTGCCGTTGCCCCAGCTGTCTAGACAACGCCGGCAGGTGTGCATGCCACCTGCAGGACGCGCTTGCCATGCGCGCATATCTTCTGCCGTCGATCGCATAGGGTCTGGCAATTGCATGGCCCCGCCACTATCGTCCGGCGCGCCGAAGTGGTTGACGCACACCTCTTGCGGGCCCGTGTGAAGCGGGCCATGCCGACTTCGAAGACCGCGACCGTTTGCAGCGCTTTCGCGCCGTGCATCCGAGCGCTGCAAATGCCTTCCGTCCTTCAAGAAAAGTCATGCCGAGTTCACACCAGCGATCGCCGCGCCAACTGTTGCCCGAGCTCGAAGTCGAGCTCGCCCGTTCCACCGAACTGGGCTACGAACCCTCGGAAGAGGTCGGGCTGGTGCGCTGTCTCGAGCACGGCTTTCCCACGCCGCTGGCGCGCTGGCATTGCCACGAGGAGTACGAGCTGCACCTGATCGTGGCAACGTCGGGCCAGGCCTTCGTGGGCGACTGGATCGGATCCTTCGACCCCGGGCACCTCGTGCTGTGCGGCCCCAAGCTGCCGCACAACTGGATCTCGCTGGACGCGCCCGCCGAGGGCGTGGCGCAGCGCGACCTGGTCATCCAGTTCCTGCACGACCCGATCTTCGAAGCCGCCGAGCGCATTCCCGAGCTGCAGGAAGCCGTGCGCATGCTCCAGCGCGCGCGCTACGGCATCGAGTTCTTCGGCATGGCCGCGTGCGCGGAACAGCACTGGCACCGGGTGAAGGACGCGCGCGGCCTGAAGCGCTTCAGCCTGTTCTGCGACTTTCTGGCCGACATGGCGCAATGCACCGACTACCGCCTGCTGTCGGGCATGCAGACCGACGGGGAGAACCCGCTGGAAGCCATCAACGACATCGTGACGCGCATCGCGAGCGAACCCGCCAAGGACGTGAGCGCGGCCGACATCGCCGCGGAGCTCGGCATGAACGCGGGGCGCTTCGGCAGGCTGTTCCGGCGTGCCACGGGCCACAGCTTCCTGAGCTACGTGAACCAGGTGCGGGTGAACAAGGCATGCCTGCTGCTCATGCACAGCGACCGCTACATCACCTCGATCTGCTACGACGTGGGGTTCAACAACGTGTCGAATTTCAATCGGCAGTTTCTCGAAATCAAGGGCGTGACGCCCACGGAATTTCGCAGGCAGAGCCAGCTGCGCTTGGAGGGTGCAACGAGTTCCGCGAACTAAAGACCGCGAATTTCTTACGCCCAGTTGCAAACTGTTTCGCGAAAGTTATTTCGTATCGGCAATCGCAAAAAGTGTATCGAACGCAGTGCGAGAGCGTCCCTACGATCCGGCTGTCCTTTCAGCCACCTTTCAGGAAACTCTCTCATGCAAACACTTCGTCTGACCTCGCTGAGCCGCCGTATCGCCTCGCATATCAAGATCCGCGGCCAAGGCATGACCGAGTACCTCGTGATCCTCGGCCTGATCGCCATTGCCGCCATTGCGGTGTTCAGCTTCTTCGGCCAGACCATGCGCAACCAGGTCGCCGGCATGGCGCAGGAAGTGGGCGGCAAGACGGGCTCCGCCGAAGTCACCAACGCACAGACCGCCGCCGGCAAGGCTTCCACCAATGCCCAGGTCAACATGAACATGAGCACCTACACCAAGGGCGGGGCGGACGGCGCGAAATAAGCAGCGCGCCACACATCACGGCCTGACCGACATCGCGTGATGCCCCCAGGTAGCGCTTCGCTCCCCCTGGCACCCGCCCATGCGCCCACGCGCCGGCGCCAGTCGGGCCAGGCGATCGTGTATCTGGTGGCGATGCTGCCGATCATCTTCCTGAGCGTGCTGGTGGTCTACAACACCGCCACCTCCACGCGCGAGAAGATGAAGCTGCAGAACACGGCCGACGCAACCACCTACAGCGCCAGCGTGCTCACGGCACGCAGCCTCAACTACCTGGCCTACACCAACCGCGCCATGGCCGCCAACGAGGCGGGCATCGCCACGCTGGCGAGCGTGCAGACCTCGGTGGCCATGCTCATCACCAGCGCGGCCAACATCCAGGAGGGCCTGGTGGTCGCCGAGGGCCTGAAGGGCGCGCGCAATCTGGAGAAGGCCCGCCTGCCGGTGGTGGGCCCGATCTTCCTGCTGGCGTGGTTCAACAACTTCCTGCGCGCGCAGCGACTGCAGCGCACGGCCGACCGCATCGCCAGCTTCGTCGAGCCCTCGGCCAAGCCGCTGCAGATCGGGGTCGACCTGCTGCGCGTGCTCAATCAGGGCATCTCCGCCAGCCAGGCTGCCATGCTCGTGGGCACCACGGCGCAGCTGCCCCAGCTCGTGAAGGACGTGCTCAACGCCAACGACCCCGACGCATCGGTGCCGCCGGCGGAAACCGCGATCTTCGTCACCAAGTTCGTGGCCGACGTGGGGCTCTATCTCAAGAGCTATCACCAGTCGGGCAGCGTCACGTTCAACGACGACGAATTCAACGAGGTGCTGCGGTTCGCGCATGCCGCGCAGGCCACGCGCGACGACTGGACCAAGAACCGCCGCTTCCTGCCCGACATCGGCAACTGGATCGCCACGGGCCTGTCGGGTGCCATGCAGGGCATGATTTCCGGCAGCCCGACCGCGCCGCCGGGCCTGGCCGACATCACCGGCGACATGATGGGCGGGCTGCTCGAGTGGAAGGGCGGCACCGAGATCGTCGCCACCGAAGGCCTCCCCGGCGACGAGACCGGACGCATCCGCTGGCAGTCGGCCGATTCGATCGAGATCAAGCTGCCCCTGGGCGTGCTCTACACCGACATCTTCGGCCTCAGCGACGCCTTTCGCGGCCGCTTCGGCCTGGGTGCCGGCGCCGCCGCCGCGGGCGGCCCCAACTACAGGAGCAGCTGGGAAGGCCAGCGACTGACCCTGCGCACCTACAGCCGCGAAGGCCGCACCTACGGCGGCCTGAACCGCGAGGTGGGCGACACCGCCTACATGGAGCGCGACTCCTTCGACAACGCGTCGCGCGACAAGGACGGCGGCATCCTGCCGGGCACCTGGCCGGTGCTGGTGTTCAACGCCAAGCTGCACTACAGCCCGCGCACCGACATCGGCACCAGCTTCACGAAGAACTGGGCCATGCCCCGCTTCGTCGACATCAAGGACCATCCGCCGATGGTGGCCAACGAGTCCGACAACTGGCTCGCCGAAAACGGCTTCAAGGGCGCCAACCCGCTCAAGTGGGGCAAGAACACCGACAAGGGCCCGGCGTTCACGCTCGTGGTGCGAAAGGGCGGCGACAAGGTGCGCACGGGCGAGGTCGCCGGCTTCGGCAACTCCGCCGCCGACGGCAAGGCGGGCCTGCGCGACAACTTCCAGGGCCGCGAGATCAAGGCGGTGTCGACCTCGCAGATCTACTTCCGGCGGCCGCAGGACCGCTGGGCGCGCCGGGACAACGCCGTGTCCGATCCGGCGTCGATCGGCAAGTACAACGTGGGCTTCGCCGGCGGCTACATCGAGCACCGCAGCCTGTTCAGCCCCTACTGGCATGTGCACAACGTGGAGCCCTCGCTGTGGGCACGCGCCATTGCCATGGGCGGCGCGGCCGTCAGCGGCTCGCCCGACGAAGACAACGGCAACTGATGAAGGACGACCGCGCATGACCCGCCCGCATCGACGCATGCCACTACGCCCGGCGCGTGCAGGCGCTGCCGCCGTCGCCGGTCACGCCATGGTCGAGACCCTGCTCATCGTGAGCTTCGCGGCCGTCACGCTGGCGGCGATTCCGGCCATTGCCGAGTACGGCACCAAGCGCATGCAGACCGTGGCCGCCGCCAAACTGGTGGCCTGGCAGCGCACCGTGTGGATGCCCGAGGCGCAGGGCATCACGGCCGAGGAAGCCAAGGGCGCATCGGGCGCCATCAAGAAGACCGATGCCGAAGTCACGCGCGACCTGCGCCGCCATATCTTTCGCGACCGCACGGAGCCGGGCATTGCCATCCACGCGGCGAACATCGCCGAGTTCGAGCCGCTGGCGCCGCCCATCGACTACCGCACCACGGCCGTCACCGCATCGAGCACGGCCGCGCCCATGCCGTCGCTGCTGAATGCGAGCAGCGTGGTGTTCAACGGCATCCGGGAGGCGCAGGCCGCGCTGGGCTCCAACGTGATCACGGGCTCGCTGAGCAAGTTCCAGTTCGTGAACAGCGGCTACATGCGCCACGAAGTGAAAGTGAGCCAGACCAACACCAAGTTCGACCTGGTGCCGGCGCTGGACATGAGCGAGCAGGTCACCATGCTCACCGAAGCCTGGAACGCCGGCGGCACCAACCGCGAGGAAAGCAAGATCGACGGCCTGGTGCCCATGAAGCTGCTCGACAGCGTCTTCTATCAGCAGCTGCGCGGCGGCATGCACCAGACGGCCTACCAGATCAAGCAGGTCTATCCCGCCTTCGACATGAACAACCTCACCATGGGCTTCACGCCGGGCGATGCACTCGAGAAGACGCCGCTGGACCGCTTCGAGCGCATTCCGGCCGGCGCGACCGGCGAGACCGGCGGCGACGGCACGGGCAACGGCGCCAGCGTGAAGGACCATTTCCGCTACTACCGCGCCTTTCCGCCGACGCCCGTGGTCAACACGCTGCCCTGATGAGCCTGCCCGCAACGCTCCTGCGATGGATGTTCGCCGCCGCCTGGCTGTGCCTGTGCGGCGCGGCCGCCGCGGCACCGCCGCAGCGCGACTGGCCCGCCATTCCGTGGCCCCCGGGTGCCAAGGTGTTCTGGATCGCCGAGTACCTCGAGCAGAACACCGTGCCCATGCAGATCCGCGGCATCGAGTCGACGGAATCGGTGGCGGCCGTGTCGCGCTACTACGAGAAATGGCTGGCCGACAAGATGGGCTACGGCGTGAGCACCGTCGGCCCCCTGCGCGTGCTCGGCGCGCGCTTCGGCGAGTACCAGGTCACCGTGCAGCTGCGCGCGGGCCCCTCGGGCACGGTGGGCCGGCTGGTGGCCGCGGTGGTCTACGACAAGGCCGGGAGCGAGCAGCCCATGCAGGAGCGCGCCGAGCGCATCGGCAAGGGCTTTCCGCGCCCTGCCGGCTCGCAGGTGGTGTCGGACACGCTCTCCTTCGACGAGGGCCAGCGCAACCGCACCATCGTCGTCACCAACGGCGTGAGCGTGGAGACCAACGCGCTCTACCTGCGCGAACAGATGATCCGCCTGGGCTGGTCGCTGCTGCAGGACCGCACCGTCGAGGGCGGCCTGCGTTCGGCGCTGGTGTTCCGCCGCAACAGCGAGGAGATGGTCGTGACCATCACCCGGCGCGACGACGCCTACTTCATCGTCGCCAGCCAGACCACGCCGGAATGAGCGCGCGCGCCATGCACCCCCGTCAACGCCCGCTCCAACGCCGTCCTTCCGCTTCTTCCCGCCGCGCCCAGCGCGGGCAGGTCATCGCCGAATACGTGATCGTCGCCGGCATCCTGGCGGTGATGCTGTTCGCCACCTTCCCCGGCTCCGACCGCTCGGTGATCGCGCTGCTCATCAAGGCCTTCCGCGATGCCTGGGCGACCTATTCGTACACCCTTTCCTATCCTTTGTAGCCAGGCATGAAATCATCTCCGGGACTTCTGAAGTTCAAGCAAAGCGTCAAACGGCTGTCCCCTCTCATCGGTGCCCTGATGCTCGGCCTGCTGGCCGCGGGCCTGGGCTGGTACTACCTTCGGGCCAGCGAGCGCGAAATTGCGGCCAGCCTGGAGAAGGACGCCGACAGCCAGCGCCGCGACGTGGTCGTGGCGCGCCAGGCGCTGGGAGACGGCACCACGGTGCTGCCCGGCATGGTGGCCAAGCGCTCGGTGCCCAACGAGTACGTGCACAACGACGCGCTCACGCCCGAGACCTTCGCGCAGTTCGCGGGCCGCCAGCTCACCGTGCCGGTGGCCGCCGGCAAGCCGCTGCTCGCGTCGTTCTTCTCCACGCCGCGCAAGGTCTTCGCGCAGGAGATCGAGCAGGGCGTTCGCGCCATCACCATTCCGGTGGACGAGATCAGCTCCATCTCGGGCATGCTGCGCGCCGGCGACCGCATCGACTTCATGTATGTGGTCGAGAAGACCGCCGCCAACGATCCCTCGGTGGTGATCCCGCTGCTGCAGGACGTCGAGGTGCGCGCCACCGGCCAGATCACCTCGGAGCAGTTCGCCTCGATGCGAAAGCGCGCCGACGTCTCGGCCGACACCGACCCCTATGCGCAGCAGCGCTACTCCACCGTCACCGTTGCCATCCAGCCGCAGGACGCGCAGAAGCTCATCCTGGCCCAGCGCCTGGGCAAGATCATCGCCACGCTGCGCAACCCCGACGACCGCGCCACAATGACCAGCGGCGTCGATGCCGTCGACCTCGACGCCATCGTGGCCGGCTTCAGGCCGCAGCGTGCGCGGCCGATGGTCGCCAGCGGACCTGCGCGCCCCATGAGCCCCGGCGTCGAATACATCGTCGGCGGTTCGGGCAACCGGGGCGTACCCGGTGCGCCCGGCCTGGGCGCCATGCTGCCGACGGGCGACGCCTTGCCGCGCTGAAGCCCATCGCCCCGAACGCCGCCCCACTTCGCCTTCGCCTTCTTCGCCTCCAGGGGCGTGCCCGTTTTATTGATGTCCAGAAAAGTTCGATGAATCTCAAGCGATGCTCCCTGGCAGCGACGGCGCTGTGTCTTGTCTTCCAGGCCCAGGCCCAGGGTCCGTACCCTGGCATGCCCGCGGTACCCTCGTTGCCCCTGGGCACGGTGGCGCCCGCGCCCTCGGCGCAGCCCTCGGGCGCACCGGGCGCAGCCGGCGCCACGGGTTCGGGCGCCGGCGAACGCTCGCCCGGCATCCGTGCGGCCACGCCGCCGCCGCCGGCCTCCATCACCGAGGGCGAGCTGGCGCGCATCGCCGCGCGCGCCACGGTGATGCAGCGGCTGCCCGACACGCTCACGCTCTACGTCGGGCAGATGGTGCTGGTCAAGATGCCGGGCGTGGCGCGCGTGGCCATCGGCAACGGAAAGATCATCGAGGCCCGCGTGCTCGACGGCGCCAACATGCTCATCACCGCGCAGGACGCGGGCGACAGCACGCTGCATGTCTGGGACAAGAACGGCACCGTGCGCAAGCTGAAGGTGCGCGTCAACGTGGTCGACCTGGACCGCATCGCCGACGAGCTGCGCGAGATCACGCACGGCATCTCGGGCGTGAACATCCGGCGCATCGGCGAACGCATCATCATGGACGGCAACAGCCTGGACCCCGCCGCGGTCGAGCGCCTGAACACCGTGGCCCAGCTCTATGCGCCCGCGGTGGTGTCGCTGGCCACGGCCGACCGGATCCGCGTGGACCGCATGGTCGACATCCAGGTGCGCATCGTGGAGTTCAGCAAGACCGCGCTGGACGACCTGGGCGTGCGCTGGCAGACCGGCGGCGACGGCTTCAACTTCGGCCTGTTCTCGGACATCGCCTCCAGCGGCAGCTACCGCATCCTGCCCGACGGCTCGGCGTTCAACGGGGCCAACACCGCCAACCTGCTGAGCCAGAACCGCCGCACGCCGGAGGCCTACTTCGGCATCGGCCTGAGCCTGACCTCGCGCATCAACCTGCTGGTGCAGCGCGGCAACGCCTTCCTGCTGGCTTCGCCCAACCTCTCCACGCGCAGCGGCGGCGAGGCCAAGTTCCTGGCCGGCGGCGAAATCCCGCTGCCCGCGCTCAGCACGCAGGGCGCCGGCTCGGTCGAGTTCAAGCCCTACGGCGTGCGGCTGAACATCAAGCCCATCGCCGACGGCGAGGGCAACGTGTCGGGCAGCATCCTCACCGAGGTGAGCAGCATCGACCGCAGCGTGGCGGTGCAGGGCATTCCGGGTTTGCTGATCCGTCGCACCGACACCGAGTTCAACGTGAAGGCCGGCGAAACCATCGTGCTGTCGGGCCTGCTGAGCCGCGAGTCCACCCGCTCCAGCGACGGCGTGCCGGGCCTGCGCAAGGCGCCGATCATCGGGCGCGCCTTCCGTGCCGACAACGACACCGACAAGGAGCAGGAGGTGGTGGTGTTCATCACGCCGCGCGTGGTCGGCCCGGCGGACAGCCGCACGCGCATCGAGCGCGCGCGCCAGCTGGAGCAGGACGTGGGCAGCAACTTCGGCACGCTGACCGAAGACAGGTCGGACCCGCGCGGCGCGCGCCCGCCGCCCGCTGCCGCCGACATCGGTGGCATCCCCGCCGGCACGCCCGGCCAGCCCGTCGCTCCCTGACTCCCCGAGGCTCCATCGCCATGCACAAGGTCTTCGTCAATTCTCCGCAGCAGGGCGTGCGCGAGGTCCCGATCGACGTCGCGGAACTCCAGGTCGGCAAGGACAGCACCAGCCACATCGTGCTGTCGGGCTGGAACGTCGCCAAGCTGCATGCCCAGTTCGTGCTGCACGACGAGGAGGTGTTCGTGCAGGACCTGGGCAGCCTCTTCGGCACCTGGGTCGACGGCAACCGCGTCACGCGCTTCGGGCCGATGAAGGGCGGCGAGGAAATCATCATCGGCGGTCACACGCTGGTGGTGTCGCTCGACGTGGCGCTCAGGCCGGCGGGCAGCGACCCGCAGGACGCGGCCGATGCCGCGCAGATGGCCGAAACCTCGCTGGCCATCGAAGACCCGCTGCTGCAGTGGCGGCGCACGCTGCACCGCACCCTGCTTCAGCAGCTGGACAACCGCCGCATCGACACCGCGCAGATGAAGGACGAGGAGCTGCGCTCCAACATCCGCGCGCTCATTGCCGAGATCATTCGCGACACGCGCGAGCTGCCGCCCGAGCTCGACCGCGCCTTGCTGAGCCAGCAGCTGCTCGACGAAGCCATCGGCCTGGGCCCGCTCGAAGTGCTGCTCAAGGACGAGAGCGTGACCGAAGTGATGGTCAACCGCTTCGACGAGATCTGGATCGAGCGCGCCGGCCGGCTGGAGCGCACCAACGTCGCCTTCACCAGCAACATCGCGGTGCTGGGCGCCATCGAGCGCATCGTGACGCCGCTGGGCCGGCGCATCGACGAGAGCTCGCCGATGGTGGACGCGCGGCTCAAAGACGGCTCGCGCGTGAACGCCATCATTCCGCCGCTGGCGCTGCGCGGACCCAGCGTCACGATCCGGAAGTTTCCGAAGAACCGCATGGGCCACGAGGGCATGATCCGCACCGGCTCCATCACCGCGCAGATGGTGGAGTTCATGCGCATCGCGGTGGAAGAAAAGCTCAACATCATCGTCTCGGGCGGCACCGGCACGGGCAAGACGACGCTGCTGAACATGGTGTCGAACTTCATTCCGCCCAACGAGCGCATCGTGACCATCGAGGACGCGGCCGAGCTCTCGCTGGGCCAGCCCAACCTGGTGTCGCTGGAATCGCGCCCGGCCAACATCGAAGGCAAGGGCGCCATCGCGATTCGCGACCTGGTGCGCAACTCGCTGCGGATGCGGCCCGACCGCATCGTGGTGGGCGAGTGCCGAGGCGGCGAGGCGCTGGACATGCTGCAGGCCATGAACACCGGCCACGACGGCTCGCTCACCACGCTGCACAGCAACTCGCCGCGCGACGCCATGTCGCGCCTGGAGGTGCTGGTGACCATGGCCGGCATGAACATTCCGGTGGCGGCGATCCGCGAGCAGATCGCCTCGGCGGTCGACCTGATCGTGCAACTCACGCGCTTTCCTTGCGGCAGCCGCAAGGTCACGCAGATCACCGAGATCACCGGCTTCGCCGACGGGATGATCCAGATGCAGGACGTGTATGCCTTCCGCAAGACCGGCGTGGACGAGTCGTTCAAGACCGTGGGCCACTTCACCGCCGCCGGCACCGTGCCCGAGTTCTTCACGCGCCTGCAGGAGCACGGCCTGAAGCTCGACCTGGAATACCTCTTCGGAGAGACCGTGCCATGAAAGGAATGATTCTGCTGGCCTCCGTGCTCTGCGGCATGGGCTTCATCACGCTGTGCGGCTACCTGCTGCTGCAGCGCTCGCCGGAGCTGGTCGGAAAGATGATGACCAGGCTGCAGGCCAGCGGCCGCCGCACGCTGAACCTGTCGGAGTTCCAGGCGCAGCATGCGGTGGCTTTCGCATCGGGCCATGCCTTCCTGGTGGCGCTGTGCGGCGGCATCGGCTGGCTCATCTCGGGCAACCTGATCGGCGGCGTGGTGGCGGCGGTGGTGCTCTACCTGCTGCCGGCGCGCTGGTTCGCCTGGCAGCGCAAGAAGCGCAGGCAGCAGATCGAGTCGGAGCTGCCCGATGCGCTGCTCTTCATTGCCAGTGCGTTGCGCGCCGGCAGTGCGCTGTCGGTCGCCATCCAGGTGCTGGTGCGCGACCAGGTGGGGCCGCTGGGCCAGGAGTTCGGCCTGGTGCTCAAGGAGCAGCGCCTGGGCGTGAGCTTCGACGATGCCATCCAGAAGATGTCGCAGCGCCTGGGCATTCCCGACTTCGTGCTGGTGGTGGTGGCGTTGCGCGTGTCCAAGGAAGTGGGCGGCAACCTGTCGGAGCCGCTGCAGGTGCTGGCCGAGACGCTGCGCCGCAAGGCCATCCTGGAAGGCCGCATCCAGGCGCTGACGGCGCAGGGGCGCATCCAGGGCCTGGTGATGACGCTCTTTCCGCTGCTGCTGATGGGCGTGCTCTACCTGATGCAGCCGACCATGGGCCTGCTGTTCTCCACGACCATCGGCTGGGTGGTGCTGACCGTGATCGCCATCATGCTGCTGCTGGGCTACGCGATGATCCGAAAAATCGTGGCCATCGATATCTGAGAAGCAGGGGGATTGCACCATGCGTTCACTCATCCTCCTGGCCATCATCTTCCTGTGCGCGACCACGGGCGTGATCCTGCTGCTGTACATGGTCTCGCTGATCCGCAAGGCCAGGCCTTCGGAGCGCACCCACATGGACCCGCTGCCGCGCATGCTGCGCCTGGTGTGGCCGGTGGTGAACATCCTGCAGTTCCACGTGTCGGAGATCGCGCCCACCTCGATGCTGGTCAAGCGCAAGCGCCAGCTGCAGCTCGCGGGCCTGGAGTTCGTGCTGAGGGCCGAGGAGTTCATCGCGGTGCAGTGCGTCTCGATGCTGGTGGTGGCCGCGCTGGGCCTGTGGACCGCGGGCCTGCTCGATGCGATGGCGGGCACCAAGGTGTGGGTCACGCTCGCGTCGTGCGTGGTGGGGTGGTACTACCCGGTGATGTGGATGCGCGACCGCCGCAAGAAGCGCGAGAAGGACATCCTGCGCACGCTGCCGGGCTACCTGGACATGATCACGCTGTGCTGCCAGGCCGGCCTGAGCCTCACCGGCGCCATTGCGCAGGCGGTGCAGAAGGGCCCGGGCGGCGCGCTGGGCCAGGAGTTCGACCGCATGATGCGCGAGATGCGCACCGGCGCGAGCCGCATGGACGCGCTCAATGCGCTGGCCGACCGGCTGGACAACAAGCACATCAAGAGCCTGGTGTCCAACCTCACGCAGGCCGAGTCGCTCGGTGCGAGCCTGGCCGACACGCTCTCCGCCATTTCGGACCAGCGCCGCACCGAGCGCTTCCAGATGGCCGAGAAGCTCGCCATGGAAGCGCCCGTGAAGATGATCGGGCCGCTGGTGATCTTCATCTTCCCTGTGACCTTCATCATCATCTTCTTCCCGCTGGTGATGCAGTTCCTCGAAACCCAGAAACTCTGAAGCCCCGAGCCCCGTTCCATGCGCATCGTCTCCCTCCGGTCCCGATCCCCCCAGGCCCAGCCCTTCGGTCCCGTGCGCGTGGCCGAGCGCGGCTGGGACCGCACGCGCGGGCTGCTCGGGCGCCCGCGCCTGTCCGCCTGCGAAGGCCTTCTGATCACGCGCTGCCGCTCGGTGCACACGGTGGGCATGCGCTATCCGATCGACGTCGTCTTTCTGGACCGGCACGGCGGCATCGCGCGCGTGGTCGAAGGCCTGCGCCCGATGCGCATGGCCATGTGCCTGGGCGCGGCCAGCGTGCTCGAACTGGCCGCCGGCCAGGCGAGGCGGCTGGCGCTGCGCCCGGGGTTGCAGTTGTCGGGCTGGTGAACACACTCAGGAGCAGCAGGCCATGCCATCCATTCTTCACACGCGCCGCCGCGCGAAGCAGCCGCGGGCGCAGCGCGGCGCCTCCATGACCGAGACGATGATCGCGCTGCCGGTGCTGATTCTTTTCGTGATGTGCGTGGTGCAGTTCGGCCTGATCTACCGCGCGCGCCTCACGCTGGAGTACGCCGCGCACGAGGCCGCGCGCGCGGGCTCGCTCAACAACGGCATGCCGCTGCCCTTCGTGTTTCGCATCGGCAACTCGACCGCGCCGGGGCTGGGCACGCTCAACAGCGCCGCGCTGGAGCTGACCACCAACGCGCTCACGCGCGGCAGCGTGTGGCAGGGGCTGGTGAAGGGCATGATGCCGCTGAACGTGCGCGACGCCAGCGTGGGCGGCATGTTCAAGGGCTGGGTGGACACCAACACCGACCTGATCCAGTCGGCCTGCATCGAGTACCTGAACCCCACGCAGACGTCCTTCGTGGACTGGGCCTTCGTCGAGAACTTCGGCGAGAACCGCTGGATCGTGCAGATCCCCAACGACACCATGCGCTACCGCAAGCCGCTGCCCTACGACTTCAAGGCCAAGGCCATGAGTACCACCGCGGGCATCGGCGATCCGTTGCCGCCCGACGCCGAGCTGCGCGGCAACGTGTCGAACAAGACGCTGGGCGAAGCCAGCGTGCTGCACCTGCGGGTGCACTACGGCTACCGGCTGGGCATTCCGGTGGCCAACAAGATCATCCTCACGGCGCTCAAGGGCTACCAGTTCGTGGGCGAGGCGTGGTTCAAGCTGCTGTCGGTCGACGGTGCCACCGCGCCGGGCACCGACTTCCGCCTGAACCAGCTGGACGCCTACTACATCGCCAACGGCAAGATCCCGCTGGCCGCCGACGGCGTGGTGGGCATGGAGTCGCCGATGTACTGGCATCCGTTCTATTCGTTCGGGCCGAAGAGCGACCGCAGCATCGACCTGCAGTGGGACCCGGCGTGGAGCAACAACATCGGCATCAACGTGCTGGAGAAGCCGCAGGACGCCATGACCAACATCTTCGCCTTCGTGCGCAACAACAGCACCGAATGGGCCTCGCAGCTGACGGCCAAGGGCATCGACGCGCTGGCCGACAAGGTGGGCGACGGCAACTCCTTCTGCCCGGCCATCTGGGACGGTTCGGTGAAGGGCCAGCTGGACAAGGTGCCCAACCCGGGCAACCCCGGCTGATGCGCACGGCCGCGGACGCTGCACAGGGTGGGCGCGCGCTGGCGCTGTGCGCATCGACGATCTTCGTCTCGGCCTTCCTGCTGTTCCTGGTGCAGCCGCTGATCGCGCGGCAGATCCTGCCGTGGTTCGGCGGCTCTGCCGCGGTGTGGACGCTGTGCCTGGTGTTCTTCCAGGTGGTGCTGCTGCTGGGCTACTTCTATGCCGACCGGCTCTCGCGGCGGCCGCTGCGCACGCAGGCCGTGGTGCATGCGCTGCTGCTGCTGGCGGCCTGCGCGATGCTGCCGGTGATTCCCGATGCGGCGTGGAAGCCGACCGGGCAGGGCGACCCGGCGGCGGGCGTGCTCGCGGTGCTGGCCGCCACCATCGGGCTGCCGTACCTCGCGGTGTGCACCACCGGGCCGCTGGTGCAGAGCTGGGTGGCGCGGCTGCATGCGGGCGATGCGCCTCGGCAGGCGAAGGTGTATCGGCTGTTCGCGCTGTCGAACCTCGCGGCGCTGGCAGCCCTGGTGGTGTACCCCTTCGTGCTGGAGCCGGTGTTCGCGCTGCGTGCGCAGGCGGTGGCGTGGTCGGCAGGCTTCGGGCTGTTCGCGGTGCTGGCGATCGTGTCGGTGGTGGCCGTGGGAAAGGCACAGGCTGCGCGGACCGGCGCCCCGGCGACCGAGACATCGGCCTCGGCCTCGACCGCCCCCGCGGTGCCGCTGTCGTGGGCCGACCAGCTGCTGTGGCTGGTGCTGGCCGCGCTCGGCACGGTCGCGCTGCTCGCGGTGTCGGCCTTCGTCACGCAGGACATCGCCTCGGTACCCATGCTGTGGATCGTGCCGCTCGCGCTGTACCTGCTGAGCTTCGTGCTGTGCTTCGACAGCGACCGCTGGTACCGGCGCTGGTTGTTCTGGCCGGCGGTGCTGTTGCTCACGCCGGTGATGGGCTGGTACCTGAACACGCCGCAGCGCTCCCTGCCGATCGCCGCGGCCATCGGTCTCTTCTGCGCGGGCCTCTTCGCGATCTGCATGTTCGCCAACGGCGAACTGGCGCGTGCGCGGCCCGGGCCCGCGCGGCTCACGCGCTTCTACCTGCTGCTGGCGCTGGGCGGCGCGGTGGGCGGCATCTTCGCGGGCGTGGCCGCGCCGCATTTCTTCAACGGCTACTGGGAGCTGCCGGCGAGCCTGGCGGTGCCGGGGCTGGTCATGCTGTGGCTCTCGCGGGCGCGCCAGCAATGGGTGTGGCTGGCGTTCGCGTTCGCCGTCGTCGTGGGCTTCGCGGCGTTCCTGAAGATGGATGCGGTCGCGGTGTCCCTCAACGTGTTGTATGCGTCGGTCGCTGCGCTGGCCTGCTTCGCGGCGGCCTACACCGCGTGGCGGGCACGCTCATGGGCGGCGGGCGCCGGCCTCTTCGGCGCGCTGGCGTCGGTGGCGGTGGCCTGGCTCTCGGTGTCCTCCGTGCTCGAGGCAGACAACCGCACGATGCTGCGCGTGCGCAATTTCTACGGCGCGCTGCGCGTGGAGCAGTTCGGCATTCCGGGCGCGCTGACCGCGTCGCGCCGGCTGATGCACGGCGTGATCTCGCATGGCGAGCAACTGCAGGGCGCGGTGCAGCGGCGGCTGGCGAGCACCTACTACGGGCCGAAGTCGGGCGGTGGCCTGGCGCTGCTCACCCACCGAGGCGTGACGCAGCGCGTGGGCGTGATAGGCCTGGGCGTGGGCACGCTCGCGGCCTACGGGCGCGCCGGCGACACGCTGCGTTTCTACGAGATCAACCCGCGGGTGACCGCGGCGGCGCGTTCGCATTTCACCTACCTCGCCGATTCGCCCGCGACGGTCGAGATCGCACAGGGCGATGCGCGGCTGCTGATGCAGCAGGAGCTCGATGCGCAGGGTTCGCAGCGCTTCGACGTGATCGTGGTCGACGCCTTTTCGGGCGATGCGATTCCGATGCACCTGATGACGCGCGAGGCGCTGGCGCTCTACGGCAAGCACCTGCTGCCCACGGGCGTGATCGCTTTCCACATCAGCAACCGGCATCTGAAACTCGCGCCGGTGGTCAAGCGCCTGGCCGAGGACGCGGGCATGCAGGCGGTGCGTGTCCAGTTCACGCCCGTGCCGGGCAATCTCACGCTCGAACATGCATCGGAGTACGTGCTGCTGACGCGCGACCCGGGCTTCCTGCAAGACCCCGTGATCCGCGAGCGCGGCGAAGCCATCGATGCCGGCGGCGTCTCGACCTGGACCGACGATCACAGCAACCTGCTGGCTGCGCTGCGTTGGGTCGAGCGCTGAACCGAAGGACGCGCCTGCGAACGGCCGTGATCAGGCGGCCGGTGCTGTGTCGTGCCACTGCCCCAGCAACCGCGCCACGGCCCGCACGCGCTGCGTGTCGCGGCCCCAGCGGCGGCTGGCCGGCAGCTTCTGCGCCCACCGCATGCGGCGCGCCGCGTTGGCGATGCGCTCGCGCACTTCGCCGCTCACCCCTGCCAGCGCCGCGTGCCAGTGCTGGCCCGCGGCCTGCGGCGCGGCGGCCTCCAGCATCATGGCGGTGGAGTGCAGGTAGCTGAGCCAGTCGCGTGCCTGGCACTCGGCCAGCGTCATCACCTCGGCCGGGTCGTCCTCGAAGTCGATGTAGCCGATCACGCCGTCGGGGCACTGCACGAGGTTGCGGTCGAAGGCCTGGCTCAGGTGCTGGCCGCACACGTGCACGGCGGCGATGGCGGCCAGGCCTTCGCGCCACACGGCGAGCAGCGCGGCGGGGCCGGCGGCCGCGGCCTGGTCGAGCCGCTCCTGCAGCACCACGGTGGCACGGCCGCTTTCGCCGAGGTCCGAGATCAGCAGGCCGTCGGGCTGCTGCGCCAGCACGGTGGGCACGCGCAGGCCCGCGGCCGCGAGCTGCTTGAGCCGCCGCGCCTCGGTGGCGATGGCCGCCTCGCCGCCCGGGTTGGGCACGGGCTTGATGATGTCCAGCCGCACCATGCGCGCGACCGCCGCCATCACGCGGTAGCCCCACTTGCCGTGCCGGGGGCCGGCCTTCTTGAGCCACACGCGCTCACTGCCGAAGCGGTGGCTGGCCACGTTCTTCTGCTGCCGGGGCAGCGTCACGCGCAGGAATTCCGCGTAGTCGCCGGGGGCCGGCGTGCGCGCCAGTGCGTCGAGGGGCGCGGGCGCCGAAGCGGCGCCCTTGCGCGATTGCAGGCGCGTGTTCGCGCCTCGTTTCAGTGGATTCATCAGATCGGTACCTCCGCACTGCGTGCTGCGGTACGAGCTTGCTCGGGGCGGTCCGGCGCTGCGCTCATGCGGCCATTGCAAAGCCCGACACCAGCCCCTGCGGGCCCTGCGTCACGGGCTGGAAACTCTCTGCACTGGCCAGCGGCCAGTAAGTGCGAAAAACGTTGTGCTGCGCGTCGAGCGCGCCGAGCAGGGCGCCCGGTTGCACCTGCATCACCAGGTTGCTCAGCAGGCGCACCTCGGTGTCGGAGATGCGGCGCACGATGTGGTGCGCGGTGATCTGCTGCGGATGGTCCAGGCCCGCGGCCTGCACCAGCTCCTGCAGCGCATGCAGCGTGCTGCGGTGGAAGTTGCGCACCCGGTCGGCCTTGGTGGGCACCACCAGCGCCTGCTGGCGCAGCGGGTCCTGCGTGGTCACGCCGGTGGGGCAGTGGCCGGTGTGGCAGCTCTGCGCCTGGATGCAGCCCAGCGCCATCATGAAACCGCGCGCCGCGTTGCACCAGTCGGCGCCCAGCGCCATCATGCGGGCCACGTCGAAGGCGGTGATGACCTTGGCCGCGCAGCCGATCTTGATGCGGTGGCGCAGGTTCACGCCGACGAGCGTGTTGTGCACCAGCAGCAGGCCTTCTTGCAGGGGCGCGCCCACGTGGTCGCTGAACTCGACCGGTGCCGCGCCGGTGCCGCCTTCGGCCCCGTCGACCACGATGAAGTCGGGCGTGATGCCGGTGGCCTGCATCGCCTTGACGATGGCGAACCATTCCCACGGGTGGCCCAGGCAGAACTTGAAGCCCGTGGGCTTGCCGCCCGACAGCGCGCGCAGCTTCGCGATGAAATGCATCATCTCTGTCGGCGTGGTGAAGGCGCTGTGCGACGAGGGCGAGATGCAGTCCACGCCCACCGGCACGCCGCGCGCGGCCGCGATCTCGGGCGTGACCTTGGGCGCGGGCAGCACGCCGCCGTGGCCGGGCTTGGCGCCCTGGCTCAGCTTGACCTCGATCATCTTCACCTGCGGGTCGCGCGCGTTGGCGGTGAAGCGCTCTTCGTTGAAGGTGCCGTCGTCGTTGCGGCAACCGAAGTAGCCCGAGCCGATTTCCCAGATCAGGTCGCCGCCGTGCACCCGGTGGTGCTGCGAGATCGAGCCCTCGCCGGTGTCGTGCGCGAAGCCGCCCATCTTGGCGCCCTGGTTGAGCGCGAGGATGGCGTTGGCCGACAGCGCGCCGAAGCTCATGGCGGAAATGTTGAACACGCTCGCGCTGTACGGCTGCGTGCAGACCTGCGCGGCATTGCCGTCCGCCGGCTGGGGCGTGCCGCCGATCACGATGCGAAAGTCGTGGTTCGCCAGCTGCGTCGGCTGCATCGAGTGGTTGATCCACTCGTAGCCCGCGATGGTCACGTCCAGCTGGGTGCCGAAGGGCCGGTTGTCGGGCTCGCCCTTGGCGCGCTGGTACACCAGCGAGCGCTGCGCGCGCGAGAAGGGCGCGGCTTCCGCGTCGCTCTCGATGAAGTACTGCCGCATTTCGGGGCGGATGTACTCGAGCAGAAAGCGCAGGTGCCCGATGACCGGGTAGTTGCGCAGGATGGCGTGGCGGGTCTGGCGCAGGTCGTGGACGCCTGTACCCGCAAGCACCGCGAAAACCACCACCCCGACCCATGCGAGCCACAGGTGCGGAGACATCAGCACGAAAGCGAGGCAGGCCACAAGCCCGACCACGCACAGGGCAAAAGCGCTATAGCGCGTCGGAAACGGAATAATCGTGGGCATAGAAATAGTGTCGACCGAAGCCTGCTGCATCATAGAGGGCTGCCCCGAACCTGCCATGACGACCATTCCAGCCCCCACTCCGGCTCCTGAAGCCACCCCTGCCGCCCCCGCCACGTCCGACGCCCAGGCGCCGCTCGGGCCCGACGATTTCGACGCCCTCGACCAGGCGCTGGACGCCATGCGCGAGCACGACGAGGAAATTCCCCAGTGGGAGTTCTGCGAAGGCTTCATGGCCGCGCTGATCTGCACCCGCCGCCCGATCCCGCCCGCCGAATACTGGCCCGTGCTGCTGGGCGACGGCTTCTCGTCCGCGCAGCACATGGAGTTCGTCTGGAACTGGAAGCGCCGCTGGGCCGAAATCGTCGAGGGCCTGGACGCTCCCGTCGAAACGCTCGACGACGAGCGCAGCTGGCAGCCCGAGGTGCTCGACACCCGCGGCGCCATCGGCTCGCTGAGCGAGGAAGAGCGTGCCGAAGTGGCCGGCGAGGAAATTCCGTCCTTCGCCCAGGTCTGGGCGCTGGGCTTCATGTACGCGGTGGAAAACTGGCCCGAAGAGTGGGCCGCGCCGCGCGACAAGGAAGCCGCCCAGATGCTCGACGACGCGCTCGACAACATCGTGGCGCTCACCGAGGACGACACCGCCAAGCCCACGCTGTCGATGTACAGCGACGACGCCCCGCCCAGCGTGAGCCAGCAGCGGCTGGACGACTTCGGCGCCGCCATCTGGGCCGTGTACGACCTGCGCCAGCTCTGGAAGAGCCTGGGGCCGAAGGTCGAGACCCTCCGCAAGGAGGCCGAGCCGGGCCGCAACGACCCCTGCCCGTGCGGCAGCGGCAAGAAGTACAAGAAGTGCCACGGTGCCTGACACCGCGGCCGGCAGCGCGCCCCTGGCGCCCCTGACGGCACGTGCGGCCTGGACGATGGTCCTGGCGCTGTGCGCCGGGGTGGCGCTCAGCCAGGCCTTCCGCACGGTCGGCGCCATCATGGCGAGCCCGCTGCAGACCGACTTCCACCTCTCCGCGCAGGCCCTCGGGATCTTCTCGGGGGCCTTTCACTTTGCGTTCGGCGCCATGCAGCTCTTCATGGGCATCGGCATCGACCTGCACGGCGTGCGGCGCACCGTGCTGGTGGCGTTCCCGATCGCCATCGTCGGCGCGCTGCTGTCGGCGGTGTCGTCCAGCTACCTCGTGCTGGTGGCCGGGCAGGCGCTGATCGGCGTCGGCTGCGCGCCGGCCTTCCTGGTGTGCACCGTGTTCATCGCGCGGCACTTTCCGGCGGCGCGTTTCGCCACCGTGTCGGGCATGGTGCTGGCCATTGGCGGCCTGGGCATGCTGGTCACCGGCACGCCGCTGGCGTGGCTGGTGCAGGCGTATTCGTGGCGCGCGGGCTTCGTGGTGCTGGCCGTGGCCGCGGCGCTGGCCTGGCTGGCCATCTGGCACTGGGTGCACGAGCCGGCCTCCGCCACGCCGCGCACCCAGGAGTCGATTCCCGAGGCCATCCGCCAGTTCGGCGCGCTGTTCGCCATGCCGCACACGCTGGGCATCGTGGTGCTCGGCGCCGTGACGTATGCCGCCTTCATCTCGCTGCGCGGCCTGTGGCTCGGCCCGCTGATGATGGAACGCCACGGCTACTCGCTGGTGCAGAGCGGCAACGTGGCGCTGGCGGTGTCGGTGATCTCGCTGTTCGGCGCGCCGCTGTTCGGCCGGCTCGACCGCGACGGCGCCTCGCGCCGCCGCTGGATCGTGATTTGCGCGCTCGGCTACGCGGCCCTGTTCGCGCTCATCGCGGTGCTGCACTCGGCCTGGCTCGACATTGCGGGCATGGTGCTGATCGGCGTGCTCTCGGGCTTCATCGTGTGGCAGTACGCCGACGTGCGCGGCGCCTACCCGGCCACGCTCACCGGCCGTGCGATGGCCGTGTTCACCATGGCCATGTTCCTCGGCGTGGCCCTCATGCAGTGGGTGACCGGCGTGGCAGCCTCGGTGGCGTCGGCGCACGGCGGCGACCCGCTGACCGCCGTGCTGGGCACCATCGCCGCACTGCTGGTGCTGGGCATCGCGGCCTTTGCGTGGCTGCCCGCGCCGAAGGCCGACGCCCTCAGATCTTGAAGGCGCGCTGGATGTCCGGCCGCACCAGGTCGGCGTACTCGCGGTGCTTGCGGATGTACCCCGCGATGAACTGGCACACCGGAATCACGTGCAGCCCCTTGGTGCGGGCCTCGTCGAGCACGTGTTTCGCAATGCCCGAGCCCACGCCCTTGCCTTCGTGTTCCGGCAGCACCTCGGTGTGCGTGAACATGATCGCGTCGGTCAGCAGGTTGTATTCGGCATAGGCCGCGAGCTTGCCGTCCAGCGCGGCTTCGTAGCGGTGCTGGGCTTCGTTGTTCGAAAAGACGAGGTCGGTGGTGCTCATGGCTGGCGTGCAAGGTAGTTGACAAGGTTGGCCGAGGCGGTGGCGCGCACCTTCTTGCGCAGCATCGGGCTCCAGCCCAGCAGCAGGCCCGGCGTACCGAGCGCCTGGCGCGACCAGGTCCAGAACGCGAAGCTGTCGCGGTGCGTGGCGATGAGCCCGTCGGGCGTGAAGGTGAAGCGCGCGTCGACGCTGTTGTCCACGATGCGCCCGGTGGCGCTGAAACGGTAGTGCGCGTCCCAATGGGCGCTGCCGGCGGTGTCGTCGGCCTTCACGTCGCGCCAGGTCAGTCGCCACACGTCGGCGCCCTTGGCCTGCGTGGCCGACGCCAGCATGCGCCACATGCCGCCCACCTCGCGCCGCCCGCGCAGCGAGAAGGCCTCGTCGTCGAACACCGCGTCGCTGGCGTAGCACGCCTGCATGGTGGCGGCGTCGAGCTTGGCGAACGCGCCGTAGAAGCGCTCGATGGTCTGGGCATTGGTGGCTGCGGTCATGGGGCCTCTCGGGGTTGCAAAAAAGGTCAGCGGCCGAGCAGCTCGACCAGCGTGTTCAGCGCGTGCCGTACCGTGGCCGAGCGCACCGTGGCGCGGTCGCCGTCGAAGCGGCGGCGCTCGGTGCGCACGCTGCCGTCGACCGACCAGCCGAACCACACCGTGCCCACCGGCTTGTCGGGGGTGCCGCCGGTCGGGCCGGCCACGCCGGTCACGGCCAGCGCCACGCGCACAGGCACCGAGCGGGCCGAATGCGCGATGGCGCCCGTGGCCATGGCGCGCGCCACCGGCTCGCTGACCGCGCCGTGGGCGGCGATCACCGCCGCATCGACGCCCAGCAGTTCGGACTTGGCTTCGTTCGAATAGGTGATGAAGCCGCGCTCGAACCACGCGCTCGACCCGGCCAGCTCGGTGCAGGCGGCGCCGATCAACCCGCCGGTGCAGCTCTCTGCGGTGGCGAGCATCCAGCCCTTTTTCTGCAGCAGGCCGGCCAGCGCCACCACGAGCTCGGGCGTGTCGAGGTCGGCGGCGGATGCCGAGGACATGGGCAACGTCGAGGAAGAAGAGGAATCCATCAGGTTCACCAAGCGCGCCACAGCGCAATGACCAGCAGCGTGCAGAACGCCGCCACCAGGTCGTCGAGGATGATGCCGAAGCCCGCGTGCCACCAGCGCACCTGTGCCGCGTCGCGCTGCTTGAAGAGCGCGTCGGCCCAGGCCACCGGGCCGGGCTTGGCGGCGTCGAAGTAACGGAACAGCGCGAAGGCGATGGCCTGCGCCAGCAGCCCGGCCGGCGTGACCAGCCAGAGCACGATCCAGAAGGCGACCACTTCGTCCCACACCACGGCGCCGGGGTCGGCCACGTTCATGTCGCGCGCGGTCACGGTGCAGGCCCACCAGCCGACGGGCAGCGACGCCAGGATGATCCAGCCGATGGTGGCGGGCGTGAACCACAGCTGCATCACCGCGAAGGCCGCCCAGGCCCACAGCGTGCCCACCGTGCCCGGCGCGAAGCGCGGCATGCCGGAGCCCAAACCCAGCGCGATGAAGTGCGCGGGGTGCGACAGCAGAAAGCGCAGCGTGGGGCGGCGCATGGAGGGTCGGGGCATGGCGCCGGCGTCGGGTGTCGGTGTGGAAGAAGCGGCTTGCATCAGGGGCAGGAGTGTCGCGCATCTGTGGCGGCTGCTGCGGCGGCATCTGCACGGTGGCTTTTTATTTATCAAAGCAATAGCTTGTTTAATTGGCGCGCGCCGCCTAGTATCCGGGCTTCTTCTCGACCTTCGCATTCCCTCATGTCTTCCTCTTCCGCCGCCTTGCATCCACCCCCCGCCACTGCCGCCTGGAGTGAACTTTTCAGCGGCCGCAACGGCTGGCGCGCGCTGGCACTCACCGGCGGTGTCGCACTGCATGCCGTGAACGTGCACATCGTGACCACGGTGCTGCCGTCGGTGGTTCGCGAGATCGGCGGGCTCGACTGGTATGCATGGAGCACCACGCTCTTCGTGGTCGGCTCGATCCTCGGGGCCACGCTGTCGGTGCGGCTGCTCGCGGTGCTCGGGCCGCGCGGCGCCTGCCTGGCCGCGCTGGCGGTGTTCAGCGCCGGCTCGGTGGGCTGCGCGCTCGCGTCTGCCATGCCCTGGCTGCTCGCGGGCCGCACGGTGCAGGGGCTGGGCGGCGGGCTGCTGGCGGCGCTGAGCTACGGGCTCATCCAGCTGGTGTTCGAGCAGCGGCTGTGGCCGCGCGCGGTGGCGCTGGTGTCGGGCATGTGGGGCGTGGCCACGCTGTGCGGGCCGGCCGTGGGCGGGTTGTTCGCGCAGGCCGGGCATTGGCGCTGGGCCTTCTGGTTCCTGCTGCCGGTGGCGGCCGCGCAGGCGGTGCTGGTGCTGGTGCAGTTGCGCCCCTCGGCGGGGGTGACCCACGAGCCGCCGGCCACGCTGCCGCGCGTGCCCGGCGTGCAGATCGGCCTGCTCGCGGCCTCGGTGCTGGTGATCGCGGCCAGCGGCCTGTGGTCCAGCCTGCTGTGGCAGGCCGCCGGCGTGGCGGCGGGCCTGGCCATCGGTTTCGCGGCCACGCGCATCGACAGCCGGGCCACCGTGCGCGTGCTGCCGAGCGGCGCCTATGCGGTGAGCGCGCCGCTGGGCGCCATCTACGCGAGCGTGGCGCTGTTGCTGATCGGCACCACCACCGAGATCTTCGTGCCGTACTTCCTGCAACTGCTGCACGGCCACTCGCCGCTCGCGGCGGGCTACCTCACGGCGGCGATGGCGGGCGGCTGGAGCGCAGGCTCGCTGACCTCTTCGGGCCGCACCGGGGCGGGGGCCGACCGCATGCTGCGCGCCGGCCCGGTGGTCTGCACGCTGGGGCTCGTGGCGCTCGCGCTTTTGCTGCCGGCGCCGGGTCGCTTCGGCGCGGGGTTCGAGACCGTGCTGGTCGCCCTTGCATTGGCGGCCGTGGGGCTCGGCGTGGGCATCGGCTGGCCGCACCTGCTGACGCGCGTGATGTCGCTGGCACCCAAGGGCGAGGAAGGCCTGGCCTCCGCCTCGATCACCACCGTGCAGCTCTACGGCATGGCCGTGGGCGCCGCGGTGGCGGGCCTGGTGGCGAACGCGGCGGGGCTCACCACGCCGGGCGGCACGCACGGTGCGCAATCGGCCGCGGCCTGGCTGTTCGCGAGCTTCGCGCTCGCCCCCGCGGTGGCGGTCTGGCTTGCATACCGCGCTGTGGCCAGGCGCGGCGGCTGAGGGCCCGGCCGACCCGGCAAGACGCGGCGCTCGCCTGCATCGATGCCATTCGGCGCTCCCTATAATTTTTTGCTTTCACAACAAACACACGGGAGCGGACCGCCTCATGAGAAACATCGTTCAACGCATGGGAGCCCTGTCGCTCCTCGTGGCCTTCAGCTTCGCGCTGGTGGCCTGCGGCAACAAGGAGGCCGAGCAGCGCAAGGCCTTCACCACCTTCCTGCAGACCCGCGTGCTCGACAAGCCCGGCATTCGCGTGCCGACACCCAGCGCGGACGAGAAGGCTTCGTTCGGCGACTACGCCCAGCACTACGCCGTGATCACCGACTTCAACGAAGGCATGAACAAGTCGGTGGGCCAGCCCATGACGCAGATCATGGCCAAGGGCGGGCTGCGCTCCATCGGCGACCTGGTCTCGCGCCGCGACGACATCAAGGCCGCGAAGGACGGCCTGGCCGGCCTGCGCACCGCGCTCGACCAGCAGACCGCCAAGGCCGACGCCGCGCACGCGCAACTCAAGCAGCCCGACGACCTGAAGCAGGTCTACGACAAGGCCTACGACAAGACCGTGACGGTGCCTGCGACCACCTTCAAGGAGGTGTTTCCCGCGCTCGACACCGTGTTCGACAGTGCGCTGGCCATCGGCGGCTACATCGAGCAGAACAAGTCGAAGATCCAGGTCTCGGGCAGCACCATCACCGTGACCGACCCGGCCGTGCAGGCCGAGCTCAACAAGATGCTGCAGCAGCTGAACGCCCAGTCGAGCGCCATCAACGCGGCGCAGCAGAAACTGCAGACGGTGGTGCGCGGCTCCTGAGCGGCGCGGCGCGCAGCAGGTCGATTCGCCCCTTCTCAGATGAAGTGGTCGAACGAGCCGAAGCGCTGTGACACCGGCGCGCCGGCCGCATCCACGATGCGCAGGCCGGCATCGGCCTCGATGCGGCCGATGCGCGTGACGCGAGTGGCGCTGTTCGTGCCGGCCTGCGCGACCGCTTCGCGCGCCGAGGGCGGTGCGGTGAAGACCAGCTCGTAGTCGTCGCCGCCCGAAAGCGCGCAGGTGCGCAGGATCTCGGTGCGCAGGCCGGGCGCCTCGGCGGCAACGAGCGCCGCGGCGGCGTCGGCGTCGAGCACGGCACCGACCCGGCTGGCCGCGAGGATGTGGCCCAGGTCGCCGATCAGACCGTCGCTCACATCCACCGCCGACGAGGCGATGCCGCGCAGCGCCTGCCCCAGCGCCACGCGCGGCGTGGGCTGCTCCATGCGGGCGCGCGCGGCCTCGAAAGCCTCCGCCGACAGCGCCACCGTGCCCCGGAACACCTCGAGCGCCAGCCGCGCATCGCCCAGCGTGCCGCTCACCCAGATGTCGTCGCCCGCGCGCGCGCCCGAGCGCAGCAGCGCCGCGCCGGCCGGCACTTCGCCGAACACCGTGATGCAGATGTTGAGCGGACCGCGCGTGGTGTCGCCGCCCACCAGTTCGCAGCCGTGGGCGTCGGCCAATGCGAACAGGCCGCGCGAGAAGCCTTCGAGCCAGGGCTCGTCCACGCCCGGCAAGGCGAGCGCAAGCGTGAAGGCCAGCGGCTTCGCGCCGCAGGCCGCCAGGTCGCTGAGGTTCACCGCCAGCGCCTTGTGGCCCAGCCGCGCGGGCTCGACGGTGGACAGAAAGTGCCGGCCCTCGACCAGCATGTCGGACGACACGGCGAGCTGCATGCCCGCTGCGGGCGCCAGCAGTGCGCAGTCGTCGCCCACGCCGAGCGGAGAGCGCACGGCGGGGCGCTTGAAGTAGCGTGTGATCAGGTCGAATTCACCCATGGGGAACGTGTATCTGGCTGCGGGTCAGTCTGCAAGGACGAGGCGAGCGTC
Source organism: Variovorax sp. AC103 (assembly GCF_979254005.1). Taxonomy (NCBI): domain Bacteria; kingdom Pseudomonadati; phylum Pseudomonadota; class Betaproteobacteria; order Burkholderiales; family Comamonadaceae; genus Variovorax; species Variovorax sp. AC103. The sequence goes on along the minus strand of NZ_CEEDFC010000029.1, from coordinate 50,772 downwards.
CAGCCGGTCCAACATATCAAAAGTGTTGATGCACTCAATGCCATAGTGCAGGCAGACATTGGGTATGAGGAACTTGCGTTGATTCGCCGCATTGAGGCGTTCGTGCGTTACGACGGTTTGTCTCGTGACGCGGGCTTTGGCTATCAACCATGGGTCTGCGCCGCTTAGAAACTCGTCGAGCGCGCCAACCTTCATCTTCGTTGCTTGGCTCGCGAGGTAAGCCGCTACTTCCGCGAAAGCAACCTGCGTTGCTTCATCCGACTCCGGCACGAACAGATCTGCTTGGGTCGACACCCACTTCGCGAGTTCATCATTGCCCCGGCGCAATTCGACGCTGACGCTCTCGACGCTAGAGAGTCTTCCGGCGTTCTTGTTTCGCGTAAGCCACGTCCAGTAGCCGGGGCAAAAGCTCATCTGGTAGTAGCGGTTCTTCGCCTCTATGAGCGTATTTGCATCGAGAAGGTAGCTCATATTCCCATCTGTTCCGCGAACTGCCGGATCTTGTTCGGCTGGACGCCCAGCAGGCGTCCAGCCTCTCGGAGCAGCAGACGACCGCTCAACGCTTCACTTACGACGGCCTGCGAGAACCGCAAGCTGTTCTTGGCACCCGCGGTGCGATAGAAGTTGCCGCCGCCGCTCTCTTGGTTCCTGAACGCGGCAAGCGTCGCCAGGTAGTGCTCTGTGTAGGTTTGCTGGTCCACCAGTCCCAGGTCGAAAGCGCGCCTCATGACGACGAGGCCGCTGACATGAAATCGTCGAGCCAACTCCGCGACGCGCACGCGCAGTTCGGCCTGACTGCTTTGCCAATGGGCGATAAATATCTCTCGCGGAGCCAGGAATTCTCCGGCGACCGCGTTGCAGAAAATTTCTTCCTTGCGGCTATTGCCCGGAGCAACATTCGAAACAGCGCTCCGCCCCACCCAGAGATGCGCCAGCTCATGCATGAGCGTGAAAAGTCTCGCGGCGGGCGCGTCTGCAGAGTTGATGAAAACGACGGGCGCGCGTGCGTCGCTGATGGCAAATCCACGGAACTCGCCGACATCGAGCTTCCTGTGGGTGTTGTTGCCCACAATGCCGCTGCGCATGACCAGGATGCCCGCACGTTCAGCCGCTTCGATCAACTCCCGGAAGTAGACGTCCCAGGTGCGTTGGCCTTCTTCGGGCTCAACATCCAAGACGCTTCTGATGTTTGCCGCCACCTCTGCCGCCGACGAATCGAGATCGAAACGACCAACAAATGGAAGAGGGTCCAGGCCGTGATCCTTTTGATACTCCAGGTACCACTCCTGCCGCTGCAGGGCGATACGAATCGTGTCCAGAAGATCGAGGCTTGGCCGCGGCACCGGCGCACCGCCAACTGTGCGAAGGTCGGGAAGCGGCAGAGGCTCCGCCGGGGGCTCCGGAAGAAAAAGGTAGCCAAAAGGCGCGTGAAATGCCTGCGCCAAATTTTGAGCTTGACGAAACGTCGGGCGACTTTCTCCTGCTTCCCAAGCCTGCAGCTGTTCGAGCTTGACATGGGCGCCTTGCGCTGCACCCTCGACATCCAGGCCTGCGCGTTCGCGTGCCCATCGCAACAGCGTCGGGTTAATCAGTGCTTGGGTGACCATGCGTCAAGGATAAGTGATCCCATGTCCACCCACTGCCGCTCAAGCCTGACCGCGAAACCTCAGCGCCGCCTGCCGCACCACTTCCGCCAGCAACCGCTCCTTGCCCTGCTTTTCCCGCAGCCAGCGCGCATCGTTGCGGTTGGCTTCCACGCTGGTGCGCAGCTCGCCCAGGGCCTGCGTGGCGTTGAGCGCCTCGCTGTGCCATTCGAGCTGGGTCATGGTCATCAGGATGTGGTCGCGCAGCGGCATGTGCTGGCCGGTGGCCGGGTCGACGTACACCGCGTCGAGCCCGAAGCGGCAGGCCTGGAAGCGGTTGTAGGTGTACACGAGGTAGTCGTCCTCGCAGGGCTCGAAAGGCTGCTCCTGCAGGAACCAGGCGGCCAGCGACTGCACGTAGCCCGCCAGCGCGGCGGCGCGCTCCACCGTGAGCGGCGTGTCGAACACGCGGATCTCGATGGTGCCGAACTCGGGCTTGGGGCGGATGTCCCAGTAGAAATCCTTCATGCTGCGCACGACGCCGGTGCGGGTCATGCGCTCGAAGTAGGCCTCGAATTCCTTCCAGCTCGTGGTGAAGGGCGCGCGGCCCGAGAGCGGGAACGCGAACACCGAATTCAGCCGCGCCGAGTCGAACTGCGTGTCCTGCCCCTGCACGAACGGCGAGGAGGCCGACAGCGCGATGAAGTGCGGGATGTAGCGCGACATGCGGTGCAGCATGAGCAGCGCCGAGTCGGCGTCGGGGCAGCCGATGTGCACGTGCTGGCCAAAGATGGTGAACTGCTTGGAGAGATACCCGTACAGCTCCGACAGTTCGCGAAAGCGCGGTTTGTCATAGATGCGCCGTTCGTGCCACTGCTGGAACGCATGCGTGCCGCCGCCCACCACCGCGATGTTGAGCTTGTCGGCATTGCGGATCAGCGCCTCGCGGATGGGCGAGAGCTGTGTGATCACGTCCTGCGCCGAATGGCAGATGTCGGTCGAGATCTCGATCATGCTCGACGTCATCTCGGGCACCACGCTGCCGGGCAGCGGGGTCTGCGCCATCAGGCGCAGCATGTCCTCGGCGTAGGGAGCCAGGTCGTAGTCGTGCGTGTTCACGAGCTGCAGCTCTAGCTCCACGCCGAGCGACAGCGCCTCCGACTTGTTGAAGGGCTCGAGCTTGACGACGCGGCTTGCCGGGTCGGCGGGCAGGGCGGCCGAGCGCACGTCGTCGCTGTCCGGATCGACGGGCGTGTGAAGGGTGGTGCTCATCGCTGCGTGTCCTCGGTGGTGCTGAAGGCCTGGGGCGCCCAGGGCACCGAACTCTCGCCCACCGCGTGGATGGCCACGGTGGCAAGCACCGCGCCCACCACTTCCATCAGCAGGATGGAAGGCAGCGCGACCTGCGTGATCATGGTGCCCAGCAACGGCGAGGCGGTGGCGAAATTGGAGGCGATGAGCAGCGCGATCGACGACAGCGGCGACATGGCGCAGCCGACCCAGAAGGCCTGCTTCCAGCTGGCGCCGCTGCCGGGGTTGGCAATGGCCACGCCCGCGATCTTGGCGACCAGGCGCACGCCGATCACCGCCAGCACCACGCTGGCCACGGGCAGCGTCCAGTCGGCCTGCGCCGCCACGATCGACACCAGCACGAACATCAGCATGGTGAGCAGCGAGGCGGCAGTGCCCAACTGGCGCTGCCAGGCCCAGGGCTTGGGGTTGAGCGCCTTCAGCAGCACGCCGCCGATCAGCGCGGCCAGCGGCGCCGAGCCGCCGACGTGCGCGGTGAGCGCGGCACCCGCCGCAATGATCGCCAGCAGCAGGATGGAGGTGTTCTCGCTCGTCGGGCTCATCACCCGCAGGGCCGAGCGCAGCGCCAGCGCCATGACGGCGCCCACCACGAACGACAGGCCCAGCACCACGCCCACCGGGTAGAGCTTTTGCAGCAGCGTCTGCGGCGCGCGCTCGATCAGCCCGGCCTGTGCGTAGCCCAGCGCCAGCGCATACAAGGTGTTGAGCGTGGCCAGCGTCATGGCGCGTTCGGTCACCGGGCCGGCGGCGCGGGTGTCGATGATCACGCGGCTGAGCACGGCGGGCGAGGCGACGATGGCCATCAGCGCAATGGGGTTGGCCACCGGCTCGGGCAGGCCCAGCATCGTCAATATCCAGTAGACGCCGAAGTAGGTCAGCGTGGCTTCCAGCAGGCTCTGCACCAGCACCATCGGGTTGTGGCGGAACCAGCGCAGCGGCAGCCGGCCGCCGGCCTCGAACAGCACCACCGCCACGCCGAGCTCCAGCAGGAACAGGCTCAGGCCCCGCAGCGGCCAGATGGCGCCCTCGAAGCCGGCAAAGCCGACCACCGCACCCACCAGCGAATAGCCGATGACCTTGGGCAGCCCCAGGTAGCGCTGCACCAGGTGGCCGGAGGCCGCGGCCGCTGCCAGCAGCAGCGACCAGAGGATGGTGGGCAGGCCGGCCGAAGGGCGCACCCATTCGGACCAGAAGCCCAGCATGTCGTTGATGAAGCTCGTCAAATTCATGAAGGTAGGAAGAAGCTCACCGGCCGGCTGCGCCAGCGCGCCCAGATCGCGCGGCGGATGCGCGCGCGGTCGGCCAGGCTCACGCTGTGCGCGCGCAGCGCCAGCCGGAAAGCGAAATAGAAACTCACGCTCACATTGAGCGCGCCGATGACCGGAACGGCCGCCACCGCCCACCACAGGGCGGGCTGGTGCAGCACCGCGAGACCCGTGGACGCCGCGGCAGCGGCAATCTGCCCGGCCGACAGTGTCACGTGCCGCACGTCCAGCCCGAGCCCGAAGAAACCCGTGAACGCGGGCAGCAGCCCGAGCATGAGTCCCAGGGAAATGTTGGAGGCGAAGCCTGAGATGTGTGTGCGCATGAAGTCAGCCCAGCGGCGTGCCCGGGCGGCGCCCAGAAAAGCGCCGATGCGGGGGTTGTAACGCATGGCGGAGTCCAGGCGATGCAGGACAAAGGCGTTTTCTGTCCAACCCGCGATGATGCTGGCCGAAAACAGCAGGATGCCGGTGATTGCCGCATAAAGCGCGGTGGGGCCCGCCAGGGACAGCGAATCCAGCGTGGCTGCGGCATGCGCGGCGTCGAGCAGGGGCCGGCCCAGCGCCAGTTGCACCAGCAACGCCAGGGCCAGCATGGCCGGCACCACCACCAGCACGTTGCCCAGCACGGCGGCCACCTGCGAGCGCACGAGGTTGGCGACCTCGTCGACGAAGTCGACCACCGCGCCGTCCGACTTGATGTCGCGCAGCCGCGCCGCCAGGGCTGGCGCCGTCATCGCGGGCTGCTTGGTGGCCAGCGTCAGGTGCAGCAGCTGGATCGCGACGAAGCTGGCCGCGTACATCAGGCCGGCGGCCAGCCCGCTCCAGAAAGCCGACAGCGCCAGCGCGTAAATGCCGAACTTCAGCAGCACGGTGAATGCCGTGAGCGCGCCGCCGCCTGCGGCCTTCTTCACCATCTGCGCATAGCTGGCGCGGTCGCGGGTGATGTAGTGCTCGCCGGTCTCGGCGCTGCGCTCGGTCACCTTGGCGGCCAGCATCGACGAGTTGGAGGCAATCAGCGCGCGGATGCTGTTGCGCTCGCCGCCCGCCAGCACGAGCCGGCCGACGAGCCGCGCCACGCTGGGCGCCGGCACGGGCGACATCAGGCAGTCGAGCAGCTCGCGGATGCGCAGCACGCGCTCGCGCAGTTGGCGCAACCGGAACACCAGGCCCACCGAGATGCCGTTGTCTTCCAGGTGCGTGTAGACCGACGAGGCCACCGTGCGGCAGGCATCGAGCCGGTCGCGAAAGGCGATGAAGGCGCCCTGCAGGGCTTCCTCGTTGCGCGTCTGGGCGAACATCTGCTCGCGCAGTTCGTCCAGGTCGGCCATCAGCGAATGAAAGGGCCGCGTGGCGCCCAGCTCGGCGCTCATGCGCAGCCGCAGCTCCGGCGAGAAGCCGGCCGCCACCACCTGGCTGGCGCAGTAGGTGACGGCGTCCATCACCGTGTGGCGCCAGCGCGGCGCACCGTCGTCGTCGATGGCTGCATCGGCCAGCAGCATGCCGATGCGCGCGAGCGGCGCCTCGTCGAGCAGCGCGATCCAGCCCGCGTCGAACACACCGGGCAGCACCATGCGAAACAGGTCCGACGCGTCGGTGGTCTCCGGCGTGCCCGGCAGTATCTTGCGGCGCAGCCGTTCGGCCAGTTCGCTGGCAAAGGCCGTGCGCGGCGCGAAGCCGTAGTCGGCCAGCAGCGTGGTCAGGTCGACCGACTGCGTGAACACGCGCCACCAGGCGCGCAGGCGCTCGCGCAGCTCCGGGCGCGCCTCGATGGCGTCGAGCAGCAGCTGCACGCGGCCCATGGCCGCCTGGGGCGACGCACGGTCGCCGCGCAGCCAGTCGAAGAGGTTGATGAGCCAGATGTGGCGCTGCGCCACATCGGCCGTGGGGTCGAGGCCGGCAAGCAGCCCCTGCAAGTCGCGCGAAGCGGCTGCCATGGAGGGGAAGGAAAAGAAAAAGGGAGCGTCGTGGCGCTCAATGCAGGATGCGCGACACCGGGGTGCCGTCGACATCCGCTTCCAGCACGAACATCGGCACCGGCACGTCGAAGCGTTCGCCTTCCTCCGTCACCACCAGGAAGCTGCCATGCATGGTGCCGCTGGGCGCCTGCAGGCGGCAGCCGCTCGTGTAACGGAAAGATTCGCCGGGCGCCAGCAACGGCTGCTGGCCGATCACGCCGAGGCCCTTGACCTCTTGCGGATGGCCCGACGCGTCGTTGATGCGCCAGTGGCGGGCAATCAGCTGGGCCGCCACCGAGCCCGTGTTCGTGACGGTGATCGTGTACGAAAACGTGTAGATGTGGTCCTTCGGGGAGGACTGGTCGGCCAGGTAGCGCGGTTCGACCTGGACGCTGAAGGGGCTGTTTGACATGGGGCGCATGGTAACGGAGGCCTTTCGTCGGACTTCCATCGGCTGCGAGAATCGGGGACATGAGCACCCCGTTTCGCATTGCGCCCTCCATCCTGTCCGCCGACTTCGCGCACCTCGGCAAAGAATTGACCGACGTGATCGCGGCCGGCGCCGACTGGATCCATTTCGACGTGATGGACAACCACTACGTGCCGAACCTGACCTTCGGCCCGATGATCTGCCATGCGCTCAAGCCCTACGCCAAGACCGCCGACGGCACCCCGGTGCCCATCGACGTGCACCTGATGATCCAGCCGGTCGATGCCCTCGCCGCGTCCTTTGCGGAAGCGGGTGCCGACTGCATCAGCTTCCACCCCGACGCGTCGCCCCATGTGAACCGCAGCATCCAGGCGATCAAGGGTGCGGGCTGCAAGGCCGGGCTGGTGTTCAACCCGGGGCTGGGCCTGGAGGCGCTGGACTGGGCCATCGACGACATCGACCTGATCCTGATCATGAGCGTGAACCCCGGCTTCGGCGGCCAGAGCTTCATCGACTCGGCGCTGCGAAAGATCGAACTGGCGCGCAAGCGCATCGAGCAGAGCGGGCGCGACATCCGCCTTGAAGTGGACGGCGGCATCAAGGTCGACAACATCGCGCGCGTGGCTTCCGCCGGCGCCGACACCTTCGTGGCGGGCAGCGCGATCTTCAATGCCAAGGACTACGGCGCGGTGATCGCCGACATGCGCAAGCAGCTCGCCGGCGTTGCCGCTGCCTGAGCGTCAGCGCTTGACCTGCTCGTTGTAGACGCGGTCGGCCTCCGGGCCGCGGTCGGTGTCGACCACGCCGCGCTCCACGTCGTCATGGGCCTTGCGACCCACCTCCGAGGGCTTGCCGTCCCGGGTCTGCTGGCTGTCCGACGACTGGTCGCGCTCGTTCGGCAGGCGCGGGGCCGGTTCGCCGCCTTGCTGCACCTTGGTCTTGCCGTCGTTCGCGTCCGCGGTCTTGTCGCTCGGCTGGGTCTTCGTCTTCGTGTTCATTGCGCTGCTCCTTGTGATTCGCTCCAGCGTGCCGCGAGCGCCCCAGCAGGGCGGTAGGACATGCAAGGCTGCCCCTGTAGGTGCGCGCTCGAACGCCATCGAATGCGCAGTGCCTTTGCGCAGTGCCTTTGCTCAGTGGCATGGGGCTCCGCAATAATCCCCGGCATGTCCTCCGATCCTTTTGCCGGCGTGGCCACCGACAGCCTGCGCATCCACACTTTTGCCTCGCTGACCCCCGGACCGCGGCTGCTCGTGGTGGGCGGCGTCCACGGTGACGAAATCTCCGGCACGCTGGGCATCGAGCGCATCCTGGGCGAGTTCGACGCCGGCACGCTGCAGCTGCTGCGCGGCGAGCTCACCCTGGTGCCCGTGGCCAACCCGCTTGCGCGGCGCCGCCTGCAGCGCGAGGGCGAGCGCAACCTCAACCGGCTGTTCCGCCCGAGCGAGCAGCCCGCCGACTACGAAGCCCGCATCACCAACGTGTTGGCCCCGCTGATCGCGCGGCACGAGGTGCTGCTCGACCTGCACTCCTTCCAGAGCGCGGGCGAGGCCTTCGCCATGATCGGCCCGCGCGACAACACCGGCACGCTGGAGCCCTTCGCCCGTTCGTTCGAGGAAGGCCAGCTGGCGCTGCACATCGGCACGCCCGTGGTGGTGGAAGGCTGGCTCGACATCTATGCCGCGAACCTGGCGCAGCGCGCGGGCGGCGCGCCTGCCGACGAGGCCGCGCTCGACTTCGGCCGCGGCACCAACGAGTACATCCGCAGCCGCGGCGGCTACGGCGTGACGCTCGAATGCGGCCAGCACCTGGACCCGCAGGCGCCCGAGGTGGCGTGGCGCGCCATTCGCCGCGCGCTGGCGCTGCTGGGCATGGCGGCGCTGCCGCCGGGGCTCTCGGGGGCGCCGGTGCAGGCGCCCCGGCTGCTGCGCCTGGCCAGCGTGACCGACCGCCTGCATGAAGAAGACAGCTTCGTGCGCGACTGGGCCACCTTCGACGAAGTGCAACGCGGCGAGCCCATCGGCATGCGCCACGACGGCACGCTGGTGAGTGCGCCCGACGACGGCTTCATCGTGTTTCCCAACGCCGTGGCGCTGCCCGGCACCGAGTGGTTCTACTTCGCGCATCCGAGCGAGCGGCAACTGGGGTCCGTGGCGGGTTCGACCGGCACCGCCTGACCGCGTCTGGGGCGGCGCTCCTACACCGGGCGGCCAGGGCAGGCGCAAAGTGCCATGCCGAAGGAGTGTGCCCATGCCCGTCTCTCAAAAATCCCCTGCGCCGCGCCTCCTCTGGAAAGGCGCGATCAGCTTCGGCCTGGTCCACATTCCGGTCGCGCTCTACTCGGCCACCACCGACCACGGCATCGACTTCGACTGGCTCGACAAGCGCACCATGGACCCGGTCGGCTACAAGCGCATCAACAAGAAGACCGGCAAGGAAATCGCGCGCGAGCAGATCGTGAAGGGCATTGCCTACGAAGACGGCGAATACGTCGTGCTCAGCGACAAGGAGATCGCGGCGGCCTACCCCAAGACCACGCAGACCATCGAGATCGAGACCTTCGTGCCGGTCGACGGCATTCCCTTCGTGTACCTGGAGCGGCCCTACTACGTGGCGCCCATCAACCGCGGCGCCAAGGTGTACGCCCTGCTGCGCGAGACGCTGCAGCGCAGCGGTCGCGTGGGGGTGGCGCGCGTGGTCATCCAGACCAAGCAGCACCTGGCCGTGCTGGTGCCGGTGGGCCCGGGACTGGTGCTGAACCTGCTGCGCTGGGGCGCCGACATCCGCCCCTGGGCCGACCTGCCGCTGCCCTCCGAAGACGTGAAGAAGGCGGGCCTGAGCGAGCGCGAGCTCACGATGGCCAGGCAGCTGGTCGAGGACATGAGCGCCGACTGGGACCCGAACGAATTCAAGGACGAGTTCAAGGACGAGATCCTGCGGCTGGTCGACAAGAAGGTGAAGGCCGGCCAGACCGAAACGGTGACGCAGCCCGAGCCCGAGGAAGGGCAGGCCGGCGAAGGCCGCGGCGCCAAGATCATCGACCTCACGGAGCTGCTGCAGCGCAGCCTGCGCAAGGGCGGCAGCAAGGCCAAGCCAACCGCTGACGACGACGAAGCGGAGGAGGGCGAAGCACCCCCTCCCAAGGCTGCCGCGAAGAAGCGCAAGCCGGCCGCGAAGGCGGCTGGCAAGACCGCCCCAGCCGCCAAGGCGCGCCGCGCCGCCTGACGCGGGCCGATCGCCATGGGCACCACCGCATCGGCCGCGAGCAAGGCGCTGGCGCGCTATCACGGCAAGCGCGACTTCACCCGCACGCCGGAGCCCAAGACTGGCGGCAAGGCGGGCAAGGGCGTGCTGTCTTTCGTCATCCAGAAGCACCACGCGAGTCATCTGCATTACGACTTCCGGCTCGAACTCGACGGCACGCTCAAGAGCTGGGCCGTGCCGAAGGGACCCTGCCTCGACCCGACGGTGAAACGCATGGCGGTGCATGTGGAGGACCATCCGATCTCCTATGCGGACTTCGAGGGCACGATCCCGCCCAAGCAGTACGGCGCGGGCTCCGTCATCGTCTGGGACCGCGGCGACTGGCTGCCCGACGGCGATGCGCGCCAATCGCTGGCCGCCGGCAAGCTCAAGTTCGAACTGCGCGGCGAGAAGCTGCACGGGCACTGGACGCTGGTGCGCATGCACGGCAAGGGCGACGAGTCGCACGAGCCGTGGCTGCTCATCAAGGAGCGCGACGGCGAGGCGCGGCCGATCGGCGACTACGACGTGCTCGAAGCGCAGCCCGCGAGCGTGATCACCGGGCTGGGCGTGGACGAGGTCGGCCAGCCGCCGAAGAAGGTCGCGACCAAGGCGCCCGCAAAGAAAACCGCTGCAAGGAAAGCTGTCGCAAAGAAGGCCGCCCCCAAGGCGGCGAAGAAAGTCGCGCTGCCCGCCACCCTGCAGCCCCAACTCGCCACCCTCGCGGCCTCGCCACCCGCATCGCCAGAGAACTGGCTCTACGAGCTCAAGTTCGACGGCTACCGCCTGCTGGCGCGCATCGACAAGGGCAAGGTGCGCTGCTTCACCCGCAACGGCCACGACTGGACCGCCAGGCTGCCCGCGCTGGCCAAGGCGCTGGCCAGGCTGCCCACCGATTCGGCCTGGCTGGACGGCGAGATCACCGTCGACGGCGAGAATGGCGCACCCGACTTCCAGGCGCTGCAGAACGCCTTCGACAGCGGCGCCACCTCGTCCATGGCGTACTGGCTGTTCGACGCGCCCTTTCTCGACGGCGAAGACCTGCGCGACCTGCCCGTCGAGGAACGGCGCGCGCGGCTGGCAAAGCTGTTGGGCAAGAAACCGCCCGCATCGCTGCGGCTGAGCGAGGCCTTCGACGTTTCGCCGCACGACCTGCTGGCCTCGTCCGCGCGCATCGGCTTCGAGGGCATCGTGGGCAAGCTGAAGGGCTCGCCCTATGTGTCGCGCCGCTCGGCCGACTGGATCAAGCTGAAGAACCAGCAGCGCCAGGAGTTCGTGATCGGCGGCTACACCGCACCCAAGGGTTCGCGTTCGGGCTTCGGTGCCTTGCTGATGGGCGTGCATGACGAGGCCACGGGACAACTGCGCTACTGCGGCAACGTGGGCACGGGGTTCGACGCGAACCGCCTTGCCGACATCAAGTCGCGCCTCGACAAGCTCGCCACCGAAACCTGCCCCTTCGAGCCCACGCCGGGCGGTGTGAAGGCGCAATGGGTCAAGCCCACGCTGGTGGCCGAGGTGGCTTTTGGGGAATGGACGCGCGACCACCGCGTGCGCCACGCGGTGTTCCAGGGCTTGCGTGCCGACAAGCCCGCGCGCGACATAAGCCGCGAACGGCCGCAGCCGGCCGGCGAATCCACACCATCACAAATGCGCAGGGGAGCAGGAACGCCCATGGCCCTCAAGATCACCCACGCCGACCGCGTGATCGACACGCACAGCGGCATCACCAAAGGCGAGCTCGCGGCCTATTACGACAGCGTGGCCGCGCTCATGCTGCCGCATCTGCGCGGGCGGCCCGTGTCGCTGGTGCGCGCGCCCGAAGGCGTGGGCGGGGAGCTGTTCTTCCAGAAGCACCTGCAGAACCGCGAGATCCCCGGCGTGAAGCTGCTCGATCCCGCACTCGACCCGGGGCATGAGCCGCTGCTGCAGATCGACACCAAGACAGGGCTGATCGGTGCCGCGCAGATGAACGTCATCGAACTGCACACCTGGAACGCCACCTCGCGCGCCATCGGCAAGCCCGACCGCATGACCTTCGACCTGGACCCGGGCGAGGGCGTGGCGTGGTCGCAGATCCAGGAGGCGGCGATGCTGGTGCGCACGCTGCTCGACGAGATGGGCTTGCCTTCCTTCCTGAAGACCAGCGGCGGCAAGGGGCTGCACGTGGTGGTGCCGGTGCGCCGCCAATACGACTGGGACACCGTCAAGGGCTTCTCGCAGGCGGTGGTCGTGCATCTGGCGAAGACCATTCCGCAGCGCTTCGTCGCCAAGAGCGGGCCGCGCAACCGGGTGGGCAAGGTGTTCGTCGATTACCTGCGCAACGGCTTCGGCGCGACGACCGTTGCCGCGTGGTCGGCGCGTTCACGGCCGGGGCTGGGCGTGTCGGTGCCTGTGGCGTGGGAAGAGCTGCCGGTGCTCACGAGCGCCTCGCAATGGACCGTGGCCAACGCGGCGGAGCGATTCGCCACCGGCAACAAGCCCTGGGAGGCGATGGAGCGCAGCCGCAAGGGGCTGGCCCCGGCGATGAGGCTGCTGGGCTACAAGTAGCGACTTGTCTTGCTCCCTCCCCTTCCGGGGGACGGTTGGGGTGGGGGCACGACGGCCTCAACCTTCTCACGGCGCTCGTTGGGCACTGCCCCATCCCAGCCTTCCCCCGGAAGGGGAAGGCGCAAGAAATCCAAGGCTGCTACAGCACTTCTTCCGTCGTCACATCGAAGCGCTGCAGCGTGTTCGCTCCGAACATCATCGTGATCGGCACGTCCGCCGCGTCGCGCCCGCGCGCGATCACGATGCGTCCGATGCGCGGCGTGTTGTGGCGCGCGTCGAAGGTGTGCCAGCGGTTGCCCAGGTACACCTCGAACCACGCGCTGAAGTCCATCGGGTAGCGCACCGGCGGAATGCCGATGTCGCCGAGATAGCCCGTCACGTAGCGCGCCGGAATGTTCATGCAGCGGCACAGCGTGATGGCCAGGTGCGCAAAGTCGCGGCACACGCCCGTTCCCTCGCGAAAACCCTCCAGCGCGGTGCGCGTGGCGCGTGCGTTCTGGTAGTCGAAGCGCAGGTGCCGGTGCACGAAGTCGCAGATCGCCTGCACGCGCGACCAGCCCGGCGCCACGTTCAGGAAGTTGGCCCAGGCGAACTGCAGCAGTTCGCTGTCGACCTCGCAGTAGCGGCTGGGCAGCACGAAGGGCAGCGTGGACACCGGCAGGTCGGCCGCCGCGTGCTCCATGGCGCCGAAATCGACGGGATCGGGCCAGCCGGTGTCGTACACCACGGCGTTGTTGCGCAACCGCACGCTGCTCACGCCGAACGGAATGTGCACGCGCGCGCAGTGGTTGTCGAAGCTGTCCTGGTAGTGGTCGGTGACCAGCGGCGGACTGATGGTGATGTTTTCCGGACCCTGCAGGTCCGCAGCCCGCGACGGATGGACCTGCAGCATGTAGATCAATGCCGTGGGCGCGGTCACGCCGAGTTCGATGTCGAAGCCGATCCTGATCTGCATGGGTGTCTTTCTTCCCTGGGTGATCCGGGCGGTGCGGCCGGCGCGCGAGACAAGGGACGACAAGCACGATTGATGCCGTCCCCTGCGATGTTCCGCGTCCATGCTATGCGACACAGCCCCGCGCGCCCCACGGCAAGGACGCGCGAACCCTCGTAGGCCGGGGCGATGTGCTGTCGGTGTGCTCCTACCGAAGCCGCACGTTTTCTCCCACAAATGGGGGAGGGCGGCCACTACGGGCTGCAGGCGGCACGAAACATAACCTTGCATTTCGCTTGCAGCCCCCCGATTGCAAGCAGTTCAACCCGCCGTTCGCCCGGTTCGTTCTGTTTGTTTCCTTGGAGGGAATCATGGACTTTGCTTCGCTTTTCGACACGCTCACCACCAACTGGGGCGACGAGATCCTCGTGTGGGCCGTCGCAGCCGTTGCGGGCTGCATCTGCCTGGTGGCCGTCGTCAACGTGCTCGACATGTTCCTCGACAACAACGAAATGGGCTGAGCGCCTTCCTCATGAAAGACTCCAGGTCCACGATGACGCCACAGAACAAGGCCGCAGCAGGCCGCCGCACCGGTGCCTCCAAGGCAAGCGATGGGGGCAACGCCAAGCAGCAGCAGCTCGAGGGCTTCACCACCGAGCATCCGGCGACGCTCACCACCAACCAGGGCCTGCAGATACCGGACAACCACAACTCGCTGAAGGCGGGTGTGCGCGGGCCGACGCTGCTCGAAGACTTCATCCTGCGCGAGAAGATCACGCACTTCGACCACGAACGCATTCCCGAGCGTGCCGTGCATGCGCGCGGCTCGGCGGCGCACGGCTACTTCCAGGTCTACAAGTCGATGTCGCAGTTCACCTGCGCCGACTTCCTGCAGGACCCGGATGCGAAGACGCCCGTTTTCGTGCGCTTCTCTACCGTGGCCGGCTCGCGCGGCTCGGCCGACACGGTGCGCGACGTGCGCGGCTTCGCCGTCAAGTTCTATACCCGCGAAGGCAACTACGACCTCGTGGGCAACAACATTCCGGTGTTCTTCATCCAGGACGCGATGAAGTTCCCCGACCTCATCCACGCCGTCAAGCCCGAGCCGCACCACGAGATGCCGCAGGCTGCGAGCGCGCACGACACCTTCTGGGACTTTGCCTCCCTCATGCCCGAGAGCACCCACATGCTGATGTGGGCCATGAGCGACCGCGCCATTCCGCGCAGCCTGCGCATGATGGAGGGCTTCGGCGTGCACACCTTCCGCTTCATCAACAGCCGCGGCGAGAGCCACTTCGTGAAGTTCCACTGGAAGCCCAAGCTCGGCATCCACGGCCTGGTGTGGGACGAGGCGCAGAAGATCGCTGGCAAGGATGCGGACTTTCACCGCCGCGACCTGTGGGAAGCCATCGAGAACGGCCACTTCCCCGAATGGGAGCTCGGCGTGCAGATGATCCCGGCCGACAAGGAGCATTCGCTCGGCTTCGACCTGCTCGACCCCACCAAGCTGATCCCCGAGGAAATGGTGCCGGTGCAGAAGATCGGCCGGCTGGTGCTCAACCGCAACCCCGACAACTTCTTCGCCGAGACCGAGCAGGTGGCCTTCCACCCGGGCCACGTGGTGCCGGGCATCGACTTCAGCAACGACCCGCTGCTGCAGGGCCGCCTGTTCTCGTACACCGACACGCAGATCTCGCGGCTGGGCGGCGCCAACTTCCACGAGCTGCCGATCAACAAGGCCGTGTGCCCGTTCCACAACATGCAGCGCGACGGCATGCACCGCCAGAGCATCGCGCGCGGCCAGGTGGCCTACGAGCCCAACACGCTGGGCAGCGGCACCGAGTTTCGGGTGGACGGCGGCAGCAACGGCTTCCAGTCGTTCCCCGAGGAGATCGATCCGCCCAAGGTGCGCCGCCGCAGCCCGTCGTTCGACGACCACTTCACGCAGGCACGCCTGTTCTTCAACAGCCAGAGCGCGCCCGAGAAGGAGCACATCATCGCGGCCTTCCGCTTCGAACTGTCCAAGCTCGAAGTGCCGGCCATCCGCCAGCGCATGGTCGACAACCTGGCCCACGTGGACGAGAAGCTCGCACGCCGTGTGGCCGAGCCGCTGGGCATCGGCGAGCCCGATGCCAAGGCCGCTGCCGGCCGCGCGGGCTTTCGCGACCACCGCATGTCGCTGCCCATCGACGAATCGCCGGCGCTCAGCATGGCCGACACCGGCGACGGTTCCATCCGCACCCGCAAGATCGCCATTCTGGTGGCCGACGGTGTCGATTCGGCCTCGCTGAAGCCGATTCGCGAGGCGCTCGAACAGGCCGGCGCGCAATGCAAGGTGGTGGGCCCGCGCCTGGGCACCGTGGCCAGCGCGTCGAAGCGGCAGATCGATGTCGACATGACCTTCTCGAACACGCCCTCGGTGATGTTCGACGCCGTGCTGGTGCCCGCGGGCAGCGAAGCCGCCGCAGCGATGGGTGGCATAGGCGACGCGGTGCACTTCGTGCTGGAGGCCTACAAGCACTGCAAGGCGATCTGCACGGTGGGCGAGGGCGTGAAGCTGCTGTCGTCGTTGGGCATCACGCCGGAGTCCGAGGCGCCGGCCGGTGTCGTCGTGGCGGCCACTCCGGTCACCAACATGGGCGACACGACGGCTGCGGCGCAGGTGGCGAGCGACTTCATTGCGGCGATCGCGAAGCACCGACATTGGGACCGGGCCAATGTCGACGCGGTGCCGGCATAGGCAAAAGGGCGCGGGAGAGAAGCGGAAGCGAATGGGCTAACGTTCGATCGGGGCCAACGTCACATGCACATGCCCCGAGGCGTCCGTCTGATTGGCATCGCCGATCCAATCCCATCGGATGTCCCCGGCTGCCACCGCGATCCCGCCTGCTCCGCGTAGCGCGGTTGGCACCGGGAACGGCTGGCCCTTTTCCATGTACGTTTGCTGCCCCTGCCCCTGCCCCTGCTCATGGAATACCGCGTGCTGCGCGTGTTCCTTCTTCAAGCGCGCATGCCAGATGCCTGTCTGCGGACAGAGAGCGGTCCCGCTGCAGCTGCGGGGCACTTCCGGTGCCGGCACGTATCGCGCAATGCCCTGTGCGACATGCGGATTGATCGACAAGGCTTGCTGAACCGGAATGCCCTTGTAGTGCCAGGTCACCGCGCCATACCCTGGGGGTATTTGTTCGGCCAGATCGGGGAGGGCCTCGCCGCGTTTGAAATGCGTGGGCACCTGTGCTGCGTTCCAGTCGAGTTGCCAGTCACCCCGCACCACATCGATCCGAGGTTGCCAGTAGCCGGTGAAGTGAGCGTGCTGTTTGGCTGTGAAACCCCATGGTCTGCCGTGGCTGTCGCAGGCGTTCTCGCCGGGCGGCAATGTGACGTTGCTCGCCAGCACGTAGCCTTGAGGAATGTGTGCACGGCCGGTGCGGTTGGCCCCTGGTGTGGCGGGCGTTGGTTGCTTGACGATGACCGCTTTCGCTGCGTCGATCAACGTCGCGCGTTTGCCGTCCCAGAAGGGCAGCGCAGCGGGCGGCAGGGGAAGGACCTTGTCGAGATTTGGGAGACGAAGGTCTGGGTTGAGCTCGAGGGCCTCGTAAAACGTGCTGTAACGCTCAGCACGAGCCTGATCAATCAAGTTGCTGGTAAGCGGATCCTGATTTCTAAAGCTTGACGACAAGTAGCCAGCTGCGTCCTTGCTGCCAAATTTCACGCCTTCGTGAAGGACAACGAGCGCCCGGTCATAGTCTTTGTCGATATCCAGCGTTTGCCCAAGCCTGTACGCTGCTTCCCCAAATCCCTGCGCAAACGCGCACTCCAACATCTTGAGTCCCACGATGCGATTGCCCCAAACGCCCATCTGTGAATCGTCATAGGCGGCGTCGAGTTTGTTGCCGAGATATGTCTGCGCCGCGGGATTACCCATGTCCGCTGCAAGTTGCCAGAACCCGTAAGCCCGATCGATGTCCGGGTTGACCCCGATGCCGCGCCGGTGGTAGGTGCCCATCTTGTCGAAGGCGCTCGGCACCCCCTGTTTCATCAATCCTTCAACGATCAGCACTGCTCGTTCTGTATCCCGTTGCACACCCAGGCCGCGCTCAAGCAAGCCCGCAAGATTCATCGCGGCCTTCCAATGGCCCTCGGCTGCGGCCTGCTCCCAAAGCTGAGCCGCCTTCTTGTAGTCGCGCTGGTCGGGCCAGAGTTCGTTGCTGGTCACCGCCATACCTTGCTGGAACAGCATTTCCGATTCGTTCGTGATCGCTGGCAGTTTGGACGCTTCGTGCATGCATATGAAATCGAGCCGGTGCGGGTTGAAGGCCTTGAGGTTCATGTTGCGGGGAAGATCATTCATGGCGCAGGCGGTCAGGGTGAAGAGAACAAACAGCGCTGCGGCTGCTGCGCGCGGCTGAGCGGTGTTGCAAATACGGAGTAGCTTCAAGGTGATTAACCCAAGCGAATGGTGCTTGTGCGTTCGTCGTTGAATGCGACAAGAAAGCAGGACGGAGTTTCGCCGCGGACTTTCTTCTTAAAGTTGGTGCTGGCCTCCTTGTGCCAATCTTGAAACGTCTGAAACATCACCTTCTGATCCGTCGCATTCCCCCCCGAAAACTTCCCGTCGGTATGCTGCCCCCACACCCGCTCGCGCAGATTCGCAGCCGTGACCGCATCGTCGCTTGCGATGTTGATCTCGCTGTCCACCGCAAAGCTGCGCAGGTTCAGGTTGGCACTGCCCAGTGTGAACATGCTGTCGTCGATGATCATCAGCTTGCTGTGGATGTAGATCTCGCGATAGCGCGCCTTGTAAAGCTTGTCGCTCATGCTCTTGATGCGTTGGCGGTTCAGGCTGATGTCTTGCCCGCTCTTGTCGTACGTCGAGGTGCTGCTCCACTCTTTGAGCCTGCCCAGGTCGTCTTTCTGCTTGCTCTGCCAATTCGGATCGAAAGTCCACAGGCTGGCCACCAACGTGCGCATGGCGAACTGGCCCTCCAGCTCCTTGCGTGCCGTCTCATCGTCCTTGCCGCCGCCCGCGTCCTTGTAGGCCTGGGCAATGCTGGACAGGGGAGCCGGCGGTGGAATCGTGAGGGGATCCTTGCTTCGCCTGCGGGCTTCCTGCACGGCTTCGTAGCGCGCGATTTCTTCTTCCACCATCTTCGCCTGATTGGGCATGGACGAACCATGCCCCAGCTCCGTCACGGTGTTGTGTGTTCGCGGCACCATCTGCGCGCGTTCCGGCGTGGGCGTCACGACCATCACATGCAGCTTGGGCACGTCGGCCATGTCGAGCTTGCCTTTCTGGCAACCTGCGACTTGCTCCGCACGCAGGCGCTTGAGTTCCTTGACCCAGTCAGCGTGCTGGAAGTACTGGTTCTCTACATACAGATAGTGGCGCGCAAAGCTGATCGCGTGGTCATAGAGGCGGTGGATGGACTTCTCGCTGCCGTCCTCGGCAGGCAAGGTGCGCAGGATCTGCGCGCTCTGGCGCGGAGCGACCAAGTTCCTGGTCAGGTTCGCAGGCGTCGCCTTGAAATCGAACTTGCGGTTCACGTTGCTGCCCGCGCCTTTGCCTTTGGCTCCGGCCTTGTTCCAAGCCTCGGTGAAGTTCTTGCACACCACCGCCAGCACTTCGCCCTCGATACGGCAACCGTAGTCCTGGTAGGGCTTGAGCCCGGGCTCTGCGTCGTTCGCACCCTCCCAGCTTTTGCCGCGTCGGGGGTCGTCGAACTTGTGTGACGTGGTATCCCAGTAGTCGGTGACCGAGTTCAGTCCGAGCACATAGCCGCAGGGCCTTTCGCCCTCGTAGTCGATGACGATGGTCTTCTGGTGATGCGTGGCCAGGTACTCGAAGCCCAGGCGCTCGATGCGGCCCAGGCCTTTGGCGCTCGCTTCGCCCTGCAGACTGGCCATCACGTCGGCATGAACGCCGCCGCGCGTGCGCAGCGACAGGGCGTTTTGGCGTCCCGCCACAACATCCCTGTACCAATGCGAATTGAATATTTCCCGTCGATCACGCAAGGAAGGAGATGGAGGAAACAACAAACCCGGCTTGCTGTGTTCATAGAGCGACTCAGACTTGTAGCCCGGCATGTTGTTCACAGCGGCGCTGCCAATGAAGTCGTACCACACGAGCAGACGCACCTGCACCGGCTTTCCATTGTTGAAATCGCCTCGCGCAGCGCCCAGCAACAGATCGCCCCAGGTTTCGCCGCGCGGCCAGTGGTCGGCCGTGCCGCGTGTGAGCTCCATCGCCGGATCGAAGCCCCAGCAGACGAGGTCGATGCTGTGCTGTGCTTTTCGTATGTCGGCGGCGATCTGTTTGAAAGTTTCTTCGCCGCAGATGTAGAGGCGCAGATTGTTGTGCTGAAGTACCGGCGATTTCTCGTCCTCGCCCTTCTTCTCCAGGAGCCATTGCGCGCTGCCGATGGCGGTGCCTGTGCCAGTGCACAAAGGCACCGTCGATGTGTGCTGGGTGTCGTTCACGGGTCGCGGGTCGCTCATGAGTTGCCTTCTTTGTCGCGGTGCCGCAGGTAGTGCTGCATCCGGTTTCTGTTTTCACCGTGAGCCGCGCGATACCCGGAGGCAGCGAGCCTGTCATCGTCGGATTCAATTCCTGCCCTGACGGGCAACTCGTATTCGTTGCCGTTGGCAAGGCGCACCTTGTAGGAGCCCGTATCGCTCTGATGGTCTTCAATGAGGACTCGCCCATCGGCATCGGTGATGCCGTCGGCCACCTTCGCGCCGTCCTTGTACAAGGTGTAGGGCTCCAAGCCGAGAGGCCGGCCGTCTTGCGCGTGCGAAAGAAGCACGAAGCTCAGCGCCCCTTTTTCCTTGAGGTCCAGGTTCGACATGCCACTCGCCGACCGGGTGGGTGCGTTCTTCGGCCCGACCATGCTGTGCGCGGCGGCGTATTCCACATGCTTGCCGGAGGTGGCATCTTCGATGCCTGCGGCATTCAGGCGTATCGTGCTTCCGCCGCCATTGAGAACGAGTTCCTCCTTGGCGGTGATGGTGATTCGGTTGGCGACTTGAACGATATCGAGCTTGGCCAGGATGTTGATGCTCTCCTTGAGCGCCTTGATGTCGATGTTGCCCCCGAATGCGAAGAGCCTCATCCCTGCCTGGTAGGCAAAGAGCCGAACCGCCTGCTTGGCACTGACCAGGAAGCTCTGGGCTGCGGAGATGCTGGTGTGCCCTCCGCTGGTCAGTGCGTTGTGCTTGGCGCTGGCGATATGGGTGGACCGCGACGTGGTGGTCTCGATGCCTGCGGGGCTGGCCAACACGAGATGCGGGTCGGCCAGCTCGGGGAAGCGATCTTTGCTTGCCGGGGCGCCGCCTTTGATGGCGTCGTTCTGCGCCTTCAGGGCCTGGGTGACTTCGTCCTGATCTCCCAAGGAATGCGCCTCGGCCTGCAGCGCCGATCCGGACAAGCCCTCGTGCTGTTCGCGGGCCTCTGTCAGCCGTGCCACTGTTTCGCCCATGTCGGTGATGTGGGCCCTGGCGTTGGCTCGCCCCTCGGTGGTGAGCAACAGACCCTGGGCGGCACGAATGGCGCCATGACCATCGGTGCGCAGTTCCAGGCCTTCGCCCCGAAGGTCCTTGCGCCCCGCGTTGTCCTCGATGCGCGTGATGTGCCCCAGGCTCAGCTGGCTGTGCTGGTGGTCGCTCTTGAGCTGCGCCTGGATCTTGCCGGCCGTGTCGTCGAGCGCGAGGTGGTTGCTGCGCCCGGCTGCGCTGTTGCCACCTTCCTCGGTCAGCTCCCGGCTTCGAAAACCCGACAGCGCCTGCTGGCCCGGCAACGCCCATGGCGGCAGGTTGTTCTGGTTGTAAGGCCGCCCGGTGCAGATCGGCAGGTCCGGATCGCCGCCGTAGAAATCGACGATCACCTCCTGCCCGATGCGCGGAATCTGGATGCCACCCAGCTGGTTGCCCGCCCACGGACTCGACACCCGTATCCAGCAGGTGCTGTGCTGGTGCTTCTGGCCGATGCGGTCCCAAGGAAACTGCACCTTGATGCGGCCGAGTTCGTCGGTCCAGATGTTCTGCCCGGGCGGCCCGACCACCAGTGCAGACTGGGGACCGCGGGTGAACGGCTTGGGTTGCGTGGGCGCCGGACGCAGCGGCTCGGCCATCGGGTGCGCAGTGAAATCGACCTCGACCTTCCAGTGCTGCTTTCTGCCGGGTGCGGCATCGCGGATCTGGCTGTCTTGCCCAACGTCTTCGATCAGGAGCTGGGTATCCAGGACCAGGTACTCGGTGTTGGCCTTCTCGCGCGGGTGATTTGTGAGCTGGAAGCTGCAGCCCGGAACCATGCCACGAAGATTGCCACTGGCCTTGGCCCGGGCACCGTGCGTGCGCAGGGCCTGCATGCGCAGCAGGGCCAACTGGCGGCCTTCGCCCTGCGGGTCGTTGGGCTCGGCACTGCCTGCCTTGGGCTGTGCGCAGTGGCTGCCACCTTGGTCCGCATGCCATTGGTAGACCTCGGCGTCAGCCTGCCCGGTCGGACGCGGGTCGCTGCGCCCAACGCCCAGATCGGCCCTCGGTCGCGTGTAGTCGTAGTCCCGGCTGGTGTATCGCCCGCTCGTCAGTTGGTGGTACGGCACGAAGCTGTGGATGTACTCGGCATCGATCTTCCAGCCCGGCGCGTGGTACTCGACCTCCTGGTAGGCGGCGCTGTCGTTCTTCTTGTACGCGCCCATGTTGTCGATGAGCACCAGGCGGTGCCTTTCTTCGCCGTGCTCGAAGAAGTAGCTGATGCCCCATTCCTCGCACAACCGGCTGAAGAACTCGAAGTCGTTTTCGTTGTACTGAACCTGGTAGTCGCGTATCGGATAACTCTCGATCAGACGCTTGTCGACAGGGAAGTCGTAGCCGCCCAGCAGTTCATCGAGGATCTGGACGACGGTCTTGTTCTGGAAGATCTTGCAGTCGGTGGTGAGCGTGGCCAGGTGAAGCCAGGGGCGCAGCGTGAGCTTGTATTGCACATGGCGGCCTTCCTCGCCCAGCAGGCACGCGTCGGTGATCAGGGCGTTGATCTGGCGCACGCCCGCGCCGACATGGCCGATCGACGCACCCACGATGCCGGCAACGAACTGGCCCGCACCATCGAGCTGGACCGAACAGCAGATCTCGCGGCCGATGAATCCATCGAGATCGAAATCCATCGCGCCGCTGGCGCCGAGGTTCAGCGCATCAGGGGTCTTGAGCAATAGCTCGTAATCGAACAATGAGTTCAAGCCCTCGCGCCCTGACAAGCGAACGGGCTCCAGCGCAGGCTGTTCAAGAAAAAGAGGGATCGCGCTGGCGCGAACAGTGAGCGTGCGGGGCATCGGCGTCTTCCGTGACAGGAGAAGAAGCCGCGCAGTTTGCGAGAACCCATCCACTCACACTGCTAACAATGGTCACCCCGCCCAGGAATCGGCCTGTCCCTGCGAATTCAACGCGCAATGTGTGACGTATTGGACATTGACAAGTCAACTCTCCGATCCGGGTCGTAGTCCGTTTGCGCTAGACCTTCTTGCGAATAGCCGCCGCAGGAACCCCCTCCTAGACTTTCCCCACGAGGCCTGAACGGCGCGCACTTCTGCGACGCCGGCGGCCCGCCTCCGGCGGGCACACATGGGCCATGTGCGGGGGTGCAATGGTTTGGTTTTCGAGATGGGGATGTGCGCGCCCGGCGCTTCGCCGTGCGCGTGTCGCTGGCGAACTGGGTCTTGCGTTCCTGCTGGCCATGGGCTTCGGCCCGTGGGCCTGGGCGCAGCAGCAGCCTTCGGCGCAGGCCGTGTCGAACGCCGAGGCCGCAGGCAACCGCATGGAGCAGGCCCGGCTCGACGACACCGACAACCTGCTGGCACTGACCAGCCAGGGCGCCGTGCTGTACGGCGAGGACGCGGTCAAGCTCTCGGGCTACCAGTACTGCAGCCAGGCGGTCGCACTGGCCGAGGCCGGCGAGTTTCGCCAGAGCGTGCGTGCCGCCAGCAAGGCGCTGCACCTGGCCGGCGCCACCAACGACCCCAACCTGCTGGCCATGGCCAACCGGGACCTGGCCATCGTCTACAGCTACTCCGGCCAGCTCGAGAAGGCCGAGGAGTTCGCGCGCGAAGCGCTGCGCCACCCGGCCCGCGACCCGAAGCTGGTGGTCGGCCCGGTGCAGAAGGTGATCGGCGACGTGCGCACGCGCCGCGGCGATTTCGCGGGCGCCGTGCTCAGCTACGACGAGGCGCTGGCCAACAGCTCGGCGCGCTACGCACCGCTGGTGCAGGCCTCGCTGGTCAACGCGTTGATCGAGTCGGGCGATCCGGTGCGCGCACGGCAGGTGCTCGGCACCATGGCGCAGCCCAAGGATGCCCCCCTCACCGCCTTGCTCGACCGCACCCGCGCACGCCTGCTGCTGGCCGAGGACAAGCCGGGCGAGGCGCGCGACATGTACCGCGCGCTCACCGCGCGCCAGGTCGGCGCCGACACCGAGTACTACCGCCTCTGGGCCTGGGACGGCGTGGCGCGCAGCGAACTCGCACTGGGCCAGAAGCAGGCCGCCGCCGAGGCCGTGGGCCGTGCGCTGGGCGACGTCGACAAGGTGCGTGCCAAGTTCCGCAGCGAAGAATTCAAGATGGGCCTGTTCTCCGACCTGCAGTCGGTGTTCGAGCGCGGCGTGGCCATCTACAGCGACGCGGGCGATGCGCGCCAGGCCTTCGAGGTGAGCGAGCACAGCCGTTCGCGCGCGCTGCTCGACGCGGTGCGCGGCCGCGCGAAGATCAGCGAGCAGGCCGCCACCACCATCGACCTTGCCGCGCTGCAGCGCACGCTGGCGCCCGACGAGCGCGTGGTGCAGTTCCACGCGCTGCCCGACCGCCTGGTGGTGTGGATCGTGAGCCCGGACGGCATCGCCGAGAAGACGGTGGCGGTGAAGCGCGACGACCTCACCGAGCTGGTCGAGACCTTCCGCAACTCCATCGTGCGCGGGCGCCGCACGGCCATCGCCAACGCCGACAAGCTGGGCGCCGCGCTGCTCGGCCCGCTCGGCCTGGTGCCGGGGCAGCGGCTGATCGTGGTGCCGCACGGCCCGCTGCACTACCTGCCGTTCCAGGCGCTGCGGCTGGACGGCCGCTACATCATCGAGACGCACCCGGTGGCCGTGGCGCCGTCGATCAGCATCGCGGTGCAGCTGGCGCAGCGCACGCCGCGCGTGAACGCCGCGCTGGTGGCCTTCGGCAATCCGCGCATCGAGGACAAGTACGACCTGCCCGGCGCCGAGACCGAGGTGAAGCAGCTCGCGCAGCTGTTCCCGCGCAACACGGTGTACATGGGCGCGGCCGCCACCAAGACCCAGTTCCGCGACGTGGCCGCGCGCTCGCCGCTGATGCACGTGGCGGCGCATGCGGAGGCCGACGCGGTCGATCCGCTGTACTCGCGCATCCTGCTGGCCAACGAGGGCGGCAAGCAGAACTTCCTGGAAGCCCACGAGATCCTTGGCCTGCCGATGGACGGCACCGCGCTGGTCACGCTGTCGGCCTGCGAGTCGGGCCTGGGGCGCATCGCGCAGGGCGACGAGGTGCTGGGCTTCACACGCTCGTTCCTCTCGGCCGGCAGCTCCAGCCTGATCGCGTCGCTGTGGCCGGTGTCGGATGACGCAACGGCGGTGCTGATGAGCACGCTCTACGGCGAGCTGGCGAAGGGCCGCGACATCCAGAAGGCGATGCAGGCCGGGCAACTCGCCGTGTTGAAGGACCCGAAGATGTCACACCCCTTCTTCTGGGCGCCGTTCAACCTGATCGGCAACTGGCGCCTCACCGTGGGGAGCTGACCACATGTTGCCCGCCCCCCGAAAAAGAAGAACTGCCATGGTCACCGACATGCGCTTCAGCCAACGGTCCACGCCGATCGCCCTCGCAGTCACCGTTCTGGTAGGCGCGACGCTGCTGGTCGCCGCCCAGCGCACGCACGCTGGCGACACGACCGAACTGCTGACCACGCAAGACCCGTGCGGCACCTGCGGCCGGCCGCTCGCGCAGGCCACCGGTGCCGTGGCGCCGCAGAGCCTGCCCGCACCGCCGCGCCCCGCGGGCACGTCGTTCACGCTCAACGACCTGCGGCTCAACGGCGTGAAGGCGCTGAGCAACGAAGAGCTGCAGTCCATCACCGGCCCCTACATCGGCCGCGACGTCACGCTCGGCGACCTCGAAGCGCTGGCCAAGGCCATCACCGCGCGCTACAAGGAGCGCGGCTACTTCCTCGCGCAGGCCGTGGTGCCGGTGCAGACCGTGCGCGACGGCATCGTCGAGATCAGCGTCATCGAAGGCCGGCTGGGCAAGGTCGACGTCGTCGTCGCGCCCGATGCGCCCATCGGCGAGGCGCGCGTGCGCGGCTTTCTTGCACCGCTGCAACCCGGCGAGGCCGTGAACGCACCGGCTTACGAGCGCGCCATGCTGCTGCTGTCCGACCAGCCCGGCATCAAGGTGTCGTCAGGCCTGCAGGAAGGCGGGCAGACCGGCACCACCGACCTGGCCGTCGAAGTCACGGCCGCGCCGCGCTGGGCCTTCACCGGCGAGGCCGACAACCACGGCACCAAGGAGTCGGGCCGCTACCGCGTGGGCGGCACCGCGCGCTGGCTCAGCCCGTTCGGCATCGGCGACAACCTGGACGCGCGCGTGATGGTCTCCAACAGCAACGCGCTGCAGTTCGGCCGCGTGTCCTACGAGGCGCCCATCGGCACCAGCGGGCTGCGCGCCGGCGTGGGCCTGGCGCGCGTGAGCTACGAGCTGGGCGGGCAGTTCGCCGACCTGGAGGCACAGGGCCGCGCCAACGTGTTCGATGTGTCGCTCAACTACCCGCTGATCCGGCAACGCCAGCAGAACCTCTTCCTGCGCCTGAGCGCCGACAGCAAGGACCTGAACGACGAGATCCGCACGTTCGAATTCAACTCGAAGAAGCGCGTGCGCGGCCTCGGCCTGGGCTGGACCTGGGAGCGTCGCGACGACGTGCTCGGCGGCGGCTACTGGGCGAGCTCGGGCACTCTGTACCACGGCTCGCTGTCCATCCGCGACCCGCAGAGCCTGGCGGACGACCAGGCCTTCGGCGGGCGCCGCACCGAGGGCGGCTTCAGCAAGCTGAGCTTTCAGTTGTCGCGCCTGCAGGCCATCGTGCCGCAGCATTCGCTGTACCTGTCCGTCGGCGGCCAGTGGGCCAGCAAGAACCTCGACGCGTCGGAGAAGCTCGCGCTTGGCGGCGCGCGCGCGGTGCGCGCCTACCCCTCGGGCGAACTGCTGGCCGACCAGGGCCTGATCGGCACCGTCGAATGGCGCTGGTCGGTGAACGAAGAGCTCACGCCCTTCGTCTTCTACGACGCGGCGCGCGGCAAGCTGGCGCGCCGCCCCTCGCCGGCGGACGGCGAGAACTCCCGCAGCCTGCGCGGCTATGGCATCGGCATGAGCTGGTCGCGCCCCGGCAATTTCTCGATCAATGCGACCCTGGCATGGCGCGACGGCACGCCGCGGGCGCAGACCGATGGCGGCAGCCGCGGCCCGCGGCTGTACGTCCAGCTTCAAAAGGCGTTCTGACCATGAAGCCACGCACACGCTCATCCCGCCATCCGCTGCACCATCCGCCGCACAACCCGCCGCACAACCCGCTGTGCCTGACGCTGCGCCCGCTGGCCTTCTCGCTGGCCTGCATCGGCATGGCACCCGCGCTGGCGCAGGTCGTCCTGCCGAGCTACCAGCCGGGCATGTTCGCGACGCAGGGCATGGTGACGGTCAACCCCGTCACCACTGTCGCGCCGCGCGGCGGCCAGGCGCTCGGCATCACGCAGGGCTCGCTGCGAGCGATCATCGACTGGAACAGCTTTTCCATTGGCGCGAAGGACGCGGTCAACATCCAGCAGGCCCTGGGCCCGTCGAGCATCCTGCTGAACCGCGTGACCGGCGGCGAGCTCTCGACCATCGCGGGCCAACTCACCGCCAACGGCCGCGTGTTCCTCATCAACCCGAATGGCGTGCTGTTCAGCCAGGGGGCGAGCGTCAACGTGGGCGGCCTGCTGGCCTCGACGCTGGCAATGACCACGAGCGACGCGAACTTCCTCGAGGGCAAGACCAGCCTGGCTTTCGAGCGCGCCAACGCCGACACCACCACAGTGCGCAACCTCGGCGACATCACGGCGAGCGGCGGGCCGGTGGTGTTGATGGGTGCGGGCGTGAGCAACGAAGCCACCGGCACCATCACCGCCGACGGCCAGACCGTGGCGCTGGCCTCGGGGCGCAAGATCACGCTGGACATCGGGGGCGACGGCCTCACCAGCCTCCACATCCTGGCGGACTCGATGGCCACCAAGGCCGCGGTGACCAACAGCGGCACGCTGCAGGCCAACGGCGGTCGGGTGGTGCTGGTGGGGCAGTCGACCACGGTGGGCGACCTGGTGGTGAACCAGAGCGGCACCGTGCGCGCCCATTCGCTGGGCATGAAGAACGGCGAGATCGTGCTGAGCGCAGGCAGCGACAACGAAGTGCGCGTCGGCGGCACGCTGGAAGCCACGTCTGCCGGTGCCGTGGCAGGCGGGCGCATCGACGTGGCCGCGGGCCGCGTGCGCGTCGAGAACGCCACGCTCGACGCCAGCGGCGAGGCCGGCGGCGGCACGGTGCGGCTCGCGGCCCTCACAGGCCTGTCGGTGGCGCCCAGCGCCACGCTGCGCGCCGACGGCAGCGCCGGCAATGCCGCGGGCGGCGAGATCCGCATCGAAGCGGCGAACTACGCGGCGCTGCCGGGCGTGGGCAACGAGGTGCCACCGGCCACCGTGCTGGGCCTGCACCTGTCGGGCGAGTTGTCGGCACAGGGCTCGGGCAGCGGCAAGGGCGGGACCATCCTCACCAGTGCGAATGCGGTCGAGGTCGGCAGCGACCTCTCGGTGTCCGCGGCAGGCGGCACCCATGGCGGCGCCAACGGGCGGTGGACCTTGCAGTCCGAAAAGCAGATCGTCGTCACGCCCGCCGCACCGCTGTATGACGCGGGCGGCTACCTCAGTGCCGGGGGCGCGGCCTCCAGCCAGGTCAGCGACAAGGCCGTCGGCGATGCGCTCGGACGCTCGACCGACGTGGTGCTCGGCAGCAACGCGCGCAATGCCGAAGGCGGGCAGGAAGCGCTGGGCGTGGTGTTCGACACCGCGGCCCAGGTGGTGAAGAACGAGGGCGGCAACGCCTCGCTGCGGGTCGATTCGGCCACGGGCATCGCCATGTCCGAGCGCTCGGCGATCCAGTCGAAGGCCGGCGCCCTGAATGTCGATTTCAACGCCGACGCGTTCGGTGCGCCGCTGCCGGCCGGAGACATGCCGATCGCGAGCCTGTCCGGCCTGCACGCCGCTCCGATCGTGCTGACCGGCGCGAACATCGAGACCCGCGGCGGCAACGTGCGCTTCTACGGCCAGAGCGACGCGCAGAACGGGCGCGCCATCGGCTACACCGACGACACCTACAGCGGCGTGCAGTTCGAGAGCGCAGGCGTGCAGGTGACGGGCGGGCGCATCTCGACCTGCGAAGCAGGCGCCACCAGCTGCACGCTGGGCGGCTCCATCAGCCTGCGCGGACAGGGCGGGACCGTGGTGTCCAGCTCGACCTACTCCGGCAGCGTCGGCGTGTTGCTTGCGGGCACCGAGGTGCTCAGCGGCAGCGGCGGCATCACGATCGACGGCGTCGGCGGGCTGGGCGGCACGGGCGTGGCGATCGGCCAGTCGTTCAACGACGGCATCCCGGGAGCGCGCAGCCGCATCGCATCGGCCAGCGCGGATGTGACCGTGCGCGGCGCCACCCGCGGATGGACCGATGGCGACGGGGTCGCAAGCTGGTCGTCGCGCGCGGCGCCGGTCGGCGTCGCGGTGAGCGGCACCGACATCGCCACCGGTGGCAACGTGCGCATCGAGGGCAAGGGTGCCGACCTGGGCGCGCTGCTGGCCAACGACGCGTTCCGCAAGCTGTCGGCCTCGTCCACCATAGATGCCTCGCACGGCGTGACCGTGGGCGATTCGAGCATCGCGGCGGGGCAGGGACGGCGCATCGACGTCGTCGGCACCACCGGCAGCGCCGGCGTGGCGTTCGACTTCAACGGCGATCCGCTGCCGCAGCCCGGCGGCATCGACGAAGGCCTTACGCCTGCGGCCGTGTGGATCCGCGCAAGCGGCGCCGGCCAGGGCTTGCGCGCGGAAGGCGGGCAGATCGCGGTGAACGGCGGCACCGGCGACGTGCTGCTGCAGCGCGGCACGCAGGCCGACGCCCTGCTGAGCACGGCGAGCGACAAGGTGGCGGGTGGCGCCATCACCGTCACCGGACGCAACATCTACGCAGGCGGGCTTGCTGATGCAACCGGCACGCTTGCCGATGCGCGCGGCGTGGGCGCCGGCGGCGACGTGCGCTTCGTGGCATCGACGCGCACGAGCGACAGCACGGGCGGCATGCTGGCGGTGGCGCCGGGGCTGTCCGTGCTGGCGGACAGTGCCTCCGCCACCGGCAGCGGTGGCAGCATCCGCCTGCTGGCGGACAACAGCCTGCGCGCGCATGGCTCGCTGTCGGCGCGTGGCGGTGCGGCGGGCGGCAACGGCGGCTTTGTCGAGACCTCGGCCGGCAACCTGGACCTGACCGGCATCCGCGTCAACACGGGTGCGCCGGCGGGCACCGCCGGCACCTGGCTCGTCGATCCCTTCGCGGTGGCCATCGTGAACGGCGCAGGCGGCGGCACGCTGCCGACCAACCCCTTCGACGCGCTGGCGAACTCGACCATCCAGGACGGCGACATCAACGCCGCGCTCAACGGCGGCTCGAGCGTGAAGATCACCACAGGCACCGGCGGCGCCGGCGCGGGCAGCATCACGCTGGCCAACGACGTGCTCATCGACTACACCGCCGCGGCCGGCCCGCTGAGCTTCGAGCTCGACTCGGGCAACAGCATCCAGGCCAACGGCGTGGGCACGACGATCCGCTCGTCGGGCGCGGGCGGGCCGCTCAGCGTGGTGTTCAACGCGGGCGTCAACCCCGACGGCACGCCCTCCGCGTCCACCGGCAGCATCACGTACAACGGCAGCATCGACACGCGCGGGGGCAGCGTCACGATGACCGCGCGCGGCGACGGCACGCCGACCAGCGGGCAGATCGGCATGAACGGCGCGCAGGTGCAGACCGGCGGTGGCGCCGTCACCCTCTACAGCGGCCAGGCGGGCGCGCCCACGGGCTATGTCACGCTGGTCGATTCGCAGATCGACACGCGCGTGGGCCAGAGCGACGCCGGCGCGGGCGGCGCGGTGCAGATCGCGGGCGGCAACGTCACGCTGGCGGGCGTGCAGATCGCGAGTTCCACCGGCGCCATCGACATCCGCGGCAGCTCGGCGGACTGGAACAGCGGCGTGGTCATCACCGACGGCCGCGTGCTCTCGGCACTGTCGACGACCAGCGGCAACGTGACGGTGCAGGGCGTGGCGCGGCGCCAGCCCTCGTCGACCTTTGCCGGCTCGCACGGCGTGCTGGTGAACGGCGGCAGCACCCTCACGACCGGCAGCGGCAACATTGCGCTGCGCGGCTACAACTTCAACAACGACGCCACCGCGCCCGCCGTGGGCGGCGACAGCGGCGTGCGGCTGGAGAACGGCGCGCGGCTCGTCACCACCGGCGGCGGCGGCATCGAGATCACCGGCCGTTCGCAGAACGGCGGCACGGGCGTCGCCATCGAGGCCGGCGGTTCGCCCACCGTGCCGGGCGCGCAGCCGGTGGTGCAGGGCAGCGGTAACGTGGTGCTGCGGGCAGTGAACGACGGCAGCACCGACGCCATCGTGATCGGTGCGCCGGTGAGCGCGGCCGGCGCCATCGACCTGCGCCCGGGCGGCATGGACGGCAACTTCGCGGTGTCCGACGCCACCGCCACGCCCATCGTCCTCGGCGGCGCGGGCACGGGCGGCTTCTCGGTGTCGGGCGCCGAGTTCGCCCGGCTCGGCGCGCCCACCATCGTGGCGGGCAGCAGCACGCATGCGGCGGACATCACCGTGGCCGGGGCGCTGGCCACGCCGGGGGCGTTGACGCTGCAGAACGATGGGGGCGGCAACATCGCGGTCAACGGCGCGATCAGTGCGTCGCAGGTGGGGCTGCTGTCGGCCGGCAACATTGCGCAATCGGCGGCGGGCGCCATCGCCGCCAACCGCCTGCTCGCGCGCTCGCTCAAGGGCGACGTCGACCTGCGCAACCCGGCGAACGACGTGGCCACCGTGGGCGGCGGCGCCGCGGGCGGCTTCGGCTATGTGGACGCCAACGCGGTCACCCTCGGCGCCTTGAGCGTCACCGGCTTCGACGCGGCCACCAACCAGGCGGTGCCCAGCGGCGTGGCGTCGATGGCGGCCGGCACGGTGTTCGTGCGCACGCTGGCGGACGACCTCACGCTGGCCACGGCGGTGGTGGCCGGCACGGGCACCGACCTGGTGGCGGCGGCGCGCTTCCAGAACCCGGGCAGCTTCGCCATCGGCGGCGGCGCGTGGCGCATCTGGGCCGACACCTGGGTGGGCGAGACGCGCGGCGGCCTCGCCGGCACCGGCACGCTGCCCAACCTGTACCACTGCGCCTACCTGGGCCTGTGCACGGTGACGGTGCCGGCGGGCGGCAACCACTTCATCTACGCGCAGCAACCGACCGCCACCGTGATCATCGACAACGCCGCGCGGCCCCAGGGCGCGCCGAACCCGAGCTTCACGTACAGCGTGATCGGGTTGATATTGGGCGACGGCGCGTCCAGCTTCAGCGGCGCGCCGGGCACCAGCGCCAACATCTTCAGCCCGGCGGGCAACTACCTGATCGACGGCGCCTTCGCTTCGGCCGCAGGCTATGCGGTGAAGGTGGTGCCGGGCAACCTGCGCGTGGATGCGGGCCCTGCCGTGCCGCTGTTCCAGCGTCCCGATCTGCCCTCGGTGGACGTGGTGCGCGAGATGCCTTCGACCTACCTCTACGACCGCAACATCGGCCAGGCGCCGATCTGCCTGGCGACAGGCCCGCTGGACGGCGACCGCGCCTCGCAAGCCGGCGACGTGCTGGCGCGCGAGTGGTCGCGCGTGCGTTCCCGGCCCAACCTGCTGAGCTGCGTCAACACCGAGCGGCGCAACGGCTGCTCGGACTTCTGAGCCGGCGGGCTCACTCCACCGGCCGCGCCGCGATGACGAACAACTGCGCCATCAGGTCGGCCAGCAGCCGCAGTTGCGGGTCTGGCGTCAGCGGCGCATGGCGGTAGGCGGCCACGTGGGCCTCGAGCCCGTCGACCGGACCGGCGAAGAACAGGCGCCGCAGCGCGCCGCCCAGCGCATCGTTCTCCGCGGCGCGCGGCCGGTCGCCGATGGTGCTTTGCGCATGGCTTTCGAGCGCGGGCGTGGCCAGGAACGGCGCAAGCACCGCCGCGCGGATGCGCTCGCCGTGCACCAGCGCGTTCAGCGTCATGTCGAAGGCCAGGGCCGGGCCCGCGGCCAGCGCTTCGCGCAGCAGCGCGGGCAGCGTGCGCAGGCCCTTCGGCGTCACCAGGTAGGCCACCGCGCCCCAGTTGTAGAGGCCCCGCGCGTCCAGCACCTCGATGCCGCCGATCGCATCGCGCGGCGCAGCCGCATCGTGGGGGCCGTGCTTGCGCAGGGCCTGCCAGAGCGCCAGCAGCCCGGGTGCGGCAATGCTGGGCAGGCATTCGAGGAACACCAGGTCGAAGCCTTCGAGCTGCGCCAGCGCCTCTTCCCGGCCCAGCAGGGACGGCAGCGCGCGACTCAGCAGCGCGTCGTCCTCGAGCACCAGAAAGAAGCGCCCCGGCGGCGCGCTCTCGATGGCCTGGACGTGCGAGGCGAAGCAGGCGTGTTCGCGCGGGCTCACGGCCGCGTCGGGCAGGGCCGCCGAAGCGGGCAGGCCGCGCGTGTCGATCGCCTCGAAGCGGGCGATGCCCGTCAGGCCGAGCGTGCGCAACTGCGACTCCATGGTGGCGCGGCGCGCGGTGCTGTCTTGCAGATTGATGAAGCAACCGTTCATGATGGCGTGATGACACAGGTCCGTGGGGCATTCTCTCCCGGCGGGGGCGCCGGCAGTGGCCCTTTGCAGCGGGGCGCGGCATGACGGCGGGCGGCGGCGCGAGGCCGTGGCTGAGCGTCGTGATGCCGTTCTATCGCAAGCTGGCGGAGTTCGAGCGCGTCGTGGCGCTCCATGCGCCGAGCTGGTCGCGCCCCGGCATCGAGGTGGTCGTTGCGCTGGACGACAACGCCGAAGAGAGCGGCCTGCAGCGCGTGCTCGCGCGCTTTCCCTCGGTGTGCTGGACGCTGGTGGTCAACGACCGGCCGCACCCGTGGCGCCCGCCCAGCTGTGCGATCAACGTGGGCGTGCGGCACAGCGCGGGCCGCTTCGTGTTCGTGCATTCGCCCGAGTCGGCCTACGTGGGCGACGCGCCGGCCATCGCGCTGCATGCGGCCATGGCCGGCGAGCGCGGCGTGGCAATAGGCCGCGTGGGCTTTGCGCGCTTCGGTGCGCTGCAAGAAGCGCAGGGAGCGGGCCAGGACATGGCCGCGCCGTTGCGCACCCTGTTTGCTCACGCGGTGCCCGATGCGCTGTACCTGCGCACCTTCTACGGTTCGCTGTGCTGCGCGCGCGAGGCCTTCGATGCGGTCGGCGGCTACGACGAGTCGTTGGCCGAATGGGGCGGCGACGACGACAACTTTCGCGTGCGCCTGGAAATGGCTGGGTGGCAGCTGAAGGCCTGCGCGGAACTGAAGCTGCTGCACCTGTCGTTCGACGCGCGCGACGGCGGCGAGCTGTTCGACCTGGACAACGACTGGGCGCGGTGCACGCCGCAGGCCGCGCGCGCCAATGGGGACGCCACGGGCGACTGGGGCCGCGACTTCGCGCGCATTGCCCGCAAGGACACGCCGGCGCTGCACCACCCGCACCAACCGCACCACCCGCCCGACCTCGCGCCGCAAGCGGTGCCGGATTGGCTGCGCCCCGCGCCGGTGTTCGCGATGGGCTCGCGCCTGCAGTGCGAGATCTGCGCGCGCATGGTCCACCACGAGCCCGCGCCCCCCTTCCATTGCCCGCGTTGCAGCGCGGTGCCACGCGAGCGCCTGACCGCGCGCCCGCGCATCGTCTGCGTGATGCAACTGCACAACGAGGCGCGGCTGCTCGAAGGATGCCTTGCGCACCTGCGCGCGCACGTCGACGGTTTCGTGCTGCTGGACGACGGCTCGACCGACGGCACCGCGCACATCGCGCAACGCGAGCTGAAGCTGCTCGAACTGCTGTCGAACCCGCGCGCCGCGATGCCGGGTGAACCGCACGCGTGGAACGAGCCCGAGAACCGCCGCCGCCTGCTCGAATGCGCCCGCGCGCACGGGGCCGGCTGGGTGCTGGCGTGCGATGCGGACGAGCGCTACGAGACGCTCTTTCTCGACAACCTGCACGCCATCGTCGATTCGCTGTCCGAGGCGCAGCTGTCCTGCCTGTCGCTCGCGATGCGCGAGCTCTGGGACGCGCCGGACCGCTTCCGGGTCGATGGCCCGTGGGGGCGCAAGTCGCGCGCCTGCCTGTTCCGTCTTCCGCAGCAGATCGGCTTCGAGCAGGCGCCCGCGCTGCACGGGCCGTGGTACCCCGACGCCGTGGCGCGCCACGGCGTGATGTACCGCAGCTACTACCGGCTCTACCACCTGAAGATGATCCGGCGCGAAGACCGCCTCGCGCGGCGCGACCTGTACCGCCGCCTCGACCCGCAAGGCCGTTTCCAGGCCGCGGGCTACGACTACCTGGCCGAGGAGGGCCCCGCGCTGCGGCTCGCCGCCGTGGATGGCGAGCGCGGCTACGACATGGCGAGCCTGCCGCAAGACCTGGCGGCGCTGCTTCAGGCCGGCCCTGCGGCCGCTGCCAGCGAGCGCGCAAAGTCGCCGCGGTAGGTGCGCGTGCCGGTGTGAGTGAGGCGCGAGCGCGTGTCGACGAACACCTGCCCGCCGATCGACTGCCAGCGCCGGCAGAAGGCGAAGTCTTCGCTCAGGTAGCGGCCGTTGCCGGGTTCGGCCCAGACGTCGAAGAAGCGGTGGTGCGCCCGGGAGGCAGCGGCCGCGTCGTCCATGTGGTCCGGCGTGTAGCGCAGTTCGGGCATGGCCTGCGCAAGCCGGGTGAACACGTTGCGTTCGATCAGCATGAAGCCGGTGGGTGCGTCCAGCACTTGGGCAAAGCCGTCGGCATCCACACGCTGGGCCGCCTGCGCCGCACCGGGGCCTCCAAGGTTCACGGGGAACACGGCGTGGCGGGCCTCGAAGTCTTCGCGCGTGCTGCCCGCGGGCAGCGGCTGAGCGAGCCCCTCGCGCGGCCAGCCGTCGCTCTTGTGCGGATACACGCCGGCCACCACCGCGCGGTTTGCCAGCAGCAGGCGCAGCGCGGCCTCCGGCTCGAAGCCGATGTCGGCGTCGATCCAGAACAGGTGCGTCCAGCGCTCGTCGGCCATGAACTCCGCCACCAGCCGGTTGCGCGCGCGCGGGATCAGGCTGTCGCCGTCCAGAAAGCGCGTCTGCATCGCAAAGCCGTGTCGCCACGCGAGGTTGACCAGCCCGAGCAGGCTGCGCACGTAGTCGCTGGTGAGGGTGCCGGTGTAGCTGGGCGTGGCAACGAAGGGGCGGATGTCTTTCAGGGCGGCAGGGTCGAGCATCGTGTGGTGTCCTGCAATCGGTGGGTGTGCTGTTCAGGCCACGTGCGCGTGCCGCCGCGTGGTGAGCAGTGCGCGCAGCTTGGCCGGTGCCACGGGCTTGGTCAACAGCATCACGCCGCCGTGGCGCAGGCGCTGCAGCACCTCGGGCCCTGTGGCGCCCGACACCAGCACGGCGAGCGCGTCGGGCTGAAGGCGCTTGGCGGCGTCGATCACGTCGACACCGTCGCCTTCGCCGGCCAGCTGCAGGTCGCACAGCACCGCGTCGTAGGGGGTGTCGGCGGTGCCCAGGCGCGCGATGGCTTCCGCGCCGGTGGTCACGCATTCGACCTGGCAGCCCCATTGCGCCAGCAGCGTGCGGCTGCCGTCGAGGATGGCGGGGTCGTCGTCCACCACCAGGCAGCGCAGGCCTGCCAGCGGCGCCGATGCCAGCAGCGGCGGTTCGGGCGGCACCACGTCGGCGGCGCGCGCCGCGGGCAGCGTGAAGGCGAAGGTGCTGCCGGCCTGCAGCGCCGAGCGCACGGTGATGCGCGTGCCCAGCAGCGCGGCGATGCGCGCGCAGATGGCCAGCCCCAGCCCGAAGCCGCGGCGCCGGTCGCGCTCGGTGTTGGCCACCTGGTAGAACTCTTCGAAGATGCGGCCCTGGTGGATGGGCGCGATGCCCACGCCGTTGTCGCGCACCTCGATGCGCACTTCGTCCTGCGGGCGTTCCGGGTGGCGGGCGGCGGCGCGCCGCGCGGCCACCAGCACCGTGCCGCCTTCGGGTGCGTGGCGCAGCGCATTGGCCACCAGGTTGCCGACGATGCGCTGCAGCATGGCCGCGTCGGTGCGCACGGCCAGGCCGCGGTCGCTCCAGCGCAGCCGCACGCGGGCTTCCGCGGCGGTGGCGGCGTGCTGCGCGTCGAGCTGGTCGAACAGCGCGGCCAGCGACACCTTGGCGATCGAGGGCGTGAGCACCTGCGCGTCGAGCCGCGAGATCTCGAGCAGGTCGTCCAGCAGCACGCCCATGAACTCGGTGCTCTCCTGCAGGCGCAGCACGGCCGGGCGCTGCGCGGGCGAGGCGCCCGGCAGCAGGCCGTCGATGAACAGGCCCATGGCATGCAGCGGCTGGCGCAGGTCGTGGCTGGCGGCGGCCAGGAAGCGTGCGCGCGACAGCGCGGCCTGCTCCGCCTCGGCCATGCGTTGCAGCGCGACGGCGGTGGCCTCGCGCACGCGCTCCTCGCTGATCCGGCGGTTGCTTTGCAGGCGCTCGGCCAGGCGGTCGATGTCGTGCGCGAGCGTCGCGACCTCGTGCGTGCCGGGCGTGCCGCCTTCCACCACGCCGCAGCGCACCTCGAAGTGGCCCGACTCCAGCGCCGCCACCGTGCGCGACACGCGCCGCAGCGGCCGCGCCACCGTGCGCGCCATGTGGCGCACCGAGGCCCATGCCGCCAGCAGCGCGACCAGCGCGATGCCGACGCCCGCGAACAGCGAGCGGCTGCGCTCGCGCGTGTAGGCCGTGGTGTCGCGAAAAGTCTGCACCAGGCCGATGGGCGCATCGCCCGCCGCGGTGGAGCCCGCGGGCGCGAAGGCGCTGGCGCGCGAAGCCTCGCGCAGCGTGACCGGCGAGGTGAACATGCGCAGCTGTGCGAGCGACGTGGTCCTGGGCCCGGCCGTGACGTACACGCCGGCGCTGTTGCTGATTTCCACCCGCGTCACCTGCCCGCCGCGCAGCGCGGCGTTGGCCACGTTCTGCAGCGCCGGCAGGTCGCCCGCATAGAGGCTCAGGTCGGACATGGCCGCCACCTGGCGCGCCACGGCCTGGCCTTCGGCGTCGAACGCGGCTTCGAGGGTCTGCAGGCGGTTGTGCGTGAACCAGCCGGTGAGCGCCAGCGCCACCGCGGCGCACGGCACCACGCCCAGGCGGAACAGGTCGTGCTGCAGGTTGCCGCGCACCACCAGCGTGTGGGCGCCGGCGGTCCCTGCGGGCACCGGGCCTTCGGTGAGCGGGGGGGTGCTCATCGCGGGGCCGCGAGCCGCTCGGTCAGTTCCCGTTCCTCCGGCAGGCGCAGGCCGAGTCCGCGTGCCACGGTGGCGTTGACGCGCACGGTGGCGGGCGTCGCCGCTTCCACCAACGGCGCGTTGTTGTTGCTGTTGGTGTTGCTGCCGGCCGCGCTCGCCACTTTCTGGCCCAGCAGCCGCGCCTGCTGGGCGAGCTGCGACGGCGTGGAGACCGCCGCGGCGAGGCCGCCAGAGCGCACCATCCCCTCGCTGGCGCCGAACACCGGCAGGCCCGCGCCCGCGCCCGCGCGCAGGACCGACAGCGTGGCCGCCTGGCTGTCGCCGATCAGGTCGGGCAGCACCATCAGCGCATCGCTTTGCGGCACCACCTGGCGCAAGGCGCTGGCCAGCGACTTCGCGTCCGGCGCGTATTCCACGCGCACGTCCCACGCCGGGTTCGCACCCTGCGCGGCGCGCTGCAGCTCGCGCACCAGCGGCTCCGACTCGGGCGTGGCCACCACGCCGATGCGGTGCTTCTGCGGCAGCACCGCGTTGATCAGCGCGAGCTGGTCGGCCATGGCCGGGTCGCGCAGCAGCACGCCCACGCGGCGGTCGCCGCGCCGCAGGGCCGGGCTGCTGGCCTTGAGGGTTTCGTAGTCGAGCCGGCTCAGCATCGCCAGCACCAGCGGTTCCTGGCCCGGCCGCTCGACGGCGGCGCGGGCGGCGGCGGGACCCACCGCCATGGTGAGGGGCGCGTCGGCGGCGGCGCGCAGGCCGCGCGTGCGCACGCCGGCGTTGGCTGCGCGTTCGATGTCGGAGCCCGCGATTTCCGCTGCAGGCTGCGGCTCGGCGCCGCCGGGGGACAGCCGCACCAGGTCGAACTTGCCGTCCGGTCCCTGGTCCGCGCGCAGCTGCTGCACGAACTCGGAAGACGCCGCGGCGTCGTCGCCCATCAGCACCGTGAGGCTGGTGGCCGATGCGCAGGTGCCCAGGCAGGCCGCGCTCACGGCCAGTGCGGCCAGCACCGTGTGCACGGCGCGGCTCGGCCTTGCGGCAAGGGGCGACAGGACGGGGTTCAAGGCGACGGGCATGGACTGCTTTCGCAGCAAGGGGCGATGGTCCAATGTACGGACGGGCCCCGCATCGCGCGATAAGGCAGAGGGCTTATGTCAGGCCCCGCGAGGGCCTGCCCGCGTGATGAATTCCACAGCGCGGCAGCCGCACGGCCTATGTCCGACGGACTACCTACGCCCCTACCTTCACCCCGGCAGGCAGGTCGACCGGCCTGCCGCCCGGCATGTCCGCCCTCTGCCCGGTCGCCGCGCGCTGCGCCTGGATGGCCTGGCGCAGCACGCGCGGCGACACCGGCTTGTAGAGCACCGTGATGCCCGCGCTCGCCACTTCGCGCAGCCGGTCGGGCTTGGTCTCGCCCGTCACCAGCAGGCGCGCGGTGTCGGCGCCGATGCCGCGCGGATGGCGCTCCAGGGCCGCAATCACGTCCAGCCCGCTGTCGCCGCCCTGCAGCAGCAGGTCGCTGATGACCACCTCGGGCGGCTGCGCCCAGGCGTCGGCCAGCGCCAGCGCCTCGGCACGCGTCTGCGCAGCCAGCACCTCGGCGCCCCAGTTGGCCAGCACCACGCTCAGGCCTTCGAGGATGGTGCGCTCGTCGTCGATGATGAGGATGCGCACGTTCGCGAGGCTTTCCTCCTCCACCATGGCGGCCGCCGCCGGCGAGGCGCCCGGCGCAGGCAGCACCGCCTGGGCCGCGCGCACCAGCACCCGCACGCAGGTGCCCTTGTGCAGCGTGGAGCTGAGTTCCACGCGCGTGTTCAGCAGTTGCGCCAGCCGCTGCACCGTGGCCAGGCCCAGGCCCATGCCGCGCGCCCCGCGCGCCGCCTGGCGGCCGGTCGGCTCCACCTGGTAGAACTCTTCGAACACCCGCGCCTGGTGCTGCCTGGCAATGCCCACCCCGGTGTCGGCCACGTCGATGCGCACGCCCTTGCCGCGGCGCCGCGCGCCGATCAGCACGCCGCCGTCGATGGTGTGGCGCAGCGAGTTCGACACCAGGTTGTTCAGGATGCGCGAGAGCATCACGTAGTCGCAGCGCACCCACACGTCGGTCTTGCGCACCACCAGCCGCAGGCCCTGCTGCTCGGCCACCGGGCGGAAGTTGCGGCTGATCTCGTCGAACAGCCGGTCCAGCGGAAAGTCGGTCCACTGCGGCTGCAGCACGCCGGCGTCGAGCTGCGACAGGTTGAGCAGCTCGGAGAACAGCCGGTCGAGCGAATCGACGCACTCGCGGATGTGGCCGATGCGCTGCAGCTTCACCGGGTCGGTCTCGCCGTTGGCCAGGCCGTCGGAGAACAGCGTGAGCGCATGCAGCGGCTGGCGCAGGTCGTGGCTGGCGGCAGCCAGCAGGCGGGTCTTGGCCTGGCTGGCCACTTCGAGCTGCGCGTTCTTGCGGGCCAGCTCGGCCGTGGCCTCGTTGATGCGGCTTTGCAGCAGGCCGCGGCTTTCCGCAAGCGCGCGCGCGGCCTGGTTGAAGCCGTGCTGCAGGTGGCGCACCTCGGACATGCCCTCGATGGCCACGCTGGCATCTTCGCCCGCGCCCAGGCGGTCGACCGCCTTGCCCAGCGCGCGAATCGGCTCGCTGATGCGCCGCGCCGCCCACCAGCCCGCCAGGCCCACCCCCACCAGGCTGATCGCCAGCACCAGCCCCACGTTGAGCCAGACCGAGCGCCGCGCGCCCTGCACGGCGGCCAGGCTCATCTCGACCATCACCTTGCCGCTGTGCAGGCCGTCGTCGCTCACGATGGGCACCACCACCTGCAGGCCCTCGCCGCGCGCGCGGTCCACCGTTTCGGAGTTGGCCACGATCTCGCCGTCTTCCGTCCAGATCTGCACCTGCTGCACATGCGGCTGGTAGGTGCCCGACTGGGCGGTGCGCTGCAGCGCGCGGCGGTCCATGCGCGCCAGCGGGGCCTGCGCCACCGTGGCCACCTGCATCGCCACCGTCTGCGCGTTGGCGCGCATCAGTTCGGTGAGGTTGCCCAGGTGCTGGCGCGTCAGCACGGCAATGGCCGCCAGCGTGGCCAGCGTGGCCGGCACCAGCGCCAGCAGGATCAGCTGCTGCGCGAAGGTGAGGCGGGCCAGGCCGCGCAGGACGCGAAAGTTCCAGTTCATGGGGGCAGTGCAGGCATGGGTGCCGAGCTTAGGGGGGTTCACCGTCACAGGGAAGACATGAAAACATCACCGAAAAAGTTTGCATTTGTTATCTAATTGCAGCCGCTTTGACTTTGCCCGGTCCCGGCAGCCGTCGGGTTCATGGGTCTTCCGGTTCAAAAATGCAGCCTTTCGCGCGCCGCTTCACCGATGCCTTCCGTGCCCTGCGCACCTCGCGCAAGGCCGTGCTCGCGCTGCTGCTGTGGCTGGCTGTTCCGCTGTGGGCCGGCGCGCAGGCGGGTGCCGCCGACACCGCCGTGCGCTTCGGCATCCTCCCGCTCGGGGGTGCCTTCGAGTCGCGCAGCGACTGGGACCCGCTGCTGGCCGAGCTCAGCCGCGCCATCCGCCGCCCGGTGAGCGTGCTGTCGGTCAACTCGTACGAGGCGCTGGAGCAGGCCATCCAGCGCGACGAGGTCGACATGGCCTTCCTGTCGGGAAAGATGGCGCTCGACGCCGTGACCCAGCGGCGCATGAAAGTGGTGGCGCAGGTGGTGCGCCACGACGGCCTGCCCGGCTACCGCGCGCTGCTGCTGGCGCGCAAGACGCCGCCGCTGAACTCGCTCCAGGCCCTGCTGGCGCAGCCCGAGCGCTGGCGGCTGGCGCGCGGCGAGAAGCAGTCGGTGTCGGGCTTCATCGTGCCGCAGCTGCAGCTCTTTCTGCCGAACCACATCGCGATGGAGACGCGCTTCCAGAGCGAGATCGTCGGCACCCACCAGGCCACCGCGCTGGCCGTGGCCAACAACGAGGCCGACGTGGCCACCAACAACACCGCCGACTTCGAGCGCTTCAAGCTGCGCTTTCCGGCCGAGGCCGAGCGGCTGCAGGTGCTGTGGGAGTCGGAGTTGATTCCGCATGCGCAGATCGTGGTGCGGCGCGAGTACCCGCCCGAGCTGCGCAAGGGCCTGCAGGCCTTCCTGACCGGCTACGGCCGCGCCAAGGGCCCGCGCGGCGACGCCGAGCGCGTGGTGCTCAAGTCGCTGCACGACCTGGCCGGCTTCGTGGCGGCCGACAACAGCTCGCTGCAGCCCGCGGCCAAGCTGGCCTACCAGCTGGCCCGGCAGAACGCCATGACCGCGCAATGGGTGAACGACGCCGCGCGGGAGGCGCGCCTGCAGCGCATCGACAGCGGGTATGCGCAGCAGGTCGGCGTGCTGCAGGACGTGTCGCCTTGACCAAGCCCGCATGGCGCCGGTGCGCGGGGCTGCTGGTGCTTGCGGCCCTGTGGTGGGCCGGCATGTCGCCTG
The DNA here is from genome assembly GCF_979254005.1 of Variovorax sp. AC103. Lineage (NCBI taxonomy): Bacteria > Pseudomonadati > Pseudomonadota > Betaproteobacteria > Burkholderiales > Comamonadaceae > Variovorax > Variovorax sp. AC103. Next base: position 8,405 of record NZ_CEEDFC010000029.1, on the reverse strand, counting down.
CCATGGCGCAGGGTGCGGCCCAGAAGCCCGAGAAGAGCGACACCCCCGGCAAGTCCGCACCGGCCTCCACCCGGCTGATCCGCTTCGGCGTGCTGCCATTGGGCGGCACCGTCGAGTCGCGCGCGCTGTGGACGCCGCTCATGGCCGACATGAGCCGCGCCCTGGGCATTCCGGTGAGCGCCTATTCGGTGCCGTCGTACGAGGAACTCGACCGCGCCATCGGCCGCGACGAGATCGACATGGCCTTCCTGTCGGCCAAGATGGCGCTCGACGCCGTGATGCAGCGGCGCATGAAGGTGGTGGCGCAGATCGCGCGGCACCCCAGCGTGCCCGAGCACCGCGCCGTGCTGCTGGCGCGCAAGGCGGGCCCGCTGAACTCGCTCGAGGGCATGCTCGCCCAGCCCGAGAAATGGCGGCTCGCGCGCGGCGACAGCCGCTCGGTCACCGGCTTCATCGTGCCGCAGAGCCAGCTCTTCCTGCCGAACCACATCGAGATGGAGACGCGTTTTCGCAGCGAGTTCGTCGGCACGCACCAGGCCACCGCGCTGGCCGTGGCCAATGGCGACGCCGACGTGGCCACCAACAACACCACCGACCTGGAGCGCTTCCGCCAGCAGTTCCCGGTGGAGGCCGAGCGGCTGCAGGTGATCTGGCAGTCGGAGCCGCCGCCCGGCGCGCCGATGGTGGTGCGGCGCAACTACCCGCCCGAGTTCCAGGCGAAGCTGCAGAACTTCCTGACCGGCTACGGCAGGGCCAAGGGCGCGCGCGGCGACGCCGAGCGCGAGGTGCTGAAGAACCTGCGCGCGGCCTACGGCTACGTGGCGGCCGACGACAGCGCCCTGCTGCCGGAAGCGCGGCTGGAGTACCAGCTCGGCAAGCAGCGCGCCATGGCCGCGGCGTGGGTCAACGACGCGGCGCGCGAGCAGCGGCTGCAGCGCATCGAGAAGGTCTATGCGCAGCAGGTCGAGACGCTGCGGGCTTCGGCGGGCGCTGAGCGCTGAGCGCTTCCTACTCCCTTCGCCGTACCTCCAAAACCCCCCGCCTAGACCTTTAGGCGGATTTGCCTCCCGCCCCCCGCGCCGGAAACTTCGTGTTTCTTTTCAGGCACCCTTGCCGTTGACGGAGTGCGGATGAGTTGGCGAACCAAAGTGGTCTGGAGCGAGGGGATGCTGCTGCAGCCTCAGCACCTGCAGCAAAGCGAGCGTCATGGCGACCATGCGCGGCATGTGCTGTTGCGCTCGACCACCCCGTACGCCTGGGGCTTTGCCGAGCTCGAGATCGACACCGCCGCGCTCACGCTGGGCAAGCTCGCCCTGGTGCGCGCGGTCGGCATCTTCGGCGACGGCACGGTGTTCGACATGCCGGCGGTCGATCCGCTGCCCGAGCCCATCGACATTCCCCCCGCCATGCGCGACGAGGCCGTGGTGCTTGCGCTGCCGCTGCGCCGCGCCGGCGCGCGCGAGGCCGACGCGGAGGACTATGAAGAGCTGGTGCGCCACCGCGTGCTCGAGTCGGAGGTGCCCGACTCCAACACCGCCGGCGAGCGCACCGCGATGCTGCAGCTCGGCCAGCTCCACACGCGCCTGATGCGCGCCGGCGAAGCCACCGACGCTTGGACCACGCTGGGCGTGGTGCGCGTGGTCGAGCGCCGCGTCGACAACCAGGTTCAGCTGGAGCGCGCCATGCTGCCGCCGCTGCTCGACGTGGCGGGCCACGCGGTCATTCGCGCCTGGCTCGACGAACTGCTGGGCCTGCTGCGCCAGCGCGGCGAGGCGCTGGCCGGGCGCATGACGCAGGGCGGCACCGGCGGCGTGGCCGAGATCGCCGACTTCATGCTGCTGCAGGCCGTGAACCGCAACGAAGCCGTGTTCGCGCACCTGGCCAAAAGCGCGATGCTGCACCCGGAGCGGTTCTTCGCGCACGCGTTGGCGCTGGCGGGCGACCTGTCGAGCTTTCGCGACTCGCGCCGCGTGGCGCGCTTCGGCCCGTACATCCACGACGACCTCGCGCTGAGCTTTCGCCCGGTCATGGACGACCTGCGCCGCAGCCTGTCGATGGTGCTGGAGCAGTCGGCCATCCGTATCGAACTGCACGACCGCAAGCACGGCGTGCGCGTGGCGATGGTGACGGACGTGGAACTGCAGCGCAAGGCGACCTTCGTGCTCGCGGTGAACGCGAACATGACCAGCGAGGCCCTGCGCGCGCGCTTTCCCACGCAGGTCAAGATCGGCCCGGTGGAGCGGATACGCGACCTCGTGAACCTGGCGCTGCCGGGCGTCACGCTCACGCCGATGCCGGTCGCGCCGCGCCAGATTCCGTTCCACACGGGTGCCAACTACTTCGAGCTCGAAACACGCAACAGCGACCTGTGGCGCCAGCTGGAGCAGTCGGGTGGCATCGCGATGCACATCGCGGGCGACTTCCCTGGCCTGGACCTCGCATTCTGGGCGATAAGAGCATGACCCCCAGTCTTCGCGCACTTCGTGTCGCTACGCCAACCCCCTTCCAGGGGGCAACACCAGCGGCCCGGCAAAGCCGGTTCCGCGGTGTTTCACGAACTGGTGCCCTCAGCGTGGAGCCATCATGAGCACACCTCCCGATCCTTTTGCGGCGTTCGAGTCCGAGCGCACGGTCATCAAGCCCAAGCCGCGCACGCCGGGCGGCATGCCGAGCGCACCGGCGAGCGCGCCGTTCTTCGGCGGTGCCGATCCGACGCCCGCCGCCGAGGTCGGCGAGCTCGGCCTGCTCAATCCGCTGGTCTCCGCCGCCGGCAAATTGCTGGTGCTGACGGCCAAGCTGCGCCACCTTGCGCAGCCGCCCAACGTGCCGGCGCTGCGAGCCTCCACCGCCGAAGCGGTCAACCAGTTCGACGCCGGCGCGCGCCGCGCGGGCGTGAGCAACGAATCGGTGCTGGCCGCGCGCTACGTGCTGTGCACCGCGCTCGACGAGGCGGTGGCCAACACCCCGTGGGGCGTGCAGGCCGGCTGGAACAAGCAGAGCCTGCTGGTGCAGTTCCACAACGAGACCTGGGGCGGCGAAAAGGTGTTCCAGCTGCTCGCCAAGCTCGCGCAGGACGTGCCCACGCACCGCCAGCTGCTGGAGCTGATCTACAGCGTGCTCGCGCTCGGCTTCGAAGGCCGCTACCGCGTGGTCGACAACGGCCGTGCGCAGCTCGACTCGGTGCGCCAGCGCCTGGCCGACCTGATCGCCAAAGACCGTCCCGCCGTGGAGCCCGAACTCTCGCCGCACTGGCGCGGGCAGGGCGCGGGCACGGTGCGGCTGCGCGAGTCGCTGCCGCTGTGGGTGTTCGCGGCCGGCTTCGCGCTGCTGCTGGCGCTCGCATGGTTCGGCCTGCGGCTCACGCTGAACTACCGCTCCGACACCACCTATGCGGCGGTGTCCAGCCTGCGCGCGCCCAACCTGCAGATCGCGCCGCCCGCCCTGCCGGCGAAGACGCCGCGGCTGGCGCGCTTTCTCGAACCCGAGATCAAGCAGGGCCTGGTTACGGTGACCGACGAGGCCGACCGCAGCGTGGTGCGCCTGCGCGGCGACTCCTTCTTCGGCTCCGGCAGCGCCGAGCCCATGTCGCAGTCGCTGCCGGTGCTGCGCCGCATCGGCCAGGCGCTGGCCGAGGTCAAGGGCGAGGTGCTGATCACCGGGCATTCCGACAACCAGCCGATCCGCTCGCTGCGCTATCCCTCGAACTGGCACCTGTCGGCCGCGCGCGCCGACGCGGTGAAGGGCGCGCTCGCCACCCTGGTCGACCCCGCGCGCATGCGTTCCGACGGCAAGGCCGACGCCGAGCCCGTGGCCGCCAACGACACGCCCGCCAACCGCGCGAAGAACCGCCGCGTCGACATCGTGCTGCTGAGCGAGCCCGACCGCGTTGCTGCCGCCACCGGAGCGACGAAATGATCAAGAAAATCTTCGGCTTCCTGTTCAGCCCGTTGCTGCTGACACTGCTCGCGTTGCTCGTCGTCGCGGTGCTGGTGTGGTGGATCGGCCCGCTGGTGAAGATCGGTTCGCTCGCGCCGCTGGAGAGCGAGACGGTGCGCGCCGTCGTCATCGGCGTCATCGTGCTCATCGTGGTGGTGCGCGCGCTGTACCGCCGCTGGCGCGCACGCCGTGCAAGCCGGCACCTGACAGACGGGCTCATGAAAGCGCCCGCCGCCAAGACCGGCGCTCCGGTCAACGGCGAGCAGCAGATCCTCGACACCCGCTTCAGCGAGGCCGTCGCCACGCTCAAGCAGATGCGCCTGCACGCCGCCGGCAAGAAGCCGGGCTGGCGCGACTGGATGTCGATTTCGGGCGGCAGCTACCTGTACGACCTGCCGTGGTACGTCTTCATCGGCGCGCCCGGCGCGGGCAAGACCACCGCGCTCGTCAACTCGGGCCTCTCGTTTCCGCTGGCCGAGAAGTTCGGTCCCGGCGCCATCCGCGGCGTGGGCGGCACGCGCAACTGCGACTGGTGGTTCACCGACGAGGCCGTGCTCATCGACACCGCGGGCCGCTACACCACGCAGGACAGCCACCAGTCGGAAGACAAGAGCGCGTGGGAAGGCTTCCTGGGCCTGCTGAAGAAGGCGCGCCCGCGCCGGCCGCTGAACGGCGTGTTCCTGACCGTGAGCGTGGCCGACCTGCTGAGCCAGGGCCCGGAGGCGCGCACCCAGCTCGCGGCGTCGATCCGCGCGCGCCTGCTCGAGCTCGACAGCAAGCTCACCACGCGCCTGCCGGTGTACGTGCTGGTCACCAAGAGCGATCTGCTCTACGGGTTCACCGACTACTTCGACGACCTCGGCAAGGAGCAGCGCGCACAGGTCTTCGGCTTCACGCTGCCGGCCGACGAGAACGTGCAGCTGGAAGAAAAGGGCCTGTCCGAGGCCTTCCACCGCGAGTTCGCGCTGCTGCACAACCGCGTGAACGACGGCCTCATCGCGCGCATGCAGCGCGAGACCGACGGCACGCGGCGCGCGGCGATCTTCGGCTTTCCGGCCCAGTTCGGCTCCATCGGCTCGCTGCTGTCCGACCTGCTCGACCAGGTGTTCACCGGCTCGCGCTTCGCGCAGCCGCCGTGGGTGCGCGGCGTGTACTTCACCAGCGGCACGCAGGAGGGCAGCCCGATCGACCGCGTGATGGGCAGCCTGGCGCGCAGCTTCGGCATCGAGCGCGCCATGCTCGCGCCGCAAAAGAGCAGCGGGCGCAGCTACTTCCTCACGTCGTTGCTGCGCGAGGTGGTGTTCCCCGAGCAGCGCCTGGCCGGCGCCGACGTGAAGCTGGAGCGCCGCCGCCACACGCTGCGCGTGGCCGGCGTCACCGCGATGACGCTGCTCACCGTCGGCCTGCTCGCGGCCTGGGGCTACAGCACGCTGCAGAACCTCAACTACCTGAAGTCGGTCGAGGCCCGCGTCGAGCCCGCGAAGCAGAACCTGGCCGCGCTGCCCGCGCGCGTGCAGAACCTGGTCGAGGTTGCGCCCGTGCTGCAGAGCCTGCGCGACATCTGGAAGACGCCCGACAACCGCCAGGGCGACGAGCCGCTGTCGATGACGCTGGGCCTCTACCAGGGCGACAAGCTCGACGCCGCGGCCATGCTCACGCACCAGCGCGCGCTGAACGACGCCTTCCTGCCGCAGATCGCCAAGCGCATCGAGGACCAGCTGCGCACCGCGCAGAAGGACAACCTCGAGTTCACCTACGAGGCGCTCAAGAGCTACCTGATGCTCTACCAGCCCGAGCACTTCGACCCCGAGGCGCTCAAGGCCTGGATCACGCTGGACTGGTCGCGCAACCTCGACCGCGGCATTCCCGAGGACCAGCGCAAGGCGCTGGAAGACCAGCTCGACGTGCTCATCGCGCAGGGTCCGCCGCGCTCGCCGCTGAAGATGGACGAGAACCTGGTGCGCAGCGTGCGCGCCGTGCTCGCGAGCTACCCGCTGGAGCAGCGCGTGTTCAGCCGCCTGAAGCGCCAGCGCGCCACCAAGGACATTCCGGCTTTCAGCGTGGCCACGGCCACCGGCCCTTCGGGTCCGCTGGTGTTCGAGCGCATCAGCGGCAAGCCGCTGACCGAGGGCGTGCCGGGCATGTTCACCTACGACGGCTACCACAAGCGCTTCCAGAACGAGGTGACGGTGCTCACCGGCCTGCTGGCCAACGAAGACCCGTGGGTGCTGGGCCAGGACCGCAACGCGGCCGACCGCCTGCGCGACGTGGCCGCGCTCGGCGCGCTGACCGACCGCGTGCGCCGCCTGTACCTGGAGGAATACGTCAAGCAGTGGGAAGCGCTGCTGGCCGACGTGCGCCTGATCCGCGCCACCGGCCTGGAGAAGAACATCGAGACCGCGCGCATTCTCTCGGGCGTCGATTCCCCGCTCGCGAACTTCCTGCGCGCGGTGGTCCGGCAGACCACGCTGATCCCTGCGGCCGACGCCAACAAGGACGTGGTCAGCAAGGCGACCGAGACGGTGCGCAACACGCGCAAGGGCCTGGAAGACCTGTTCGGCAGCGACCCCGGCCGCCAGGTGGCACCGGGCAAGCGCATCGAGAGCATCGTGGACGACCGCTTCGAATCGCTGCGCCGCCTCGTCACCGCCGGCGGCCCCAACCAGCCGGCACCCATCGACGATGCGCTCAAGCTCTTCAACGAGGTGTACGTGTACCTCAACGCGGTCGACACGGCCGTGAAGGGCCGCACCTCGCCGCCGCCCGGCGACGTGGCCGGCAAGCTCAAGTCCGACGCGGGCCGGCTGCCCGAGCCCGTGCGCTCGATGGTCGAGAACCTCAGCCAGTCGGGTGCCGCGCAGGCGCAGACCGCCGAGCGCGGCAACCTGAGCCAGGACCTGCGCCCCGTGGCCGAGTTCTGCGCGCGTGCCATCGCGGGCCGGTACCCCTTCGTGGGCACCAGCAAGCGCGACGTGCTGCCCGAAGACTTCGGCCAGATGTTCGGCCCCGGCGGCCTGATGGACGACTTCTTCCAGAAGCGCCTGGCCGCGCTGGTCGACACCAGCACCAGGCCCTGGCGCTACAAGCCCGTGGCCGAGCGCGGCGCCGTCACCACGCAGGCGCTGGCGCAGTTCGAGCGCGCCGCGCGCATCAAGGACATCTTCTTCCGCGGCGGCGGGCGCGGCCCGTCGATGCGGCTGGACTTCAAGCCGGTGGAGATGGACGCGGGCATCACGCAATTCATCCTCGACGTCGACGGCCAGCTCGTGAAGTACGCGCACGGGCCGGTGGTGCCGATGGCGGTGCAGTGGCCGGGGCCCAAGGGCAGCAACCAGGTGCGCATCCAGGTGAGCCCGCCGTCGACCACGGGCAGTTCGGGTGCGGCGGTGGACGGGCCGTGGGCGCTGTTCCGTGCGCTGGACGACGGGCAGCTCGAGGCGGGCGATGCGCCGGAGAAGTTCTTCATCACCTTCCAGGTGGGTGCGCGCAAGACGCGCTTCGAGGTGACGACGAACAGCGTGCAGCATCCGATCCGCTTGCGCGAACTGCGGGAGTTTTCCTGTCCGGAGGGGCTGTGAACCTGGCCTCTTCTTCGCTCTTCGTTTCGGCGGAGCTTCCCGGGTGGTACGGCAAGTTGCCGGGCATGGGGGACTTTGCGCACCGGCGCTTGCCCGAGTCGTTTCGCGCGGTGTGGGACGCGTGGCTGCAGCGCGGGTTGGCGCGGCTTCGGGAGCGGCATGCGGACTGGACCGACCGGTACCTCGAGGCGCCGATCTGGTGCTTTGCACTGGGCCCCCGGGTGGTGGGCGAGCGTGCGTGGATCGGGGTGTTGATGCCGTCGGTCGATGGGGTGGGGCGGTACTTTCCTTTCACGCTGGCGGTGGAGCTGGATGCGTCGGCGGGGACGTCGCTGCAGGGCGAGGCGCTGGGCGTGGCGCTGCGGTGGTGGGGGCTTGCGACGCTGGCTGCGTTGGAAGGGCTCGAAGGGGATCTGGATGCGCTGCGGTTCGATGCGGTGCTGCAGCGGTTGTTTGTTGCTGCAGAGGCTTCCGAGGCCTCCGAGGCCTCCGAGGCCTTGAGGAGCACCGTCGAGGTTGTTGCTTTGCCTGCGGCGGGGGCTTCTGTGTGGCTGGGGGATCCTTCGGTGGTCGAAGGGGTTCGGATGCTGAGTGCCGGGCTGCCTCTGGATGCGCAGTTCGAGGGCTTGTTTCTTGGCTTTGCGGAGGAGGGGTGAGATGAACGCTGCTCTTTCTCTTGTCTTCCGAGGCCGGGTCTCGCCCCGGCAGGCGACTTACTTTCTTTTGCTTCGCCAAAAGAAAGTAAGCAAAGAAAAGGCGACCCTGCTGGCTGCGTCCCTCCGCTTCGCTACGGGCAACCTGCGGTGCTCGCGTTTCGCGGGGTCTCGCAGAACTCGCTTCGCTCAAACAGCTGCGAGCCCTGATCCGCGAAACGCTCCGCTCCTCGGCGCA